>NZ_JAKEVM010000074.1 GCF_022398475.1 Pseudoalteromonas shioyasakiensis | reverse complement strand
AAATAATTATGCACCAATAATAACAAACAAAATTCATTTGTATAGCACCATTGTAAATTGGTAAAACCAATTAAATTTAAAATAACATGACGCACATATAATTAACACCCTACTATTAGCGCATTTAAAGCCCCGTTATAGATGATATAAATAGTCAATATAGCCAAACGTTATATGTTCAGCTATTAACCAATCATAGTAAAAAGCCTAAAAACCACGCACAACAAGGTGTTAGAGCTATTACCTTACAACAAAGTTAAATTGGTCTTACCAATAATCACAGAAATACTCTTTTTCTTCATTCAGCTCAATATGAAAAAATATCACTATGAATAAGTTACATGCTTACTCGTAAAAGTTACCAAATGATGAACCCTCTCAAGAACAACAAAAACACTCAACCCTTTGAAATATATAAAATAAAACTTATGGCACAGAACTCGCTTTAGTTACATCGAACTTAAGAAAATTTAAATAGCCAAGGAGACCACTATGTTACGCTGGACAATTACTTTTTTAGTTATCGCGTTAATCGCAGCAGTGTTAGGTTTTGGCGGTATCGCAGGAGCCGCTGCAGGCATCGCTAAGATTATCTTTTTTATATTTTTAGTATTACTAGTTATTTCGCTGGTATCAGGAGCACTTAGAGGCAGTGTCCCTAAGTAGTTAAAAGCAGATAACCACTTACTTTATTTTAAATTTACAAGGAATTTCATTATGAAAAATTCAACTTTAAAAGCCGCTACTATCGCCCTATTTTCAGGTTTATTCATCATGGGTTGTGAAGACAACTCTGCTGAAGACGCAGGTGAGCGTATTGATGAAGCAATTACTGATACACAAAATGCAGTTGAAGATGCATGTGAAGAAGTAAAAGAAGGTGTTAACGCAGAAGAAACTAACTGCTAAAAACAACCTTACTTAAGAAGAGCGGCCAAGTGCCGCTTTTTTGTGTATGCAAGTTAGCAAGTTAGCAAGTTAGCAAGTTAGCAAGTTAGCAAGTTAGCAAGTTAGCAAGTTAGCAAGTTAGCAAGTTAGCAAGTTAGCAAGTTAGCAAGTTAGCAACTCTAGTCTGCCTGCTGCTTGTGTCAAGGAGCTTGCTAACTTTACTCTTTCCCCTAGAAACCCGTTAACTTGTTGGGTTTCGCTCCGCTCTACCTACGTCACGTAGGTCGCCATTTATGGCGACACATGTTTTATCACTCATACTTGATGGGCTAAAGCCCGACTTACAGCCGTATTAATTGAGAAAATCGCGCGAAATAAATTTCACGCCTACGTGAGCCTTAAACTCGCTAACTTTACTCTTTCCCCTAGAAGCTCGCTAACTTGTTGGGTTCAGCTCCGCTCTAACCTACGTCACGTAGGTCGTCATTTATGGCGACACATGTTTTATCACTCATACTTGACGGGCTAAAGCCCGACCTACGACTTACACGTAGATTTAAGAAACATCGCGCGAAATAAATTTCACGCCTACGTGAGCCTCAAACTCGCTAACTTTACTTCTTTCCCCTAGAAGCTCGCTAACTTGTTGGGTTCAGCTCCGCTCTACCCTACGTCACGTAGGTCGTCATTTATGGCGACACATGTTTTATCACTCATACCTGACGGGCTAAAGCCCGACCTACGACTTACACGTAGATTTAAGAAACATCGCGCGAAATAAATTTCACGCCTACGTGAGCCTCAAACTCGCTAACTTGTTGGGTTTTAATCTGATAGCTGACGGCTGAAAGCTGATGGCTCCTTTCTCTAGAAACTCGAAACTTTACTCTTTCCCCTAGAAACTCATTAATTTGTTGGGTTTCGCTCCGCTCTAACCAACCTACGATATTACTTACAACCCATTGTAAGAGGCTTGTTTGTCGTTACACTCGCTATATGCCACTGGCCGTCGATAAAACTCACCTTTGCGACATCACTTACAGCAAAGTCGCCAGGTACATTTAAACGCGTTAAGTTACTCGCTAGCTGCTGCTGACAATATGGGCCGGTATCGCCATGCATTACAAGTACAGGCTTATTGGTGTGCTTTGCGAAATCGCTGATGGCATCTCGGTATATTTTAAATGCATCACAATTAGAGCGTTGTGATTCACTGCAAGCAGGTTTACTGGTCGGGTGGTAAATATCAGCCTGAAAACCAAATACATAGGCCTTAGCGTCTTGTTGAACAAGCGCTTGTTTTAACCAAGTTAAGTTGTACTTATCACGCTTGTCGGCGGCATCTAGTGCAGCGTTTTTATCACTTTTTAAAATTTGTGAGCGACCATTAAAAGTGCCCGGTATATGTAAGGTACGAAACTCAATACCATTAAACTGCCAGCGGGCATTTTCTAGCATTTCAGCTTGGGTTGCATAACCCTGAAGTTGCTGTGCTTTTTTTGTATAAGCATCGTCGAACATCAAGCCTTTAACAAAGCTTAGCCGTTCAAGCTCATCAAAGCGCACCGATAGCTTTTCTCGGTCGCAATCGGTCCATTCATTATCACCGGGGGTATAAATAAAAGGCTGTGTGGTCAACGACGTTAATAACGCTTTATTACTTTGCAAAAGTTCATTCGTGCAAGCAAGCGCTCCCGATTTCATGTCACCAAGATGCATTAAAAAGCCATGAGGTGTTGCTGCGATTGCCTTGGTAATTTTTCCGTCTTTGGCGAGATTGATTTCATCAATCGGGGTGTATGGCATATCGCCCATAACTAAAAAAGTATTTGTGGTCATTGCAAGTACTAATGACATTGAACTAACAAACATACAACTTACACCTTTAAAATACGCATACCTTAAGCTCTCACAATGACAACTAAATGAAAACCAACTACGGAAGATTTTTTCTATCAATGTTAAACTGCCGCCAGCAAATTAAGTGAGCCCACAAATGACTTTAAGTACAACTTACAAATTAGATAAACCGTATTATTACGAATGCTTTGATGAGTCTTTACCTTATTCATCACAAGCTAAGCCTAAATACCCGCTATTGGTATTATTAATAACCTTAGGCTTATTAGCTTTTTATCAATTAGATAATCATTATTTAGGCAGCTTTATGATTATGCTTGCCGTGGTTGAGTGCTTATCGTTTTACTACAAACGCCCATGGTGGGTCGCAAGACAAATGATGAGTCGTGCATCGGGTAGCGAAGTGACTGTCGTATTTGATGATGAAGGCGTTAAAGCCGAAAACCCGCATAAAAGCTACCAATTAAGCTGGCAACAAATTAGTGAGATTATTGAAACTGAGCGAGGTTATATTTTAAAGGCTCAGCGCGGTATGCAATATATTTCTAAACAAGCGCTAAATGATGAAATGACAGCAGAACTAAATAAAAGAGCCACTCAGTGAGTGGCTCTTAAAAATATCTGTCGCTGATTAAACGTTGCCCGGATTTGGGTTAGATTTCTCTGCTTGGATTCGCATGTAGATTTCTTCACGATGTACTGATACATCTTTAGGTGCATTTACACCAATGCGAACTTGATTTCCTTTAACACCAAGAACAGTAACTGTTACTTCGTCACCGATCATAAGGGTTTCACCTACTCTACGAGTTAGTATTAGCATTCTCTTGCTCCCATGTTCCAAAAAATTAAAAGATTCCGCGTCAAAAACATTCTAATGAAATATAGACTTAAAAGTAAGTAAAAACTCTAGATCTTATTCATTTTCAGTTAAAAAAACTTTGTGCAGCGCACGTACAGCCAGTTCTAAATACTTTTCGTCAATTAAAACTGATATCTTAATTTCTGATGTCGATACAAGCATCACTTTGATGTTTTCATCGGCAAGGGCATTAAAAAACAAACTTGCCACACCAGAGTGAGATTTCATCCCTACACCTACTGCAGACACCTTGGCAACATTGCTGATCCCTTTAATAGATTCTGCGCTGATACCATCTTGGTTACTGGTCAAAATTTCAAGCGCTTGCTCAAAATCATTCGTGTGCACAGTAAAAGCATAGTCTATTTTTTCAAAGTTATGATTAACTTGATTAATCATATCTATTTCGATGCCGAATTCTGCAAAAAGTTTCAAAATTTTTGCAAGGTTTTCCGTTCCTTGGTGCACACCATTAACGTAAATCAAACTTTCGTCACGATTAAAGGCGATACCCGACACAATGTTTGCTTGCACATCCGGCTCCTCAAAACTGATCAAGGTCCCTTGATCCGGGTTAAAACTCGATAACACTCTGAGCGGTATATTATATTTTCCTGCAGCTTCGACACTACGAATATGCAGCACCTTAGCCCCAAGACTGGCCATTTCGAGCATTTCTTCGAAAGTGACATGGCTCATACGTCGCGCATTTGGTTCAATGCGCGGGTCGGTGGTGTATACCCCATCAACATCGGTGTAAATTTGACATTCGTCGGCATTGATAGCGCCAGCAATCTCAACCGCAGAGGTATCAGTACCACCGCGACCAAGCGTAGTGATATTGCCTTCGATATCACGGCCCTGAAAGCCCGCTATAATGGCAATACGGTTATGCTCAAGTTCATGCTTAAGACGAGTCGCAGCAACCTCTTCAATACGCGCTTTACCAAACATGTTATCGGTGCGAATGTTGACCTGATCAGCAAGTAAGCTTACCGCTGAGTGACCACGTTTAATGATAGCCATTGCAAGTAGAGAAACTGACACTTGCTCACCGGTAGTTAGCAATACATCAAGCTCACGAGCACTGGGTCGAGAATCGATTTGTTTAGCGAGTTCAATTAGACGGTTAGTTTCTCCCGACATCGCCGAGAGCACCACCACAACTTGATGGCCTTGTTGCTTGGTTTTTACAACAAGGTCGGCGACGGCCTCAATTCGCTCTATTGAGCCAACTGAGGTGCCACCGAATTTTTGGACGATAAGTGCCACTAGTAGTTAAGAACGCTCAGATAACCAACCAGTTACACTTTCTAAGGCTGCAGCTAGGTTCTCTGGCTGAGTACCACCTGCTTGCGCCATATCAGGACGACCACCGCCCTTACCGCCTACTTGTGCAGCCATGTGATTTACAAGCTCACCGGCTTTCACTTTACCTGTTAGGTCTTTAGTTACACCTGCAATTAGGCTTACTTTGTCGCCATTAGCTACGCCAAGGGCAATAACACCTGAACCAATCTTCGTTTTCAGGTCATCAACCATGCCACGAAGTGCTTTAGACTCAGTACCTGCAACATCAGCAACCAGTAGTTTAATACCGTTCACTTCAACAACAGAGTCAAGTAACGATGCACCAGCCGCACTTGCTAGCTTGTCGTTAAGCTGTGCAATTTGCTTCTCTAGGCCTTTTGATTTCTCAAGTAACGCAGTTACTTTTTCAAGTACTGTGCTGCTATCACCTTTAACTAGTGCTGCAACATCGTTTAGTTGTTGCTCTTGCTCACTTACATAAGCAACCGCTTCAGCACCCGTTACCGCTTCAATACGGCGGATACCGGCTGCGATACCGCTTTCTGATACGATTTTAAATAAACCAATATCACCTGCACGCTTAACGTGAGTACCACCACATAGCTCGATTGAGTAGTCACCAATGGTTACTACGCGCACTTCGTCGTCGTATTTTTCACCGAATAATGCCATTGCACCTTTTGCTTTAGCATCTTCGATAGCCATTAGCTCAGTTTCAAGAGCAAAGTTACGACGGATTTCATCGTTTACTGCGCGCTCGATTTGGCGTAATTCGTCTTTTGTTACCGCTTCAAAGTGAGAGAAGTCAAAACGTAAACGCTCAGGGTCAACAAGTGAACCTTTTTGATTTACGTGCTCACCTAAAATTTGACGTAACGTTTCATGTAAAATGTGTGTTGCAGTGTGGTTTTTCTTGATGCTATCGCGACGTGCTGCATCAATTGTTGCCTCTGCTTTATCGTTTGTACCAATACGGCCTTGTACACGACCATGGTGTGCAAATGCATTACCAAGTTTCGTGGTGTTAGTCACTACAAACTCACCGCCAGCAACTTTTAACACACCCGTGTCACCAACCTGACCACCTGATTCAGCATAAAACGGTGTGCGGTCTAAGATTGCGATACCTTCTTGACCATCTTCAAGTACAGAAACCGATTGACCTTCTGAGAAAAGCTCAACCACAGTACCTGTGTAATGCTCTGCATCGTAACCTTTAAAGTCTGTGTGTTTTTCAGACTTAAGTTGTTGGTTGTAATCAGCACCAAACTTACCAGCTTGCTGTGCTTGCTTACGCTGAACAGCCATGCACTCTTGGAAGCCGTGCTCATCAATCGTCATGAAACGCTCACGCGCCACGTCTGCCGTTAAGTCTGCTGGGAAACCGTAAGTATCGTAAAGTTTGAATACTAAGTCACCTGGGATCACATCACCTTCGATGTCAGTTAGGCTTTCTTCTAAAATAGCCAGACCACGCTCAAGTGTTTTACCAAACTGCTCTTCTTCGATACGCAGTACTTTTTCAATAATTTCTTGTTGCTTAGCAAGCTCTGGGTACGCTTGACCCATTTGCTCAATTAGTGCAGCAACTAACTTGTAGAAGAATGCACCTTTTGCGCCTAGCTTGTTACCATGACGAACGGCACGACGAATAATACGACGTAGTACATAACCACGGCCTTCGTTTGATGGCATAACGCCGTCAGATACTAAGAACGCACACGAACGAATGTGGTCTGCCACAACGCGTAACGATTTATCATCTAAATCTTGTGCGTTTGTTACTTTAGCCGCAGCAGCAATAAGAGCTTGGAATAAATCGATTTCGTAGTTTGAGTGCACGCCTTGTAAAATTGCAGAGATACGCTCAAGACCCATACCTGTATCAACAGACTGCTTAGGAAGCGGCTCCATTGTACCGTCGGCATGGCGGTTATACTGCATAAATACTAGGTTCCAGATCTCGATGAAACGGTCACCGTCTTCTTCAGGTGAACCTGGAGGACCACCCCAAATTTCTTCACCGTGATCGTAAAAGATTTCAGAACATGGACCACAAGGACCTGTATCACCCATTGACCAGAAGTTATCGCTGGTTGCAATGCGAATAATACGGTCTTCACTTAGACCCACTTCTTTATGCCAAATGTTGAAGGCTTCTTCATCATCGTGGTAAATGGTAACAAGTAGCTTTTCTTGAGGTAGTTTTACAACATCAGTTAAAAACTCCCAAGCAAACTTGATTGCGTCTTGCTTGAAGTAATCACCAAAGCTGAAGTTACCTAACATTTCGAAGAATGTATGGTGACGTGCAGTGTAACCTACGTTTTCAAGGTCGTTATGTTTACCACCGGCACGCACACAACGTTGTGAGCTGGTTGCACGTGAATAAGGGCGGCTTTCCGCACCTAAAAATACATCTTTAAATTGCACCATACCGGCGTTATTGAATAATAACGTGGCATCGTTACCCGGGATCAGCGAGCTTGAAGGAACAATTTGGTGTTGTTTAGAGGCAAAAAAGTCTAAGAACTGTTGCCTGATCTGTGCGGTAGTCATATGCTGCATGTGAAAATCTCACCCGTTTATTGCTGTGCTTGCATTGCAAAATCAATTTGTTCGTAATTAAAGCCTCGATACATCAAGTAGCGTACACGTTTCGCTCTTTCTTTCTGGTCGAGTTCTTTACCTGAATTTGAAAACTTCTTTAAATATGCGTCCTTTGCGAGTTCGAACCAATCGACTTCGAACTCCTCGAGCGTCTTATCTAATAGTGCTCGGTCTATCCCTTTTGCCATTGCTTCGCTCTGAATGCGTTTTACACCATGATACTTAGCTAAATGGCGGCGTACAAACCCTTCGCAATAGCGCTGTTCGTTAATAAAGTTGTGTGATTCACACCAATCTAACAAGCGCTCTGTGAACTCGGGCGTCGCCTCTTTTTGCTGTAACTTTCGCGTTAAATCCCGACGCGAATAATCTTGTCGAGACAATAACCAAAGTACGTAATTTTTTAACTTTTGTTCTTTATCATCCATTACGCGTCAAAGCGTCCTGATTGTGAGGGCGCTTCAGGTGCTTTTGTTTGGTCATCACCTTTTGGTACAACTGGCATAAAAATGGCCTGAAAAGACACGAAGAAGCTAATGTAACAAATTGGCATTAAAACCAATAGTGGAATAAACGATAAAGGAATACAGATCACCATTAAAACGGCGCAAATTAGGCCATAAACACTCAATGGTGCCATATTATGGTAAAACACCATGAATGAGGTTTTTAAAACCTGAAACATATTGCTTTGTTTTTGAAAATAAACCAAAGGCACTGCATAGGCAAAAGCGGTTAAATACACACAGATCGCCACTAAGAATACCGCAACTTGTCCCATTGAAATGGTTGCCAATAAATCTGCAATATGTGATTGGTTTTGTGGATCAAAAGTCTGACTCGAAATAACTGCGTAGGCATCTGCAAAAATGAAATTAGACAGTAAGGCCAATAAAATACCTGCCGCCATCTGATACACAGCCACACGCACTAAACCTATACGGTTCCCCTTATTACTAAAGGGTTTAAAAATATCAGCTTGGCTGACAGTCCCGCCTTGCTGCTTTGTTAACACAGCTTGATAAAAACCCGCCATCAAAAATGGCGTCACAAACGCACCAACAACTTGTAGTAAAGGTAGTAGCAATGCCAAAAAGCTAATTATCACGATTAGCAGATGCATTAAAATAAAAGTCAAAGGTTGCAGCTTAAAGATTTCCCATCCAGCTTTAAACCATTTAACGCCCGCATCAGCTTTAAAAATACGTACTTCGATCGACATAGTTTCTCATTCAATAACGACAAAACGCACCGAGTATAACTGGGTGCGCTACTTGTTTATAGTCACCTGTAGTGAAATTTACTCAGGCTTTTTAATTTTTTTAATATCAAGCATGTGCGAACCATGTTTGATTTTCGTTTCGAGGTAAGCTCGGTTACCTACCACACCCGCCTTAATGTGCGCATGAGTGCCAACCACTGAATCAACTTCAATCCCTGCATCACGCAGTGCTTTAAGCTTATTTGGGTTATTAGTCATTAGCTTAACGTGCTTTTGATTGAGTGCTTCAAGCATTAATACCGCGTCTGAAAAGTCACGTAAATCATCAGCAAAACCCAAGTGGTTATTCGCTTCGTACGTATTCATGCCTTGCGACTGTAATACGTAAGCATCAATTTTATTGTATAAACCAATGCCACGGCCCTCTTGGCGTAAATACAGTAAAATACCGCCTTGTTGGTGCATCATCTCGATACACTCATTTAATTGCTCACCACAATCACAACGTGATGAATGGAATACATCGCCCGTTAAACACTCTGAATGCATACGAATTAAAGGGACATCTTGCTCTGTGTCAGCTTGATTAAACACTAAAGCAACATGTTCTTGGCCATCATTTAAGCCACTGAAAGATACGATTTCTGCAGGGATATCACTGTTTTTGCCAACATTCAGCTGGACTCTTGCTCTTACTTGCGCCACGACAAATCCAAATTAAAAAATAAATGCGATACTGCAAATGTGATTACAACAGCTTGAAGGTTGTAAGAATGCAACATACGACGAGTGATAACTAATATTGAGGCAGTTACCAGCAATTCAAGTATTATACACTCAAACCACCCCAAGATACGAGCTTTGCGCCTCGCTTTAGTGGCGCTAAAAAACACCTTAAAAGCTCTACTTTTTAGAGTTAGACCTTTGAAATAAAATAAATTAATAAATAAACCTTTGTAGATATTCGAAAAAATAGATTAGTTTAATCTCAATAAAGCAGTAAACCTTTTTCAAACCGTTAATAAAAACAACAATAATAGGGAATATTATGAAAAAAGCCTTCGTGCTAATTTGCAGCGCCCTGCTACTAAGCCTGCCAAGTTTGCCAATCAAGAGTCCAGTGAATCGCAACACGTACCTTAAAGCCAAACAGTGACACATCGACTGTAATTTGCTACCTTGCACCTAATGATGATAATAATTATCATCTACAAGTATTAATCCCCTGTTCTTTGGGCAAAATAATAAGGAATATTATGAAAAAGAGCTCTCTGGCATTATTCGTTGCATTACTATTTAGTCAGCAAGGCATTGCCAATGAAACGACCACCCAAGAATTTAACGACACCTACCGCGCTTATGTCGCTGCTGTAGAAAATAAGCAAGACAGTAGTGAGCTTGCCAAAAAAGCGTTTGAGCTTGGCAAAGAAATTTATGGTGAAAGCGCCGACAACACCGCCAATCTTGCTATTAACTATGCAAACAGCCTTGCTAAAAGCGAACAAGAACAACGCTTTGAGTTATATCGCACAGCCTACGAAATACTTGAAAAAAACCACGGCAAGCAAAGTATGCAAGTGTATGACTCATTAATCGGCATGGCAGAATCAACTCCCTCAGCTAAGCGCGCTGATACATATCTTGATGATGTCATTGCTATTGCTGAAAAACAAAACTCAGACAAGCTAGTTGCTGATGCAAAAATGACCGCCGCTCGTATCCTTGCTTACAAAGGCACTGGCGAGCGCTATTACACAGCGAAGGAGTATCTTGAAGAAGCCGATAAGTACTACCAAGAAAACTTACCAAATAACGCTGTCGATCGTATTAGCGCTGACTTTTTAGTTGCCGCATTCGCAGAAAACCAACGTAAATACAGCACCGCCATTGAGCGATTGAATCACGTAGTTAGCGTATTTGATCAAGAGCTAGACTTTGATCATCAAACCGAATTAAACGCCCATTCGAAGTTGGTTCACTTATACGAAAAAACAGGTAAAAGCGACGAAGCAACCAAGCATTGCTTAGCGATTGCCAAAATGGTGCCTTGGAAAGAAAGCCAAGAACAAGAGCCGTTGTACCGTGTGCCACCGAAATATCCAATGTCAAAAGCACAACGTATGGAAGACGGCATTGTCGTGATGGAATTTGAAGTAACCCCGTCAGGCTTTGTAGACAATATAACTGTGGTTGACTCTGAAGGTGGTACTGCATTTGAAAGAGAAGCAGTAAAAGCAATGAAAAAATGGCGTTATGCGCCTAAGTTTGAAAATGGTCAAGCCATTGCTGCAACTTCTCGTGTGCAATTAGACTTTAAAATAAAAAGATAAATAACAGGGTCGCAATGCGACCCTTTTTATAGCTTTTTAAGCAGGTTATCGGCTGCGTCCTCAATTAAATCGAGTACTTTTTCAAAGCCTTGATCGCCACCATAATAGGGATCTGGGATCTCACTCTCCCCTGCATCACCATGACTTAAAAACAGCGACAGCTTATATTGTAAGTGCTCTGGACACTGGGCTTGTAAATCAGCAAGATTTTGCTTGTCGGCTGCGAGAATTAAGTCAAACTCATGAAAATCAGCTTGAGTCACAGGTCGTGAATAGATGCCTTTAAAACTATAACCGCGCTTTTCGGCTGCTGCTTTTGAACGTGAATCAGGTGGATTACCTTGGTGGTAACCAATGGTGCCAGCAGAATCAACTATAACATTGACACCCAGCGCCTTGGCACGACTACGAAGTACCGCTTCTGCAGTAGGTGAACGACAAATATTGCCTAAGCAAACAATCAAAACCTTTTTCATTATTCGTCCTTAAAATTGCTTTAAGATTGACTCATCATAACGTTCTGCATCAAGCGAGAGGTTGTATTTATCTGCAACACTATCAAGCTCTGCCTGCTTAATTGCCAACTCATCCATGGTAATAGTGTTGTCATCAAGCTGCCATAACAAACGTGATCCCGCATAGCTGTAATGAATTGCTAATAAAGCATCTGCATTGCCCTCACGCCCTGCTGCTTTTAACTTTGGCATTTTACGGGTGATTTTATTCAGCGCTTTTTTAAGCTCCCACACATAGACTATTTCAGTCATGTAATCATGATTGCGGTATTTATTAAGCACAAAGCCCACCAGCAAACTACACACAACAACACCTAATAGGTTCCAATGAAAATGGCTACCGCTTGGGTCAGGAAATAACGCTATTAACGTTTGTGAAATGGCTAAACTGCCAACGGCTAAAGCAATTACACAAGCAATAATTACTTGATTTAAATGTTTACGGTAACGGGCTTTATCTATTTGAATAAGTTTCATAACAACCTAAAAAACTTGTGAAAAATAAAAAGTGAAAAAAATTTCACCCCTTTTTTATTTGCCAGCCGTTTTAGCTATGAAAGCAATTATCCAAAGAGGAACGGCTATGCATACTTTACCACTAAACTCAGCAAGCTTGAATAACAGCAATGCTGCTTTAAAGACAACCGCAGCAATTCTTGGCGGCGGTGTCATGACCTTTGCAGCATTTGCATTTATGCAGTACTTAATTTCTGCTGAGCAAAGAGCCGATGTTAAAACAGGCCCAGATATCACGGTTGAAATTTATGAAGTACCGGAAGACTCAAAAGTGCAAGTAAAGCAAACACTGCCGCCACCGCCAGTTGCTAAAATGCCACCAAAAGTACCGCCACGCCCAACGATTGATACGACAGATACCGTTGTAGTAGCTGATTTAACACCAACAATGACATTCGATAACATTGGCGACACGCTTAGCAAAAGCATTAACCAACCAACAGGAGATGCGACACCAATTGTGCGTATAAACCCTAAGTACCCTCCAGTAGCAGCTCGTGATGGCATTGAAGGTTGGGTACAAATTAGCTTTAGCATTTCACCGACTGGCGAAGTGATTGACCCTGTTATTATTGATGCCGAGCCTAAACGGGTATTTGACCGTGAAGCAATTCGTGCAATTAAACGTTGGAAATATCGCCCTAAAGTAGTTGAAGGTGTGGCACAATTACAAACAAACCAAAGCGTTCAACTTGATTTTAAAATAGATGGATAACTGCCTATGCTAATGAGCATCAAGACATGGTTATTTGACAAGCCAAACACAGATTGTTTGGCGCAGTATGCCAAAACGGGCGACAACCGTTACCTTAACCAACTCGTTGCTCAATATGGGAACGATCTTTATCACTACCTAGTTACACAAAGTGATAAAGATCTTGCCCTTGATATATGCCAACAAACCTGGTTAAAAGTTATTGATAAACGCGACTTTTACAATGATCAAAACAAGCCAAAAGCGTGGCTTTTTCGGTTAGCACGTAATTTATTAATTGATGAATTTCGTAAGCAGCAAAAGTTCGTTGAATTAGAAGACAACCAACTATTTTCTGAATCTCAGGATGCAAGTTATCACTACGACTATGAAGCCTTTGATAAAGCACTTATGGCGCTTAGCTTTGTACAACGTGAAGCGCTGACATTACAACAAGAAGGCTTTAGTCTCGAAGATATTGTTGCTATCACACAAAGTAACCCAGAGACCATTAAAACTCGGCTGCGATATGCCCGTCAAAACCTGAAACAACAACTAGGAGGCCATCATGAAGCGTAACGACGAGCAACTCGATGCTGATTTAAAAGCACATTTTCAAAAGCGTAAAGCACAGCACAGCTTAAGCAGCGACGAGCTTTCACACATGCAAAAGCCACAGTCGGCAACACCAAGACCACAGCGCTTTTTAGGCCTACAAATGACCGGTGTTTTTGCTGCTTTAGCGATTCTTGGCTTTGTCATGCTGCAATACAATAACCGTGAATTAACCCATGTTTATGCCGTGGATTTATCTGATTATCAATGGCTTGAGGTACATGAACTCGACGCCAAAGGCAGCTATGTGAGTAATCTTAAACAACAAAAACAAAACCTAGATGCGAACTACCAACAAGCATTAGCCAATCACCAAGCCCGCACCAGCTTCACCGGCCGTCTAGTCAGTATTGACAATGACTGGTATATCGCCGACTGCGAGCAAAATGTCATAGTACAAATTAAACAATCACTCCTTGAAGAACTACAAAAACACGGCACCCTAGATACTCATATTCACCAAGGTGACTTACTAGCCCTAGACCAAAACAAACAAGGCCAAATCATTGCACTCAAACAGCTGACTCATGAAGCGGAAAAGTGTAAAGCTTGAAAACAGCGGTCAGCCGTCAGCTCTCAGATTTAAAACAAGTTAGCGAGTTACAAGGGGAAAGAGTAAAGGAGTACCGTAGGCGTGAAATTTATTTCGCGCGATGGTTCAACGAGCCATCAGCTTTCAGATTTAAAAAAGCTAGCGAGCTACAAGAGTAAAGTCGCAAGTTTTTAGATAGCAGCGGGTTTACCCCGCGTAGGCGTGAAAGTTATTTCGCGCGATGGTTCAACGAGACATCAGCTCTCAGCCGTCAGCTCTCAGATTTAAAACAAGTTAGCGAGTTACAAGAGTAAAGTCGCAAGTTTTTAGGTAGCAGCGGGGTTACCCCGCGTAGGCGTGAAATTTATTTCGCGCGATGGTTTCCACGAGATTTCAAACTGACGGCTGACGACTGACGACTGACAGCTAATACTCCACTCTTTACCTCGCTTTTCCTACCGATAATCGCACATTGCTCTAATGTTAATAACAATTTAATGCTGAACCAGCTAGGCTAATAACATCGTGTTTAAATATTATGGAGTTACCATGAAAAGGTCTTTGTTTAACAGTTTAATCATTGCCTCAATTAGCTTGTCGAGCTTGCAAGCGTGTGCTCAGCCGGAGCAAAAGATTCCTCTGGATGCCAGCGCTAATAACTACAAACTAGAATTAGTAAGCGAAGGTATTCAAATTCCTTGGGGTATGGCTTGGCTTAACGAGCGTGACTTACTCGTTACTGATCGACGTGGCGAGCTTAGATTGATTCGTGATGGCAAACTCGTTGAGCAAGCAGTTAAAGGCACACCTAAAGTACATGATGAAGGTCAAGGGGGTTTATTAGATATAGAGCTTGATCCGAACTTTGCCGACAATGGCTGGATTTATTTTTCGTACTCGGGCTATGAGGGCGATGGTGAGGGTTATAACACCTCGATTATGCGTGCCCGCTTTAAAGATATGGCTCTTGTCGATCAACAATTATTGTTTGATGGCGAGCCAAATATTAAAACAACAAAACACTATGGTTCGCGTATTGAGTTCGACAAACAAGGTTACTTGTACTTCTCTATTGGCGACCGTGGCAAAAGAGACGTTCACCCACAAAGTCTAGACTATGATGCGGGCAAAATTCACCGTATCAATAGCGATGGCTCTATCCCTAAATCAAACCCGTTTTATAACCATAAAACAACTCACAAAAGTATTTATTCGTATGGACACCGTAACCCACAAGGTATGGCAATGCACCCTGAGACGGGAGTTATTTGGAGCCATGAACATGGCCCTCGTGGCGGCGATGAAATCAACATAGTTAAAGCAGGTGCAAACTATGGTTGGCCTGAGATCACTTATGGGATCAACTACATTGGTACGAAAATTACCGACGAAACTAGTCGCGAAGGAATGGAACAACCTGATTGGTATTGGGTGCCTTCAATTGCCCCTTCTGGGATGGAATTTATCACCAGCGATAAATACCCACAGTGGCAAGGCCAAATTGCCGTAGGTTCGATGAAGTTTGGCCACCTTGTTTTGGTAAAACTTGATGGTGACAAAGTAACAGGCCACAGCAAAGTATTTGAAGGTGTAGGTCGCGTCCGTAGCCTAGCCACACACCCTAATGGTGACCTATATCTAGGTGTTGATGGTGTCGGTGTTTATAAAGTTGTACCGAAAACATAGCTTTCAGATTTAAAACAAGTTAGCGAGTTACAAGGGGAAAGAGTAAAGGAATACCTTAGGCGTGAAATTTATTTCCCACGATGGCCTCAATCCATACTCTTGTAGGTCGGGCTTTAGCCCGTCACTTTATAAGTGATTCGACATGTGTCGCCATAAATGACGACTTACGTTACAAGCAATAAAAAACCACAGACTTCTCTGTGGTTTTTTACTTATAACTTAAGACTTACAGCTTTAAGCTTTTATAAAACAATAATACTCGTTACTAGGTAAGCAATGAAGGTTAATGCGCCGCCGAATAAGGCGTATGGCATTTGGGTTTTTACGTGAGTTAATAGATCACACCCTGATGCAATGGCCGATACCGCGCTGGTATCTGAGATTGGCGAGCAGTGATCGCCAAACACACCACCACCTAAAATAGCAGCAATAACCAATGAAGGTGGTAAACCTAATGCTTGAATGAGCGGTACACCAATTGGAATAAGTATTGCGAATGTGCCCCATGAGGTGCCTGTGGTAAATGAAATTACCGCACCTGTAATAAAGAGCACTGGCACAACCAAGTAAATAGGTAAGAAATCACCTACTAGGCCTGCAACAAACACACCGGTACCTAAGTCTTTTAAGCTTGCACCCAAAGTAAGTGATAGCAATACAATAGACACTAATGGCAGTAACTCCCCCATTCCTTTAAAGCCAATATCTACCAGCTTATGGTGTGTAAATTCACGCGAGCTAATCATTAAAAAGTAAGCTACAACACAGGCTAAAATAGTTGCATACAGCACTGATTTAGAACCACTACCGCTGGCAATATCGCCATCGCCAGTCCAAAACATAAAACCAACCATACTACCAATTAAGGTAATTAGAGGCACAAGCATGTAACGTGCTTTTGAACCTTTCACTTCTTCTGTTAGTTCGGTTTCTTGTTGCTCTAGGTTTTCTTCTGCTTGCTTTAATGGGCCATGTACCTTGTCAAAGGTGATGGTGTAGAACACGATAAGTAAAGTGATAATGGCGTAAAAGTTATAACCAATACTGCCCCACAACACCGAAACCGCAGACTCTTCCATTTCGTAGTTGCCAAGAAGGCCCAGTACGTATGCGCCCCATCCATTTAGCAAGATTAAAATACACACAGGTGCGCTGGTACTATCGATAATATAAGCAAGGCGTGCTCGGCTCATCTTAAACTTATCGAATAAACCACGCGATAAAATTCCCGAGGTTAATACGCTTAAGTTCGATTCAATAAATACCGCAATACCTGAGAACATGGTTAAGTAGCCCACTTGGCGCTTACTTTTAGCCACCCCTTTGTTCATCAGCAAATTAACCGTCGCGGCTACACCACCAGATTCACGAATATAGGCAAGTAAAGCACCTATTAAGATACTAAAAATAAGGATGCGGCTATTACCAGGGGAGCTGGCAACCTCAATGACTCGCTCAATAGTGTTGATAAAGGTGAAAAACAAGGTATTACCTTCACCATTCAGAGCAAGCAAAAACTCAGACGACGCAACCGCGACCAATAACGCCATGATCACTTCTTTGCGCCAAAACACAATTAAGATAGCAATCAAGGGTGGTAAAATTGAATACCAAGACATAAAAACCCTTTTAAATTAAGAACAACATTTTATTTTTATTATGCGAAAACTCGCTAAGCTTAATGGCTTTGCCACCAAACTCAACTTAATTCGACTAGTGATTTAATATACTCTCATAAATCAGTGAGATAATAGAGCCATACTTACCTGTTTCGAAACGCTTGCCGACAAACTGGTAATTTTCTTGCGAACCTTCAATCGGTGAATGACGGGCATTGGTTAATAGCACAATAGCAAGGTCATACTCTGGGTCAATAACGGTCACAGTCCCTGTCCAGCCGGTATGACCAAAAGCCCGCGGGCTAGCATAAGGGCCAAAATGCCATTTACGCGCTTGATGCCCCGCTCTACGCCATCCTAAACCATAAGTCTCATCACTTGCTTGGGAGTTTGTGAATTGCTCAAGTACTTGTGGCGTAAAAATTTGCTTGTTGTCGTAGCCGCCACCATTGAGTAGTACCTGCATAAGCACAGACAAATCACCGGCGGTACTAAAAAGCCCAGCATGCCCCGCTACACCACCTAAAGCATAAAATGCTTTTTCATCATGTACTTCACCTTGCAGTACATCGGTTCGAATATTTTCAAACTCGATGCGACCACCTCGGGTGTTGCCGTTAATTTCAGTGGCGGCAATTTGCGAAGATAAAAAACCCTTTTGCAATGGGTTATAAACCGTATGCGTTAAACCAAGCGGCTGATAAATTTGGCTTTCTACATAGGTATCGAGCGCCATACCACTAATACGCTCTACCAGTACACCAAGCAACATATAATCGATATCAGAATATAGGTGTTTTACGTTACGACCAGCCACGAAAGGGACACCTGTTAACAGTAGGTTTTTAGTACGCAGGCTGTTTTGAGAAAAAAAGCGCTCACCAAATTTATTGTCTTTACGATGAAAATCAACCACCGCAGGGTAACCCGCACTGTGGGTGAGTAAATCTTTTACTAAACGCTGTTCACGGCCGCTGCCTCTAAATTCTGGTAGGTAATAAAACAGTGGTTTTTCTACGTCGAGTTTACCTTCGCTGGCAAGCTTCATCAGCGCAAAATTAGTGGCAAACATTTTTGAGTTTGAAGCTATATCAAACAAGGTATCGTTTTGCATAGCTTGTGGGCTTGCAAGTTCACTGCCATCAGCATGGTACTTTTTAGCCGCGCCATAATGGCTTAGTTTAATCAACTTGCCATCTTTAACAACGGCGAGTACCGCGCCCGGAAAGCCCTCTTTAACCTCTTGATTAATTAATTCATCAACAGCACTAAAACGCTTTTGAGTGCTGTTTTTATCAAGCGTTGGGTAAGGAAAACGTAAGGTTAAGCTTGCCCCTTCAGGCAATACACTTTCTACTTTATACGTGTTTATGCCATCGCGGGTGCGTTTAGCCAAACTGTATTGATATATTTTTTCGGCTGTTAATGGTGAGGCAATATTAATTTTTTCACCATTAATGAAAATATCAGCACTGGTTGCATCTTGGTTGTCAATGATGATCTCACCGCGACCTTTATAGGCAGTAAATGTGCCTCGGTCGTTAACAAGCGCGCGACTGCTTGGATCAAGAGCCGGAATACGCGCTATCACTTGTGCATTAGCCAGTGTTTTTGGCGCAGGCTCAACCGCTTGCTGTTGCTGCTGATATTCTTTAAATAATCGCTCTAGCTTTTTAGGGAAGTACTTATCTAGTAATGCAAATAGCACAGCCGCACTTCTGGCATCACTATTACCGCTTACATGCCAAGGTAAAAAGTGCATTTGAAAGGCACTTAGAGCATCTAGCGTTTGCGAATCAAGCTGACCCGTTGCAATCACCTCATAGCCGTAACTGCGTAGTGCTTTTTGCATTAATTCAACTGAAGGTTTTGATGCGCTAAATAACTGCCAATATTTATCAACGGTGTCGCTGTCGTACCACGCACCGATACCTGCTTTATAAAGTTGATACCAAGGAAAACGCGGGCCTGGGTCGTTCTTACGGCTTGGGGCAATATCAGAATGGCCAACAACTTGAGTTGGCCCGATATCTGGGTTACGAGCAAGAATATCTTTACTAAGCTTTATTAGTAGCTCTATTTGTTTAGCATCATAGTCAGGAAAAATACATAACTTACTTGCGTCATTTTCCATCGCAAGGTTTGCTTGCTCAGGAATATGACAGGTTGGTACATTCACTATTTCAATACCAATAGAATGATCATTTAAATCTTCTCGGCCTTGCCAAAAACTGCGTCCGGCGTGCCATGCCCTATCTTTCTCATCAACCAGCTGAGTAATTTCTAATTCATCTTTTGGATAACTCGGGTCGCCTGATTCAGGTAATAAATAATGTGAACTTAAGCCCCCTTCATCCACGAGCGCACGCATTGATTTTTCGTAATCAATGGCGGTGTAATGCATCACTAAAAACTTAACACGGTGGCTGTAATTAGCTGATTGTGTGTAGGTATATGGATTACTGGCACAGCTTACTAATAATGCCGCACTACTTAGATAACACAGCTGTTTAAGTAATGTTTTCAAAGGGGTAAAACTCATAACAGATTCATACCTGATGATTTAAGCGTTGACGATTCTCAGCAATACAGTAGCAACACCCACTTAACATGTAAAATATTTTATTTCACAATTAAAGAATAAAAAGCATACATTATCGCTAAGTTACTAAAAATAGAGCTATCTCAATAATTAGAGTTGTATCTATTATGGAATAAAACTATATTATTCCATCTAAATTAAGAAAAATATTCCAAACTTAGGTCTGCTAAAACAAAAATAAGTCGTCGTGTTAAGCAAACAATGCGCCCAAGCCCTGTGTTTATAATAGAACCATCGCTTTGCGTTTTGACTAAGTTAAGCAAACAAAGTGAGCCCTATGTCTACTTTTGTAAAAATTAAAGCCTTACGCCAATCTCTATCGAGCAGCGAAGCTAAGCTTGCTGACTTTACGTTAAATTCAGCGAATGCCATTCGTAATTTATCATCGGTTGAACTAGCAAAAGTGGTTGGTGTAAGCCAATCAAGTGTGGTGAAGTTTTCGCAAAAGTTAGGTTATAAAGGCTTCCCTGCTTTTAAACTTGCGGTAATTGATGCACTTAACGATGAAAGCAGCGAACCTAAGCTACATGGCAAGATCACTCTGAATGACTCGCTAGAGCAAATCGCCGAAAAACTATTAAGCAGTAAATTGGCGGTGTTAACCGAAACCAAAAACCTCAACGAAGCACCAGCTGTCGAAAAAGCGGTAGAGCTATTAAAATCTGCAAAGCGCATTTTAATTTGTGGTTTAGGTGGCTCAGCACTGGTTGCAAAAGATTTTTCTTATAAATTACAAAAACTCGGTATGCCAGCTATTGCAGAGCCAGATGGCCATGCACAACTTGCATATGTTGCGACGTTTTCAAAAGGTGATTTGGTTATCGCGATAAGTGAGTCAGGTATGACTCGCGAAATTGCCGAAGTTGTTAAACAAGCTAAGAAAAACTCAAGCTCGGTGATCTCAGTGACTAAATTTGGTAGTAGCCTTGTTGCTGACTCAGCTGATGTAAAACTTTATTCGGTTGCTGAAGGCGAGTCTGTACGTTTATCGTCAATCTTAGCGCGTACGGCACAAGATTTTGTCATTGATATTTTGTTTATTGCTCTTACACAGTCAAGCCGCCAAGGTCGTAAGTTACTAGAACATTCTAATGAAGTTGTTGGCGAATTTAAGAATAACTAATTTCTTCAATAAGGTTATATAAATACTTTAA
>NZ_JAKEVM010000073.1 GCF_022398475.1 Pseudoalteromonas shioyasakiensis | reverse complement strand
TGGCTGTTTTAGGTTGCACAATTTACGACAAGTTTAATTGCTCATAGAAAGGGAAACTTGATAAAAAGCCACAGCGAACTGTGGCTCTTGGTTTACTCAATTAATTGCTTTTCTTACTTGTTGAAGCTGCTCCTGAAAAGAGAGGCCTCTCAGATCACCCAAACCAGCAGCCATGGTCAATGCATAAATTTCACTTTCTAGACTCAGCATGTGCGCTTCAACAGTGTCTTTATCAATAGCCGATTTTTGGGCTAAGTACTCAGCATAGAGACTATTAATACGATCGATTTGTAATGACAATAAAGCAGCTTGTTGTTTAATTTGCTCGTACTCACGATAGTTAGCTTTACTAAATGTTTCACCTTGCTCTAATTGTTTTCGAACGTCCTGATAAACTGTCGGAAATATATCGACTTTTTTTGAGTTAGCTAGCCCATAAATTTTTTCGATATACTGAGAGAAATAAAACTGTACAACGGCGTCTTTTTCTAAATCAATGAGTTGCTCTAATAGCTTAGGTACATACTCAGCAACTTGCTGCTCTTGCCCGTCAATGAGCATTTCCTTTAATTGTTGATGTTGCTTATCGAGCTCTCGATAACGCTTTTCATAAGATGTTTCAGCATCCAATTGATCTAAAATGGAGAATTCATCTCTAATTGGCTGTAAAACCGATGTGATCCTTTGCTTGGCAAGCTGCGCTTCAGTAACCAAGGAAATGACCTCCTGACTTTGAGACATGACTTCATCTGCAACCGTATCAGATGAGAACAGTGACGCACTTTTTAAAGCATGTTCAGGAGCTAAACGCAGTTCATTAAACTCAGGCTCAAGCACCGCCCATACTTTACGAGCCTTAGCTACACGCTCCTCATCAAATTGCGCTAAGTTCTCCGTATCTATTTGGTTATAAGCTGTCAGTGCTTCTTGGAAAACACTTTGGGCTTTTTCATAGGCTGCCTGTATTTGTTCGGGGGTCGCCTGTTCTTCACCTGTAATACTACTCGCAAGAGAACCTAAATCTTGCTGAACCGAGTCAATGGTTTTACATCCTGATAAAGAGAATAAAAGTAATGAGCTAATTATGGCGAACTTGTTCATTAATAGCTCCACTGCAAACCAACTGCAAAAGACACATTACTATATTCGACTTCAGGTACGCGCAGACGTTGACCATTTTCAAGATTCTTAGTCACTATATCGCGAGATTTGTATTGCGCATCAATACCGCCCATTAACGCAATATGTGACATTATTTGATAACGTAGCCCAACTCGTCCTAACACACCCCAGCCATTAAAACTGTCGGTTAATGTAGTTGTTTCAAATTGAGTATTTTGAATTTCAGAGTACATGGGTGTACTCAATTCAGCTTCTGCATACCAGCTGTACTTATTAAAACTGTCTTTTAAACGACTATCGTAACGGGCACCTAAAGTAAGCAAGATACCCATTTGATCTTCTGACACAGAGACCACGGGGCGTAGCTGGGAGTTATAATCTTGTTGGTCGCCCACATTGTTCGCGTTATTCATACCCGGTAAGGTAAAACGAGCGGGGTTATCTGGATCATCTGAGATAGCAATCAGTGCCTCATCAAATGCCGCCGCACCTGGTTGCACAAAAGCAAAATTTGAGCGTGTAAAACTAGAAGTAAAAAACTTAGTGCCTAAAGTAAACTGTATGGCTTTTGAAAAATTATAAGCACCTTTAAAACCGATCTCATTCGCTTTTGTTTTAAATGCATTTTCTTGAATATCGCCAAACTCTGCCAAATGCCAAGTTTCAGTTTCAATTTCAGTAGAAATTGTTGCAGCACTTTCAATATAGAATCCCCAATCATCATCGATCCCTGTGTATGATATCTGTCGTATTGCGGGATTGGTCACATCAATTGACTGGCTCAACTTGCCAAACCCTGCTACATCATTAAGAGTTTCACTATAGCTAATCGTTTCAAAACCGAGTCGAACTTCACTAAAAGAGGGGTTAACAGCAAGAGCCGAACCACTAAGGGGGAGTAAAAGAAGAAGTGCTTTCATTGTTCAATTCCTTGATTTGCAAAATCTATGCAGCCAAGAAATGATGCCCGCCTTCCTTGGTTACAACATTAAACACAAAGTTACAACTGTTAACTTTTAACAATAATCAGTGTAGACAAATGTATTAATTTTACAAACCAAACTGAACAAAAACTTAATAAAAAAGCCCGCTAGGTGCGGGCTTTTATACTAGTAAATTTAATTATTACTAATTATACAGCTTGCTGAACGATCACTTGGTCTGCCTTTTTAGTGTATTGAGGCATACGGTGGAAGTTCAGGTAACGATAAGTATCAGCTGCAGTTGCATTGATCTTATCTGCATACTCTTGGTACTCAGCAGGTGTAGGTAATTTACCTAAGATTGCCGCTACTGCTGCAAGCTCTGCTGATGCTAAGAATACGTTAGCGCCAGTACCTAGACGGTTAGGGAAGTTACGCGTAGAGGTAGAAACTACAGTTGCTTTATCAGCAACACGTGCTTGGTTACCCATACATAGTGAACACCCTGGAGTTTCGATACGTGCACCTACGCGACCAAAGATACCGTAGTAACCTTCATCAGTAAGCTGGTCTTTATCCATCTTCGTTGGTGGTGCAACCCAAAGTTGAGTTGGGATACGACCACTGAAACCATCTAGTAGTTTACCTGCAGCACGGAAGTGACCGATGTTAGTCATACAAGAACCGATGAATACTTCATCGATTTTCTCGCCTGTTACGTCAGAAAGAAGACGTGCATCATCTGGGTCATTTGGAGCACAAAGGATTGGCTCTTTGATGTCTGCAAGATCGATTTCGATTACATGCTTGTACTCTGCATCAGCGTCAGCTTCCATAAGTTCAGGATTAGCTAACCACTCTTGCATTGCATTGATACGACGCTCAATAGTACGAACATCACCGTAACCTTCAGAGATCATCCACTTAAGCATTACGATGTTTGACTCTAGGTATTCAGCAATAGACTCTTTAGAAAGCTTAACAGTACAACCTGCCGCTGAACGCTCAGCTGATGCATCAGAAAGTTCGAAAGCTTGCTCAACAGTTAAGTGCTCAACACCTTCGATTTCTAGTACGCGACCAGAGAATTCGTTGATTTTACCTTTCTTCTCAACAGTAAGAAGACCTTCTTTAATACCGTAGTAAGGGATAGCATGAACTAGGTCACGTAGTGTGATACCTGGCTGCATTTCACCTTTGAAACGTACTAAGATTGACTCAGGCATATCAAGAGGCATTACACCAGTTGCTGCTGCGAATGCTACCGCACCTGAACCCGCTGGGAATGAAATACCTAGAGGGAAACGAGTATGAGAGTCACCACCAGTACCTACTGTATCTGGTAATAACATACGGTTTAACCATGAGTGGATTACACCGTCACCTGGACGAAGTGATACACCGCCACGGTTCATGATGAAATCAGGAAGTGTGTGGTGAGTGTTTACGTCGATTGGCTTAGGATAAGCTGATGTATGACAGAAAGACTGCATTGTTAAATCTGCAGAGAAGCCTAAACATGCTAGATCTTTAAGTTCGTCACGCGTCATAGGACCTGTTGTATCTTGCGAACCAACAGTTGTCATTTTCGGCTCACAGTATTGGCCAGGACGTACGCCAGGCATGTTACATGCTTTACCAACCATCTTCTGAGCTAATGTGAAGCCTTTACCAGAATCAGTTACAAGAGCAGGCTTGCGGAAGATATCTTCAGCTTCCATACCTAGTGATGCACGTGCTTTGTCAGTTAAACCACGACCGATGATTAGTGGAATACGACCACCAGCACGAACTTCATCAAGAATTACATCTGATTTAAGTGAGAAAGTAGAGATTACTTCATCAGTACCGTGACGCTTAACAACACCTTCGTATGGGAAGATATCGATTTGGTCACCCATGTTTAGCTCATCAACAGGAAGTTCGATTGGTAATGCACCAGAGTCTTCCATTGTGTTGAAGAAAATAGGAGCGATTTTACCACCTAAACATACACCACCAACGCGTTTGTTTGGTACGTGAGGAATATCATCACCCATGAACCAAAGTACAGAGTTTGTTGCAGATTTACGAGAAGAACCCGTACCAACTACATCACCAACGTATGCAAGAGGTAAACCTTTCGTTTTAAGCTCTTCTAGTTGTGAGATTGGACCAACTTCACCTGGTTTTTCAGGATTGATACCATCACGTTCGTTCTTCAGCATTGCTAAAGCGTGTAGTGGAATATCAGGGCGAGACCATGCGTCTGGAGCAGGAGAAAGGTCATCAGTATTTGTTTCGCCAGTTACTTTGAATACCGTAACTGAGATTTTTTCAGCAACTGCAGGCTTGTTTACAAACCATTCTGCATTTGCCCAAGATTCGATTACTTGCTTAGCAAATTCGTTACCTGCTTTCGCTTTTTCTTCTACATCATAGAAAGCATCGAACATTAATAATGTGTTTGATAAACCTTTAACAACGATCGGCGCTAACGCTTCGTCATCTAGAAGATCAATCATAGGTGCGATGTTGTAACCACCTAGCATAGTACCAAGTAGCTCAGCTGCTTTTTCTTTTGATACAAGTGGAGAGCTCGCTTCACCTTTTGCAACTGCAGCTAAGAAACCTGCTTTGATGTAAGCAGCATCATCAACACCCGGTGGTACGCGGTTAACTAGAAGATCAACGATAAACTCTTCTTCGCCTGCCGGTGGGTTTTTGATTAATTCAATAAGATCAGCCGTTTGCTGAGCATCTAATGGCGCTGGTACGATACCTAACGCGGCACGTTCTTCTACGTGTTTACGATATTCTTGTAGCACAATATTGCCCTCTTGGTGACGTGAAAGTACTCGGTAGTATTAAGCTAAATACCAATTAAGACCCAGCACTTATAGTATTCTGACGGTTAATTATAAAGCTTTTAAGTATAGATGAAAATCCATGCTGTAAGTAAGGAGTTTAATATTCACTATAAATAGCATGAATAGTACTAGAAAAAAAAGCTATTCAAATGAATATTTATTAAGAATCATTCCTATCTACTTACTTTAGAGGTGTTAGAAGTGAAAAAACCCAGCACTAGGCTGGGTTTTAAAATTTTCGTAAAGAGTTAGATTAACGCTCTACTTTTACACGCTCAATTACAGATACTTTCGCTTCAACACGACGGTTTTCAGCGTGAGCTTCTGGCGTATTTGCTGGGTTTTTAAGGCGCTCTTCACCTAAACCAACAGTAGTAAGACGCATTGGGTCAATACCGTCTTCGATTAGTTTCTTAGCAACAGCATCAGCACGTTTCTTAGATAACCACTTGTTGTAGTCAGCTTTACCTACTGATGAAGTGTGACCTTCAAGTACTACGTCAGTACCTGGGTGCTCTTTTAAGAACTTAGCAGCGCGGTCAATATCATCTAAGTATTGTTGAGATACTTTAGACGTGTTGTTAGGGAACGTGATTAGTAAGCTCTTAGTTACTTCACGATCTTCATATAATGTACAGCCAGTACCATCAACAGCGTCAGTCATTGGCGTGTTTGCACATTGGTCATCAGCATCAGGGATGTTATCGCCATCGCTATCAACTGGCTCAACCGCAACAGGAACAACTGTTGGAGCAGGTTCAACTGGCTCAGAAGCTGAGCTTTGCGCACCAAAGATATAGCTTAGGCCTAATTTAGCGCCAACATCTGTGTAACCACGGTCAAGACCTTGGTATAAAGATGTTTCAGCGTTAAACGCGAAGTTATCTGTGAAGTAGTGTTGGTAACCAGCACCTACGTTTGCGAACATTAGATCTTCGTCAACCGCATCAAGATTTTTAAGGCCGAAAATACCGTAGAATGGACCACCACCTAAGTGATATAAAGCGTCAATACCGTAACGTTTGCCACTTTCAGTACCGCTAACAGAAGTACCGTCGTTTAGATCAGCTTTCCAATCGAAGTCCATATCAGCGTATTCTAAACGAGCGCTCCAGTAATCACTAAAACGGTAACCTAGCTCTAAACCCCAACCTGTAGAGTCATCAACATCAAGGCCACCTGGAGTGTAGTCGCGGACATTTTCCCAAGAATTATCATAGTAGTCGCCAAATGCGCCGATGTAGAAACCTTGCTTTTCGGCAGCGAAGCTTGAAGCACTAGTTGCAGCAAGTGCTAAAGCAATAGTAAGTGATTTTAATTTCATTGTTTCCTTCCCATTTTCACAATTAAAATTGTAGCTAAGTCAAACCAGCTCAATCAGTTTAAACAGAGTAGTCGACTAATAGTTAATCAAAACTTAACGAACTCGGTACAGAACAAAAATCTTGCCGAGTAATTTCAGTCAATTACCCAAATAATAGGTTATCTAAATAACTTTGCGTAACAATGCCTTTAGATCGCTTTGTTATGATTAGGTGAAAGCCGATTCAGCCTAATCTACTGACTTCAAAACCGATAAAAGTCCATTCCCAATTACATTATTATATTGGTTATTTTTAAATCAACAAGTTGAAAGCAACTTTATTTGTAAATTTTCGTTAAAAAGCAAAACTTTAGTGCTATTTTATTGATATAAATCATAACACTGGCAGCTAACTTGCTCAATCAACGAACACTCAGATTTAAAAAAATGAGCATTTACAATTGTTATCAACCATAAAGATTAACCCTTAAGTACCACAAAAAGTTTGGTAATTACAATCACCTTCCTTCGGAGGTTGATACCATGCCGCAAATTCTTCCTCATACTCATATGGTTTTTGAATGACTTTTAAAAACTCATTGATTGATAAACTAGATCCGGCCTTTTCATACTCAGCCAAGATCATTTCAATATTATGATTACGCGGAATGACTGCAGGATTAACGGCTCGCATTGTGCTGTAACTTTCAGCTGATGTTCTGAGCCTCCATTTTGAAACCCATTCTTTTAAATTAGAATCTATAACAAAGTCTTTCACTAAAGATTCAGTAAGTGCATTGAAAGTGTTGGTGTAATCAAGTTGGTGTTGCTTCATTAACCCCAGTAACTCTGAAACTAAAGCGTTATCGCCTTCTTGCTGACCTGCTAATCCTAATTTCTGCTGCCACATAGTATTAAATGCATCATTAAATTTAGCAGCAAAACCATTCACAACCGGTGAGAGTTGCTCAACGGCAGCATCTTGATCAGTAAATAAAGGAATTAAGCTTTCAGCTAAACGCGCAATATTCCAATTGGCAATGTTCGGCTGATTACCAAATGCATAGCGCCCTTGATGGTCAATCGAACTAAACACCGTGTCTAAGTCAAACTGATTCATCATCGCGCAAGGACCATAATCAATGGTTTCACCGCTAATCAAGGTATTATCGGTATTCATCACGCCATGTATAAAGCCAATTCGCATCCAGCTGATAACGAGCTCAATTTGCTTATCTAACACGGCGGTTAAAAATTCAATATAACGCTGCTCACCCGTACCGCTAATGTCAGGAAAGTGGCAATTTATTGCGTAGTCGACTAGCTTTTCTAACCCTTCTATATCACCTTGTGTAGCTAAGTATTGAAATGAGCCAACACGAATATGGCTTTTAGCAAAACGAGTGACAACTGCACCCGGGCGAGGTGGCTGGCGATACACTGTTTCACCAGTAGTAACCACTGCTAAACAACGCGTAGTCGCGATACCAAGCGCATGAAGTGCCTCACTCATGATGTACTCACGTACAGCCGGACCAATAGCACAGCGACCATCACCACCACGAGAGAATACAGTTGCTCCTGCGCCTTTTAGCTGTAAGTCCCACAATGTGCCATTGTTATCTGCAATAGCACCAAGCAAATGCGCTCTACCATCACCAAGACGCGGTGAAAAATGACCAAATTGATGACCTGAGTAACCAAGTGCAACCGGTGCAACATCTTTATCTATTGTTGAACCAGATAGTAATTTAGCTAAATATTCGCTGTCGTGTTTAATTTCAAAATTATCAGCTAGCTTGTCATTAAATAGCAGTAATTGTGGCTTAGCAACGGCACTCGGCATATCTTTAATAGCAAGCAGTTCACTAATATCTGTGTATCGGGTTTGCAGTTCCATAACTGTCCTTAACGTGTTGCTACACCTACACGATTATCGCCTACACCATAGGCCACTAGTTGGCTTAGAGCCTGCAAGCTGTAACCGCTTTGCTGTTGTAATTCATTGAAAAAATCTTGTGCTGCTTGTAACGATTTCTTAGTTTGTAAGCCGCCATCAATCAACTCATGGGCACGCAAGTAGGCTTCTACATCGCGAGAAAGCAAAAAAGTATCTTTACCAAGCGCTCGCAAAGCGTACGGGCCAGTATTTCCCCCTAGACGCGCACCATGCTTTTTAAGATAGGCCCACAAACCAATAATATTGTCAGTTGGCCAATCTGCAATAAATTGGCTAAAACTGCCATGTTTCTCGGCAACTTCGTGGATCATGTACGCATTTTCAGGGATCGTTTGTACTTTTTTAAAATTACGAACAATTCGCTCATCACTGGCTTTTTGCTCAAGCATATCTGGCGGCATCATCAACAACTTTTCTACGCTGAAATCCCAAAACACATCACGAAAACCAGCCCATTTATTATTGATAACAGACCAATAAAAACCGCTTTGAAAGACTTTACGCGTAAACTCTTCTAACCATAAATCGTCATGCATTTTGGCAATATCAGTATCATCGAGCGGGTTTGATAACAATGCATGCAGCATTTCTTCGCTGCCTTTTCGAGATACGGCTCGCTGATAAATATCGTTAAATTTTTCCATCATTTTTCCAATTTATTTGGTTAACGCTAAGTGTACGTAAAAACACGCTTATACGTAACCATGTTGCAAAATCGGTCACTAAAAAACAAATTCTTCGCCTTGACACCTAGATGGCTAAAATGCTTTAATCGCCGCCAATACCCTATTTAACTATGTTGGCTTTAACCTTTAAAGCGAGCATAAAGGGCTGGAAGAGGTGCGTTATTCAGGTAGCGTATGGGAAGAGCACAGACTCTGTTGATCATACGTAAGGGGAATTAACGCCGAGAAGTAACACCGTTTGTGAGGTGCTTATTTCGGGCGACTGGGCTGAATCCCAGCGACTGTCACCAACAATAGCAAAGCGCTATTGATTAGTTTGGTGGAGAGCTTCTGGTCTTAGTATAATAAGGCCGTCGCGTCTTTATTATTTTAAGCCCATTCGCTCTTCGAATTATACCTTGTTCGAACGACGACATGCGGCTCCATTCAAATGCTCCCGCATAAACTCTTCGAATACCTTATAAGTTCGTGAGAGATGATCAACAATTTTGATTTAAACGACTATCCACTATGGACAGCGCTTGTCACGCCATTTTCTGAATCTGGCGAGGTCGATTACACGGCCCTTGAACAACTGGTTGCGGAGCAGCAAGATGCAAATAATGGCATTTTATTGCTTGGCAGTACCGGTGAAGGACTGGCGCTTTCACTCAAAGAGCAACAAGCCATTGTTGAACATGTTTGCCAATTAGCACCAAGTGTCCCACTCATGGTTGCTGTGGGCGGCATGAATCTTAAGCAACAAATTGCTTGGGTTGAATACTGCAACCAACTACCTATTCATGGCTACCTGTTAGGTTCACCTCTGTATGCAAAACCTGGGGTTGTTGGCCAAACACATTGGTTTGAAAGCCTACTAGACGCAAGTAACCACCCATGTATGTTGTATAACGTACCAGGACGCAGCGCAGTTGAGATTTCACCACAGGTGATCAAAAACCTTGCTGAGCACAAAAATCTTTGGGCTTTAAAAGAAGCCAGTGGCGACATTAGCAAATTTGAAGGCTTTAGAACGGCATCACCAACACTGGCCATATTTAGTGGCGACGATGCACTTATGCCATATTTTGCTCAAGCTGGTGCAAAAGGCTTAGTTTCGGTTGCCGCGAATGCTTGGCCGAGTCAAACCCATGAGTTTGTTAAACGTAGTTTAAGTGGTCAATACCCAAATCTATTCACCGATTGGTCGCAAGCAATCCAAAGTTTATTCGCTGTGGCAAATCCAATCCCAGTAAAAGTACTGATGCACCTGCAAGGTAAAATAAATACCCCGCATTTACGTCCGCCGCTTACGCATTTAGAGCTTGAGCAAACAGACAGCATCACCCACGCAAACAACACAATTTTATCTTGGAACTAAAAACAGGTTTTATCATGAGCTGGTTAGAATTATTAAACAACTTAGAATCAGGCGCAGTTCGCGCAGCAACACAAGACGAGAACGGCAACTGGCACGCCAATGTTGAAGTTAAACAAGGCATTTTAGAAGCCTTTAAAAACGGCACTAATACTGAGTTCCCTGGTGGTTTTGTTGATAAGCACAACTTAGCACCACAAGGCTTTGCAGCAGATGCAGGCGTGCGTATGGTACCAGGTGGTAGCAGTGTTCGCCGTGGCGCACACGTTGCCAAAGGCACGATTATCATGCCACCAGCATATGTGAATATTGGCGCGTTCATCGACGAAGGTACTATGGTCGATAGCCACGCATTAGTGGGTTCATGCGCACAAGTGGGTAAAAATGTTCACCTAAGTGCTGCAGTACAATTAGGTGGTGTACTAGAGCCAATTGGCGCTAGCCCTGTGGTTATTGAAGATGACGCATTCATCGGCGCAGGCTGCGTTATTGTTGAAGGTGTGGTTGTGAAAAAAGGTGCTGTACTTGCGCCAGGTGTACGCTTATCTGCAACTATTCCTGTCTACGATTGCGTTAACGAGCGCCAGCTAGACAAAGGTGAAGCCATCCCAGAAAACGCGATTGTGATCCCAGGCTCTCGCCCTGCTTCAAATGCATGGGCTCGCGAGCATGGTCTAAGCATGTCTTGTGCATTGATCGTGAAATACCGTGATGAACAAAGCGATGCATCATTACTGTTAGAAGAGGTTTTACGTTAATGAGCTTTTTGAGCACGCCCATCAAGCAAGCGGTTGAACAAGTTTCAACACATCTTGATACGCCATTTTTTATCTATGATTTAGATAAATTAACTGCACATTTAAATCAACTGACTGCGCAAACCGATGTGAAACTTTGGTATGCCGTTAAGGCCAACCCACTGTCTCGCATTATTCAATGTTTAGACAGCGCAGGGTTTAACTTTGATGTTGCAAGTAAAGGTGAACTTGAGCAAGTGCTTGCTCAAGGCATCGATAGCGAGCGCGTGCTCAACACAGGGCCTGCAAAGAGTCCTAAACAAATTTCACATTTTATTGCTCGCGGCGTACGTACTTTTGTGGCCGAGAGCATTAACCAAGTTCGCTGGTTAAACGAACAAGCAACAAAAGCAAATTGTCAGCTGCAAGTTCTATTGCGCGTACAACTTCGTTGGCCAGACAGCGAAAAGAATCCACTTGGCGGCGATAGTCTTACTCCTTTTGGTTTGGGCTGTGATGAGTGGCAAGCACTGACTGTAAGTGATTACCCAGCTCTTAACTTTGATGGCCTGCATATTTTCCAATGGGGCAATATGCTAAGTACTGACAAGCTCGCCGAGCTATGGCGCGCAATGATTGCGCCATTACAACAGCTAGCAAGCTCATTAAATATTAACCTTAATATTCTCGATTTAGGGGGTGGCTTAGGCATACCTTATACTCAAGATGCTAACCGACTCGATTGGTCTGCACTTATCGAGACTCTGGCGGCTATTAAAGCAGATGCCGGTGTCAAAGAGCTTTGGATGGAACTTGGCCGCTATGCGGTGGGCGAATGCGGCCATTACGCAACACCGGTTGTTGAGCGCAAAGAGAATTACAATCAACAACAGGTCATTTTATCAGGTGGTATTAACCATTTACTTCGCCCTGCTGTAACAAGCCAAGATTTTCCAGCGGCCTTACTACGCGAGTCAACGGCTGAGCCTGCGGCAATGACTTTATACGGGCCACTTTGCACCGCCCTTGATTGCTTAGGTGAGCACCAATTAGCGAGCGATTTAAATGAGCAAGACTGGTTGGTATTCAGCCAATGTGGCGCTTACGGCTTTACCGAAAGTATGCCGTACTTTTTATGTCACGAATTAGCGGCTGAATACATCCTTGAACAAGGCAATATTGAGTGCATTCGTAGCGCTGAAGATGCCAGCTATTATTTAAGGTAATCGCCATGAGTAAAGAGTTAATCAGCCAAGAGAATATTGTGGTTGGCGAGATTGCCAACGGCCTACCTCTAACAATTCCTGTGTATCGTTTAAAAGGCGATGACACGGGACCAAACGTGTATATACAAGCAAATATGCACGGCGCTGAAGTACAAGGTAATGCAGTAATTTATCAATTGCTTGAGCAGCTAAAATCACTCAAGCTGCGTGGCGATATTACCCTAGTTCCTTATGCTAACCCTATTGGTTGCAACCAAAAATCAGGTGAGTTTACTTTAGGTCGCTTCGATCCAATCACGGGTACCAACTGGAACCGCATGTACCGCTTTAATAAAGCGTTACCGTCACAGATTGCTGAACAGCATAAAGACAGTGATGATGCGACCCTTAAAGCTACATTTAAACAGGCACTCGTTGCTGACATCGACAATCAATTAAAGGGCCCTGATTACAGCCTAACAACGGGTAAGCGTATTGCCCTTAACTTGCAAAAGCTTGCCCATCAGGCTGATATTGTTTTAGACCTTCACACGGGGCCTATCTCAAGTAAGCACTTATATTGCCCTGAATACGCCAAAGACAGCGCAAGTTACTTCAACATCGAGCATGTGTTATTAATCCCAAGTGATTTTGATGGCGCCATGGATGAAGCGAGTTTCTGCCCATGGTGGTCACTATCTGAAGAGCTTGGCAAACAAGGCCGTGAATTTGCTGTTCAAGTCGAAGCATTCACCGTTGAGCTAGGTAGCCAAGAGAAAATCGATTTAAGTGCGGCTCTTGAAGATGCAAATAGCATTTTAAGTTACCTCAACCACAAAGAGGTATTAGTTGATGCAGCGTATCAACCAAAAGCGATGACACGCTATGCCTGCATGCTTGAAGATTATGTAGCTTACTACGCACCTATGGGTGGCATGGTTGAATATCTTGCCCCACTTGGCGGCCATATTAAAGCAGGCGAGCCCATTGCCCGTATTTTAAGAATGGAGCGCTACCTTTCTGAGCAGCCGCTACAAACATTAAGCTTTGATAAAGACGCCATTGCTATTTTGCATTTTGCTTCAGCAAGCGTGAATCAAGGCACCGAACTTTATAAGTTTTTTACCAACGTATTTGAGCTATAAGCTCATCCCTTCTCATTGCGTGAGAGTCAACGGCTTATGCCCTTAGGCCGTTACAGCAGGGCTCCAAGCTTAGCTTGGGGCTCTCTATTTACCTAAAATTTCAACAATTCAGTACAAGTTCACGGTTACTTATGTAAAAATCGTTATAATTATACCTACTTAAAAGTCTACTGAAAGGGAACTGCAATGGGATGGCGCATTTGGCTGGCAGCAGCTGGTTTATTTTCTGTACCTGTATTTGCTCAAACTGAACAACCACAAACTAACGAACAAGACGATGCGCTAGAACTCGTAAAGCAGTGTATTTTGAACGAAGCGATTGGCGGTGACGGTAAACAAACACTCGAAGAACTTCGTAAAAAATGCTCAGACTTAGACGAGAGTAAAAAGCTCACCGCTTTAGATAAGCGTAAAGCCCGTGAAGAAGTGAGCAAGAAAAACCGTAATGTGATCACCCCACATAAGCGTAACTACATATTACCGCTTTCATACGTATCTAACCCGAATGAACGTCCTTTTGATGGTTTAAAAGATCTTGCAGAGCAAACTGATGGCGAGCCACTTGATAATCTTGAAGTGAAATATCAACTTTCAATTAAAGTGCCTATCTTCGAAGGCTTTTCAGATAAAGATCAGGGCGTATTCTTTGCGTTTACCATGCAATCGTTTTGGCAGTTTTACAACAAAGATATTTCATCACCGTTTCGTGAAACAAACTACGAACCAGAGATCTTCTGGGTGAACTACCTTGATCCTGAGCATGTGCTTTGGGGCGATGAAATGGCAATTGCAATTGGTGCCTCACACCAATCGAATGGCCGCAGCCAGCCTAACTCACGTTCATGGAACCGTATCTATGCCGATTTCCTATGGGAAAAAGATGGCTTTGTTTTTAGCTTTAAGCCTTGGTACCGCATTCCTGAAGATAAAAAGGACGATGAGCTAGAAGCCCGTGGCGATGATAATCCTGATATCTACAAATACATGGGTTACTTTGAGTTTTCAGGTGCATACCGTTACAACGAGCATGAATTTAGCTTTATGACCCGTAATAACTTAAATTCAGATAATCGTGGTGCAATCCAATTAGATTGGTCTTTCCCTCTTTGGGGCCGATTACGTGGCTACGCACAATATTTTAATGGTTATGGTGAGAGCTTGATTGATTACAACGCCGATATTGAACGTTTTGGTGTGGGTATTCTGTTAACTGACTTGCTTTAACTTCTATTAATGAAGAGCGAGCTTTAGTTAGCTCGCTCTAAATAGTCGTTATTTTTTAACGATGAAGTGACCTTCGAATTCTGCTACTAACACATCACCATCGTATACATTTACTGGCACATGGTAGCTTGCTTTGCCACTGTCTTCTAAATCCGCTAACTTGCCTTTAAAGCCAGCCAACTCAACACTACCACGAGGGTCGTTATTTAGTGGTTTAAGGTATTTAATGTTGGCATCAGCTAACACGATATTTCCTTCGAGGCCTGCTTCTTTCAGCGCTAGGTAAGTTGCGCCCCACCCTGTTAAGGTAGCTAAGCTATAAATTGAACCCGCAAACATAGTGTTATGAAGGTTTAAGTTCGCATCTAAGTCAGCGCGGGTAGTAAACTGCCAATCGGTATAGCTTTCAACTTTAATGCCCATCGCATCACTGATTGGGATCGACTCACGCCAAGTGTTTTGCAGTACTTGTGTCCAGTTTGGATGACGGAACCAACCCGGCTCAGATGGTTTTTGTTTTACCATTTTCCAATGCTGTACATCGTCATAGGCAAGGTGCGCTTTTTCTTTTAATTCGTAGCCATGACGCTTATAGAAATCAAGGGCTCGCTCACGAGCAAACAATACCAGCTCGTCGGCATCTTGAGTCCATGCGATTTTTTCTAATTCATGTAATAAACGGCTACCAATATGCTGGTTACGATTACCTTCAGCGACCGCCATATAACGAACTTGCGCTTGCTGATGATTATTAAAATGCAGGCGAGCTACACCTAATACTTCGCCGTCATTATTTTTGATAAAGCGGTGCTCAGCGTCTTGCTCTAAGTCATCTTGCTCAGAACCACGCGGCTCGCCCCAGGGTGCTCTTAAAACCTGCCAACGTAATGAATAGTACGCTTGCCAATCTTCGCTGCTTTGTGGGGTGGTCACTTTAAACATAAAAACTCCTGTGATAATTCAGCCACTGTCTGTTGTTTTTCTGTCGTGGCCTTTGGAATGCGAATTACGATACGCGATCTTCTAACAAGTTGGAATAATACTTTGGTGACCCAGCCTAAATTATTATTCTTGGCTGTAAAAACTAATGCACAATTGCACTTTAAGCCTGCTGGTCTATGCTGAAATAATTGTCTTATTTTAATAAACAAATTGCTAAAGGCCCGAAATATGGAACATTTTCTTGAACCCAGTGGCGCAGTAAAACATAGTTTTATTGAGGACTGCCACCGATTAGGGCAACTCATCTATTGGCATAAACAAGGCAATTACAGTATTCAAGTTAGGCAACTTAACCAATTACGCTGGTTATTGATCAACGAAACTCTGCAATCGGTCATTGAAAAACGCCGACCTGCCAGGTTACTTTTCCCGCATTTACAATACCTTGCAAAACTTTGGCAAGACTTAGAGGAACCTAAAAAGATTTTAGAACTAGGGCTAGGCGGTGGTGCTATTCGTAATTACTTACAGCACACCTACCCTGACAGCCAACTGACATCGGTTGATAAAAACCCCGACATAATTCACTGCTATAAACGCTACTTTGGTGGCGACCATGCCAATAACTTGCACTGTTTTGATGCGCAGCAAGTATTAGAGCAAAACAACGAATATAATTGGATTATCCTAGATTTATTCAGTGAGGTAGATGCGCCATTATTTTTATACAAGCACCAGTTTTACACCAAACTACGAGCAGCGATGGCAAAAGATGGCTTGTTGTTCATTAATTTTTTATCTAATCACCCATCGCAACTAAAACAACTTGAGCACCTGCTAATCACCGAGTTTGGCAAGCGCCCAAGCATTGTAAAAATCCCCGACTACGTGAATCACATCGTGATGATCAAAAAATAAAAATGCTTATACCAATCCGCTTAATTAAGTAGTCTATTTTGAGGCAATAAAACCTCGTTGATAACAAGGCAAAAATTTCGTTATTTAGTTGTTCTCGGCAATTGCTCCTGCATTGCTCTACCTGCTGCATCCATGCAGTCGTAAATGAGAGATTTTTAACGCAGTTAGCGACAGGTTTAATCCCTCAAAATGATTAAGTATTATTGCGAGTTGGTATTACACAGATAAATTAAAAGTAACGGGACCATCGTTACATAGGCTTACTTGCATATCAGCACCAAACTGCCCTGTAGCCACTGTTAAGCCCGTTTTTTTAGCTTCAGCAATAAAATACTCATAGAGCGTATTGGCTTGTTCTGGGGTGCCAGCACTTGAAAAGCTCGGACGCATACCCTTTTTGGTGTCAGCTGCTAACGTAAACTGCGAAACCACTAAAAGCTCACCTTTGATGTCATTCAAACTTAAATTCATCTTTCCTTGTTCATCGGTAAAAATGCGGTAATTGCTGACTTTGTGTAAAAGCTTCTGGGCGCTTTGCTCGGTGTCCTGTTTTTCAACACCTAATAGCAGCAAAATACCTTGTGAAATTTCACCAACTACTTCGCCTGCCACTTCTACTTTTGCTTGTTTTACTCTTTGAATTAAGCCTTGCATTGATCCCTCGATAACTTGATATACATTAAATCTGCGGCACGTCGCATTGCCGCCAAATATACCTGATTATCGCTGCTGTGCCCAATGCCATCTAAAATCAATAATTGTGCATTTAACTGTTCAGCAAGCTGCTGTACGGCACTATATCGACAGATCAAATCGGCGCGGCCATGAATAAACCAAATAGGTAAATGAGTCAGTAGATGTGCATTTTCTGCGATAAAGCCTTCTTCAATGAAACAGTGATGACGAAAATAATGCACCATTAACTTTGCTTGATTTAACCCGACATGGGGCTCCTGTAAACTCCAGTTTGTCAAAGGCTCACCATGACATAGCACCTGCTCCCAATGACACCATAACTTGGCAAATTTACTGGCTTTAATTTGATCATCATTGTTTAGTTGCTGCTGATAAAAGTCGAGTAAGGCACGCCAATCAGTGTAATCATGTGCAAATTCATTAAAGCACTCAGGGTAAAAATGCGCGCCGGCTCCTTTTGTTGTGTAAAGCCACTCGAAGTCACTGTTACAAGCTAAAAAGCTAGCCCGTAAAATAAGCCCTGCAACATGCTCTTGGTGATGAATAGCATAGACAAGTGCCAAAGTGGCACCCCATGACTCACCACACACCAGCCACTTTTCAATACCCAGTTGCTGGCGTAAATACTCGAGATCGGCAACTAATTCTGAGGTGGTATTGGTTGAACTATCATGGGGTGTTGAGTGACCGCAACCGCGCTGACTGAACATGATCACTCGAAAACGTTCTAAGTCGAAAAAGCGGCAATTTTCAGGGCATAGACCCGCACCAGGCCCGCCATGGCATAACACCACAGCAATCCCTGTAGACGCACCATATTCTTGCACGTGGATTTGATGACCATCGCCAACACTTAAGTGATAATCACGGTTGGCAACATATTGTGGATGTAACTGCACCTCGCTCTCCTTAGGTGCAGTGAATTTAAACCTCTATATCAGGCGTGTCCTCAATATTCTCAGGGCTGATACATACTGTAAATTCTGCACCGAGTAATACGACAATCCACGACAAATACACCCATACAAATAAAATAGGGATTGTCGCCAACGCCCCATAAATAACTTCGTATGATGGGAAGTGGCTGATGTACAAAGCAAAGCCTTTTTTTGTCAGCTCAAACAACATAGCTGCAAACAAAGCGCCCGGAATTGCCGCTCTAAATGGAACTCGTGTGTTAGGAACTAAAGTATAGAGCATAATGAAGCCAATCATTGAAATTATGTAAGGTAATAATTTCAATAAAAAGCCACTAAAGCCGGGGATACCTTGATCGGCAAACGACACTAACGACACGATGTATGAAGTAACACCAATACTAGCCCCTAATAACACAGGGCCTAAACTAAGCACCATCCAATAAACGGCAAACGAAATCATCATTGGGCGCTTTTTCTTAATACGCCAAATTCGATTTAATGTAGCATCGACATTGCGAATAAGTAACAAAGATACCGCCGCTAAAAAACCCACACCAACGGCAGTCATTTTATTCGCATTACCGGCAAAAGCGCTGATATGCTCTTTAATTACATCTGTAGAGGTCGGCACAAGGTTAGTAAACAAGAAGTTTTCTATGGTCACTAACGTGCTTTCGAATCCTGGAAAAGCAGAAAAAATAGCCACACCAACCGCTACTAAAGGCACGATTGATAATAAGGTCACATAAGCCAAGTACCCAGCATTAACAGTGATTTGATCGTCAATACAACGATTAAGATACTGCATCCACCAAGTAGGTTGTTGCTTTAAAAAAGTGCTTAATTGCAACTTATATCGACTGAGCTTCTCATCCATAGAATCTAATTTCTGCTAAAATGTTTTGATAATCATAGCAATCCACCACATAATTTGAAATGACAGGTACCTAAAAAGGATTCTCAATGAAAAAACTGACACTTTTAAGTGCACCACTATTTGCAGTAACAATGGCATTATCAGGCTGTCAGTCAGCTTACTACTCAGCCATGGAATCTGTAGGTGTGCATAAGCGCGACATTTTAGTAGACCGCGTAGAAGAAACAAAAGAAGCACAGCAAGAGTCACAAGAAGAGTTTCAATCAGCATTAGACAGATTAACCACGCTGATCAACTTTGATGGTGGTGAGCTACAAGATGCCTACAATCAACTGAATGATGATTACGAGTCGAGCCTCGCGGCAGCAAACGACGTAACAAGCAATATCAATAAAGTAGAAGATGTAGCTGAAGCGCTATTTGATGAATGGGCCGATGAACTAGAGCAATACAAAAGCGCCTCTCTTAAACGTGAAAGCAGCAAAAAGCTCAATGCAACTAAGCGCCAATTTGATCAACTACTTCGCTCAATGCGTAGCGCAGAAAGCAAAATGGAGCCGGTATTATCATCACTTCATGATAATGTTTTGTACTTAAAACATAATCTAAACGCACAAGCTGTAACTGCAATCAAAGGTGAGTTCACAAGCCTAAAACGCGATATAAAAGTGTTAATGGACGACATGAACAAATCAATTGAAGACTCTAATAAGTTCATTGAGCAAATGAACAAAGCGGGCTAATCAGCTCAAGCTATTAATAAAAAAGCCTACTTAAACGTAGGCTTTTTTTATGTAACCTCTTGTTACTTTTTAATGATTTATCTTAAATTTTATTTTGCTAAACTCACTGCAAAGAATAAAAAGTAAGCATGGTATGCATTTAAAAACACTCTCAATTCTTATTGCAGCAGCACTTTTAAGTGCATGCAGTAATTCAAACACTGTTGATATTATTGCCGGTGAAGGCACCATTACTCCGTTAAAAACTGAGGGAGAGTACGAAGGCCGCTACCACAACCTTTATCCGGGTGATAAAGAATACCCAACAACCTGCACTGACAATTGCTATGAAGCATCAGAACTCCTTGTGTGCGACGACAGTAACTCACAATGCGAGTTTCACGCAGAACAACATGTGCCTGCAATCAATTCAGGTTTTACGGTGCGCTGGTTAGGTCATGCTGGGTTTTATATTCAATCACCAAATGGTGAGAAGCTGTTGTTTGACCCAGTTAAAGATCAGTTTGATTCGCCCGTAGACTTTGCCTTTAAGCTTGCTGGCGGCATTTATCGCAAACCTGGTTTTTGGCCATCACATGCTGAACTTAATGACTTAGATGCAGTAATGTACTCACACATTCACTATGACCATTTTAACAAGGCGGATATAGAAGAGATTGGCAATACCCCCCGCTACTTAGTGCCATTAGGCTTTGCAGATAACTTCCCGACGGGTGGCTTTAATATTTCAGAAATGGCGTGGTACGCAAGTACACAAATTAATGATTTAACGATTCATGCGCTGCCAGCTCATCACTTTAGCAGTCGTATAATGGTGCCTTTCATTTACGACGACCACAATAAAGATTTATGGAATGGTTGGTTACTTGAGCAAAATGGTAGAACCTTGTTTTTTGCTGGTGATACCGGTTACTCAAAACACTTCCAAGATATTAATCAAAAATACGGCGAGATTGATGTATGTTTAATGCCTATCGCTTCTTATTACCATGAAGAAAACGGTAAGTGGTATCGCTATGTTCATACAACGCCAGAAGACAGCTTAAACGCCGCAGAGGAGCTAAACTGTAAAGTGATGATCCCATGGGGTTATGGCAACTCAAGCTGGCAAATGGGTGACCATTCAAGCCACTCTGCATTATTAAGATTACTGCATATGCAAAAACAGATGAACAGCCAAGTCCCTCTTTACATATTGAATGAAGGTGAGCAAGTGTCACTGTAGTGACACTTACAAGCCCTACATAGTATGTTTGAGCAATGAGTCCCGTAAAGCCAACATAAGTTTATGGGCGCTTCCTGCCGACATGGCTAATGGATTAAATTCGCTGGTACCTGAGTACTTTAAGTTTAATGGAGTTGTCATTTTTGAATTAGGTATGTATCCCATCGACCAATTCTCAAATTCACGCTCTACTATTTCACAGTAATTCAGCATGATGATATTGCGGTGTCGTTTGTCATTAAGAATTCGATGATAAGTATCATTAACTGCTTTTCGTGACCCCTCAAGGCATTGCATAAAGTGATTACTATTAAAACAAAGTAGCCCAGTTACATTACTTTCTGCATTATTCTGCTTAGCTTTCTCGAGAATATCTTCGATGTCATTGGGCCCAAACCCATCGCTAATTTCACTTGTGTAAATCAGTCTAACTAAATACATCTTACTCTCCTGCAAGGTTGGTTTAGAAAAGATAGTACAGATGGGGGAGTTAGTAAAAAGTTGCGAGTGGTTAGTGGTTAGTGGTTAGTGGTTAGTGGTTAGTGGTTAGTGGTTAGTGGTTAGTGGTTAGTGGTTAGTGGTTAGTGGTTAGTGGTTAGTGGTTAGTGGTTAGTGGTTAGTGG
>NZ_JAKEVM010000072.1 GCF_022398475.1 Pseudoalteromonas shioyasakiensis | reverse complement strand
CATTTAATGATTTACACACAAAAAAGCCGCTCGAAAGCGGCTTTTAGACAATGTAGCGTTTCTTATTAGTAAGTCGCGCTGCCTTTTGTACGAGGGAAGGCGATAACGTCACGTACGTTACCCATACCTGTTACATATGCAACTAAACGCTCAAAACCTAGACCAAAACCTGAGTGCGGTACAGTGCCGTATTTACGTAGGTCGCGGTACCAGCTGTAATCTTCTTTGTTTAAGCCCATTTCTTCTAGACGCTTATCTAGTACATCTAGGCGCTCTTCACGTTGAGAACCACCGATGATTTCACCAATACCTGGTGCAACTACGTCCATTGCAGCGACTGTTTTGCCGTCTTCGTTTTGACGCATGTAGAAGGCTTTAATATCACGCGGGTAGTTTTTAATAACTACTGGCGCATTAAAGTGCTCTTCAGCAAGGTAACGTTCGTGCTCAGACTGTAAATCTACACCCCATTCAACAGGGTATTCGAACTTCTTACCACACGCTTTTAAGATTTCGATAGCATCTGTGTAATCAACTTGTGCGAAATCTTTAGTTACGAACTCTTCTAAACGAGAGATAGCTGTTTTCTCAACACGTTGTGCAAAGAATTCCATATCATCACGACGCTCAGTTAATACTGCATTGAAAACGTATTTAAGCATGTCTTCAGCAAGTTTTGCGATATCTTCTAAATCTGCGAATGCAACTTCAGGTTCAACCATCCAAAACTCTGCTAAGTGACGAGATGTATTTGAGTTTTCAGCACGGAAAGTCGGGCCAAAGGTATAGATTTTTGACATTGCTGAGGCATATGTCTCACCATTTAATTGACCAGATACTGTTAAGAATGCTTCTTTACCGAAGAAATCTTCACTGTAATCGATGTCGCCTTTATCTGTGCGTGGTAAGTTTTGCATATCTAAAGTAGACACACGGAACATTTCACCGGCGCCTTCACAGTCACTTGCAGTGATGATCGGTGTGCTGATCCAGTAGTAACCTTGCTCATGATAAAAACGGTGAATCGCTTGTGCTAAACAGTTACGTACACGGGTTACCGCGCCCATGATGTTAGTACGAGGGCGAAGGTGTGCGTGCTCACGTAAATATTCAATGCTGTGACGTTTCGCAGACATAGGGTAGGTGTCTGGATTCTCAACCCAACCTAATACTTCTACAGAGTTAGCTTGAATTTCGAAAGACTGACCTTGACCTGCAGAAGGCACAAGAACACCTGTTACAGATACAGAACAACCTGCAGTTAAACGTGTTACTTCATCATAATTATTGAGTGAATTAGGTACTACCGCTTGAATAGGATCAAAACACGAACCGTCATGAACGGCTAAAAATGAAATTCCTGCTTTTGAATCGCGGCGTGTACGGATCCAGCCTTTTACTGTTACTTGGCTGTCTACCGCAACCTTGCCTTTTAATAGCTCTGAAATCGCTAAATGGCTCATCTTCACTCCAATGATATAAGTTGCCTAATATAATAATGCTGTGCATTGCACTTGAATCGACTATCTTACCCTCGTAAATCAAATAAAAAAACTATTGAGGCGTACTCTTTAGTAGTTTTTCTTCAATTGAGTAAAATAGCAGCAATATTTTGCGTAAAATTTGCGTTTATTTAAATTCTCGCTGCGCTAATTGGTTATTTTGTGGCATTATTAACAATTCTCAATAGGATAACTGTCCTTTAGTCTTTAATTAAATTGTATAACAGGTGCTATGAAACAAGTTTTTATTCTTCGCGGCTTACCAGGCTCAGGTAAATCATATTACGCACAAAGCCTTGCTGATGAGTTGGTAGCTGGTAATGAAAGTGATTATGTCGTGTGCGCAACAGATGATTATTTTTACAATAGCGAAGGTGTGTATCAATTTGATAAGTACAAGTTATCTGAGTATCACAATCTAAACCTTGCACGCTTTATTAATGCCCTAGCAGAAGAAATCCCGTTAGTAATTGTTGATAACACTAATATTAAAAAGTGGGAATTTATCGCCTACGCACAAGCGGCCACTGCACTGGGTTATCAAGTAAAAGAAGTGATCGTTGGTGAAATTAAAGATAAATCATTGCAGCATCTTTACGCCAAGCGCTGTGAACATAAAGTACCGCTTCGAATGATCAGTAAAATGGCTTATATGTTTGAATGGTAAAGTTTAAAGGAAAAGGAAGCATTAGCTTCCTTTTTTAATACGCCTGTTGTTCAATGGCTGCATAAATAGCATTGCATAACTTAGTTAAGCTTTGTTCGTCGCTTATGTAAGGCGGCATCAAATAAATTAATTTACCAAACGGGCGGATCCACACACCTTGCTCGATAAAAAAGCGTTGAATTTTTGCTACATCTACACTTCGATTAAGCTCAACAACTCCAATTGCACCTAATGTGCGTACATCAACGACTGCATCAAGCGGCTTACATTTAGCAAGCTGGGTTGTTAGCACATCATTTATATGTTCAATTTGCTCTTGCCAAGGTTGCTCTAACAGTAAATCAATACTCGCGCAGGCTGTGGCACAGGCAAGCGGGTTACCCATAAAAGTTGGGCCATGCATTAATACGCCGGCTTCACCCTCACTAATGCCAACAGCGACTTTGCTAGTGGTTAATGTCGCTGATAGGGTCATCATGCCGCCCGTTAATGCTTTGCCAATACATAAAATATCAGGGTCTATGTTGGCGTGTTCAACAGCAAACAAGGTGCCGGTACGACCAAAGCCTGTGGCGATTTCGTCACAAATAAGTAAAACATCATACTTATCACAAAGAATGCGCAGGTGTTTTAAGTAATCAGGGTGGTAAAAATTCATGCCCCCAGCATTTTGTACAATGGGTTCAATGATAAATGCCGCAACATCTTGATGGTGAGCGGCAAAATAGCTTTCAAGTGTATCAGCTTCAGCAGAGCTAAACTCGCCATTAAATTTAGCACTCGGCGAAGGTACAAAAACATGTTCAGGTAAAAACCCTGAGTACATGCTGTGCATTGAATTAACTGGATCGCAAACGCTCATGGCGGCAAAAGTATCGCCGTGGTAGCCCTTAAGCGGCGTCATTAATTTTTGTTTGCTGGTGTAACCTTGGCTAAGCCAGTACTGCAAGGCCATTTTTATGGCGACTTCAACACTCACAGAGCCACTGTCGGCTAAGAACACCTTATCGAGTGACTTAGGTGTGATACTGACTAGCTTTTTACACAACTCAACAGCAGGTTCATGAGTTAAACCACCAAACATGACATGGCTCATTTTACTAACCTGTGTAGTGATTGCCTCATTTAAAACAGGATGGCAGTAACCATGAATCGCACTCCACCAAGAGGCCATACCATCTATTAGGCTTTCGCCTGTTTCTAAGAAAATACGATTTGCATTGGCATGACTGACTGGGTACACAGGAAGGGGCTGAGTCATAGAAGTATAAGGGTGCCAAATATGCTCACGATCAAAATCTAAATCTATTGGTTGTTTATTAATCATATGTAAACTTTATATCACTTCGATTCGTTGACAATGTTACGTCAAGTCGTAGACTAAGCCAATCAAACCGTCCCAATAATTTAAAAAAAGAGACTATTATGGAGCACGCAGTTGTCCGTCACGATTGGACTCACCAAGAAGTAAAAGCATTATTCGAAATGCCGTTCAATGATTTGTTATTTAAAGCGGCCAGTGTGCATCGTGAAAACTTCAACCCAAATGAAGTACAAATTTCTACTTTGTTATCGATTAAAACCGGTGCTTGCCCAGAAGATTGCAAATATTGTCCTCAGTCAGGTCATTATAAAACAGACCTAGACCGTGAACGTTTAATGGAAGTAGAAAAAGTGGTTGAGCAAGCACGTGTTGCAAAAGAAAAAGGCGCAACCCGTTTTTGTATGGGTGCTGCGTGGTCTGATCCGAAAGAACGTGACATGCCTTATATTTCAAAAATGGTAAAAGAGGTTAAAGAGCTAGGCCTTGAAACCTGTATGACGCTTGGAATGCTAGATAACGAAAAAGCCCATGCATTAAAAGACGCGGGCCTTGATTATTACAACCATAACCTAGATACATCACCTGAGTATTACCAGCAGATCATTACAACACGTACTTACCAAGACCGTTTAAACACTATCGATAACGTGCGTGATGCCGGCATGAAAGTGTGCTCTGGCGGTATTGTTGGTATGGGCGAGCAGGCAGCTGACCGTTTTGGTTTATTAATGCAATTAGCTAATTTGCCGCAGCAGCCAGAGAGTGTGCCAATTAATATGTTGGTTAAGGTTAAAGGCACGCCACTTGAAGATGTCGAAGACTTAGACCACTTTGAGTTTATTCGTACCATTGCTGTTGCACGTATAATGATGCCGAAAAGTTATGTTCGCTTATCAGCTGGTCGTACGGCGATGAATGAACAAATGCAATCTATGTGTTTCTTTGCTGGTGCTAATTCAATTTTCTACGGTGATAAACTACTGACTACAGAAAACCCTGAAGCAGACGCAGACATGATGCTGATTAAAAAATTAGGCATGAACCCAGAAACCCGTGAAGATTATTCTGATGAAGCGGTTGCAGCATCACTTTCATCAAAAGTTGCTGATAAAGCAACATCAGAACTATTTTACGAAGCGTAATATTTAAATGGCTTTTGATTTTATTGCCGAGCATCTTGTTGAGCGACAAGCAGATGCATTACTGAGAAAACGCCAACTTGTTGAGCAATCAAGTGGGCGCTTTATTCAGGTTGCAGGTAAAAAGTATTTAAATTTTGCCAGTAATGACTACCTTGGCTTTGCTGATGATTTTATTGAAATACAAGCGCAGCAACTAGGTAGCCACAGTTCAGCATTAGTGAATGGTTATAATAAACCACAACAACAGCTTGAGCAGCGTTTATGCGAGTTATTAGGCTATGAAAGCGCCATGTTATTTAATAGCGGATTTAGTGCTAATAGCAGCGTATTAAAAGCGCTGTTTCAAGATAAAAGCGTGGCGCAATCATCGGCAATTTTTCAAGATAAGCTTAATCATGCCAGCTTAATTGATGGTGGCCTTCATTCTGCCGCTGCCATGGTGCGGTTTAATCATAACGACCTTAGGCACTTAGAGTCTCGGTTACAAAAGTCAAAAGCAAAGCATAAGCTCATAGTGAGCGAAGGGGTGTTTTCGATGGATGGCGATCAAGCCCCCATTGAAGCACTCTGTAAACTTGCTAAACAATACAATGCGTGGCTGATGATTGACGACGCCCATGGCTTTGGCGTGTTAGGCGAGCAAGGCTTAGGGAGCTGTGAGGCAATCAAGCCTGATTTACTGATTATCACCTTTGGCAAGGCGCTAGCAAGTAGTGGCGCTTGCTTGCTTGCATCAAAGCAAATGATTGACTACATGTTGCAGTTTAATCGTGAATACATATATTCAACGGCGATGTCACCACTAATGGCAAGTTGTACTCTTGAACGACTCGAAAAGTTAATAAAAGCTGATAAGAGACGCTCTCAGCTGAAAGAGAATATTACCTACTTTAGAGCGCTAGCTAAAGAGCATAACTTAGCATTAATGGAATCAACAACGGCTATTCAGCCTTTGGTACTGGGCGATGCAGAACATACTCTTGCTGTTGCTAATAATCTTAAAAATAAAGGCGTGTGGTTAACTGCTATTCGACCTCCCACGGTGCCATTTAATACGGCACGACTTAGAGTAACCATAAGTAGCGCGCATCAAGCTGAGGATATAAAACAGCTGGTTTATTCGCTAGTGGAGTGTTTATGAGTGTTCAACTGCAAGCGCCTTTAAGCTTTCAACACAGTAATAAGCTAACAACACAAACTAAGTTCTCTAAAGCGGCTGCAAATTACGCGAGCCATGCTAATGTTCAAAAACAAGCGGCTGCGCACTTATTCAAAATGATGGCCAGTAAACATCAGCAGGGTACTTGCCTTGATTTAGGTGCTGGGCCTTTAGTTAACACGGCAATGCTTAAAACACACTTTGATACTGTATTGGCAATGGACTTAAGTCATTCCATGCTCAGCACAGAACAAAACCCGCATTGTTTAAAAGTGTGTGCTGATATGGACAACCTACCATTACAGCAAAGTTCGCTAAATTGTGTGTTTAGTAATTTTGCAATGCAATGGTCTGCTGATTTAGAGGCACTACTTAAAAATCTTTTTTCCGCATTAAAAGCGGGTGGTAAGGTTTATTTAAGCTGCGTGGTAGATGGATCGCTCAAAGAAATCAAACAGGCTTTTGCTTGTTTAGATGAGCAAAACCATATTAATCAGTTTCATTGTGCTAGTCACATTATTGAGTATGCAAAATTGGCGGGGTTTAAACTCAATTTTGCCGCTGATAGATGTTATATAGATGCCTATAACTCTCCTTTAGATGCGCTGCGGTCGATAAAAGCGATTGGTGCTACCTCATTGCAAACTAAGCAAAAACGCCAAGGGTTATTAACGAGGCAGGCACTTAATAGTGTTTGTAGGGCATACCCTCTGGTTGATGGGCATGCTAGAGTGAGCTATCAAGTTGTCCTTTTAGAACTAGAAAAATAGAATTAACTCAAAAATGAAAGAATTTTTTATCACGGGTACAGACACCGATGCCGGAAAAACCCATGTCACCAGTTTATTATTAAACTTACTAGCGCAACATAAACAGCGTGCGGTGGGTTTTAAACCCATTGCAGCAGGTGCAGAAGAAGCATTTGGACAGCTAGTCAATGATGATGCATTAACCTTAATGGAAAGCTCATCAATTGGGGTTAAATATAACATAGTTAACCCCTTTACCTATGAGCCACCCATTGCACCGCATATTGCAGCTGCCCTAGTAGGTGACAGACTGACATTTGCTAAACTTGATGTTGCTTATGCAAATGTAAAAGCACTCAATACCGATTATATTCTTACAGAAGGTGCAGGCGGTTGGTGTTTACCTATCAACGAAACCGATTTACTCAGCGATTGGGTTAAATCACAAAACCTTAATGTTGTGCTAGTAGTAGGCATGAAGCTTGGTTGCCTTAATCACGCACTATTGACAGCTGCTCACTTTAAAGCGCTCGGTGTAAATTGTGTGGGTTGGATAGCAAATCATGTAGACCCAAACATGCGTGAACAAGACGCCAATTTAGAAACTTTAAAATCAGCACTACCTTTCCCGCTTTTAGCGATTAGTCCGTATACAGACGGCACCCCTAAATTAAAAATTTACAAAACCTTACTTGAAATTTTATCTATCAACCCATAATAATTGAGTTGTTACTTTTGACATACTCTGTCACAATTGGTTGCAATTAGTTCCTTGCAACCAATTGCATAAGCCCTAAACTGAGTTGGTAGAGTACCCAGATAATTTTATTAACTAACGATTTTTAACCATGTCGTTAGTTAATACAATTGGTATGTTTATTCTGAGGTTTTTATGAAGCGTGTATTTCTGTTTCTACTTACAAACTTAGCGGTAATGCTAGTGTTAGGTATTGTGTTGTCTATTGTGATGAGCGTACTGGGTATTAGCCATCGCAGTTTAGGCGGCATTTTAGTTATTTCAACCGTATTTGGTTTTGGTGGATCGTTTATTTCGTTATTTATGTCGAAATGGATGGCAAAAAAATCAACCGGTGCACATGTTATTGAACAGCCTCGTTCTGAAACAGAACAATGGTTGGTTTCAACGGTAGCTGCGCAAGCGAAAAAAGCAGGTATCGCGATGCCAGAAGTGGCTATTTACGATAGCCCTGAAATGAACGCATTTGCGACCGGCCCAAGTAAGAACAACTCGCTGGTGGCTGTGAGCACAGGTTTATTACACAACATGAATCAAGATCAAGCTGAGGCGGTATTGGCTCATGAGGTATCTCACATTGCAAATGGTGACATGGTAACGCTTACTCTTATTCAAGGTGTAGTGAATACCTTTGTTATCTTTATGGCGAAAGTATTGGCAGGTATTGTTGATAACTTCCTTAATAGTGATGAGGAAGAGGGCGGTAGTAGCTGGACATACTTCTTGTTCGATATGATTTTCCAAATGTTATTTGGTGTTCTAGCAAGTGTGATTGTTGCTTACTACAGCCGTAAACGCGAATTCTCTGCGGATGCGGGTGCAGCAAAACTAGTAGGTGCAGATAAAATGCGTAGCGCCCTTGAGCGTTTAAAACAAAACCACCCATCACAACTAGAAGGTTCAATGATGGCATTTGGTATTGCAAGCGGTAAAGGTGTTGCCGAGTTATTCTCATCGCACCCACCACTTGATGAGCGTATTAACGCATTACGTTAATTTTAAACACAAAAAAGCCAGCATCAAGCTGGCTTTTTTTATTGTTGATTTTTCTCTCGCTCGAGTTGTTGTGGTAATAATACCTCAACAATTTCACGGGCCGGTAAGGTATACCTTACGCCATCAAACATCACAGAAGTATGCTCATCGATACTGGTGATCCCTGTTAAGGTCCAGCCTTCACCGCGTTCTTTACAGTATACTGTGGTGGTAGGTTGAATTACTTTAAATTCTTCACTCATCGAACTTAATCTAATTGCTTGAAATTGCGTTTATAGTAAGACAATAATGCCAGCTCATAAAGCAAAAAGAAGAAATTAACGTGTCTAGCCACGATGACTTAGCCTTTGACTTACGCCCAATTCGTCATAGAGATTGCCAAGCGATATGGGATATTTTAAAAGATCCGCAAGTACAAACGTTTAATGATTACGGCGCTGATATAACGAAAGGTGACGTGTACGACTTTATTCAAGGCGACATAGAACGTTTTTATAATCAACAAGGCATTCGTTTAGTTATTGTTTTACGAAGTAGTGGGCAGGTTATTGGCAGCGTAGGCATATTTAACATAATTGACGGGCAGGGCATGTTGGGATTTGAATTGGCATCGCAATACTTTGGCAAAGGAATCATGCAAAAGGTACTAGATATGCTATTTGATAAACTGACGACCTTTGTACCTGCTCCGCTAAACAGTGTGTTAGCTTTAGTTAACCCAAATAATAGCGCAAGTATTAAACTTTTAACTAAATGTGGCTTTCAACAACATGACACTCACTGGGTAAAATACGTTAGCTAATTACTATAATAGTACAATCTTGTTCTGCTAGGGTTGCTACTATAAAATAGCGCCTTATTTTAAAAAAGGAGCGCTTGCAGCTATGGCAAAAGCCAAACCAATTACCAGTATTGAAAGTTACGGCATTTACAGTCATTGGGATGCAAAAGAAAAAGACCTGCCTCAAATCACCGAGTTTACAACAGACGTTCCTGCACAGTTAGATATTGAATTTGGCTTTATTGTTAATATTAAAAAGGCCAAAGGACAAAAAATTAAATTTTGCGTTTACCACCCAGATATTCCGGATGAAGATGGCGAGATCATGCCACCGTTTGAGGGCGAACAGTACGTTAAAACAAACGATTGGCAGTTTTATTTAGGTGATACGATATGGGCACCTGTTGATAATAAAGTAGGTATTTGGCGCATGACTATTGAGTTAAATGGCCATATAATTGCTGATAAATCCTTTAACTTATTAAAGGAAGCCGAAGGCACTGCCACTGAATTTTGGAAGCATCGCGGTTATTAATCTTTAAACCTGAGAGGGACTATGTATCAAGGAAGTTGTTTGTGCAGCAAAGTAAAAGTAACTATTGCTGGTGGCATAGACTCAATTATTCATTGTCATTGCTCCTTATGTCGTAAAAACTCAGGCACAGCCTACGCAACCAATGGCTTTATTCAACGAGATGGTTTTAACCTCACAGAAGGAAAGCAGCATCTAAGCGCGTTTGAATTTAAACCCGGCAGAATTCGTTATTTTTGTAGCTGTTGTGGCTCACCTATTTATAGCGAGAATAAAGATGACCCAAGCCGCTTACGTATTCGCTTAGGTTTATTAGATAGCGATATAAACGAGCGCCCGATTAGCCATAACTTTGTAAGCTCTAAAGCAAATTGGGATACGTTTAACAAAGAAATCCCATGTTATGATGGTTTTGAACCAAGTAGAGGGAAGTAACAGCCATGATAGCGAATACACCAAAACCGCCATATTACGCCGTGATTTTTACGAATACCTTATCAGATGATACCGCCGGTTATGAAGATGTGGCCAATAGAATGGTGGAACTTGCAGAGCAACAACCTGGGTACTTAGGTATGGAGTCTGTTCGTGATGGTTTGGGTATTACGGTGTCGTATTGGCAAAGCTTAGATGCAATAAAAGCCTGGAAACAAAACGTTGAGCACTTAAAAGCCCAACAGCTCGGCAAAGACAAATGGTACAGTGCGTTTACAACGCGTATTGCTAAAGTAGAACGTGATTATTCATTGTAATAGCCATTAACCACAAAAAGAACACATCATACTAATTTGGGGTTAATTTCAATCTCAGCAAATCCTTAAATTTAAGCTTTTTAATAAGCAGGGTAAGTGTGTAGGATCTAAAAAGGAGCTCATGAAATAATTAGCCACAATCACATTATTTGGAAGCGAAGAGTCAAAAGGGTTTAAACGTTTGATTCCAAAAAACACTCAATACTTGTTTAACTTAAATGTGCTTAATGTAACTAGCATCACACCAATAGCAAAGCCCATTACTAAACCACCTGACAAATCTGAACTAACACCAAATACCGTATCCGATTCTCTGACATTTGTTAGCCAGTGAAAGAGCATGAACGAAACGCTAGATATTGATGAAAGTAGAATTAGCTTTACCTTGTTAGACACAACAACCTCAAATATTGACGTATTTTAGTTTTATGGTTGTTAAGTAATAGCAGACGTTGATTGATATTGCGAACAATCTTGAAAGTGTGCAATTGGATTAGAAAAAAGCCCACAATAGTAGGCTTAGTGTTTATCGTAACTACAAAGTGTAATTAAAACCAATGGCAATACCATCATCTTCAGTTTGTGACATCTGTGCTTCTTGCTCTGCGTCATTACTCGAGAAGTCGCTAAAATCTTTACGAGCTTCAATATATAAAATGGTGTCTTCTGCCATAAAGTAGTGCGCACCTATCACAGCAAATTGGCGTTTAAACACATCTTCAGGGTCGGCATTAAAGTTCGGCTGAATAACATAGTCACTACCTGCATCAAATACGTTGTAAGCAACAAAAGTACGTATGTCATTATCAAAGCGGTAGCTTAAAATTGACTCTAAACCAACAGCATCTTTTATTAAGCGGCCTAAGTTGTCGGTATCGTGGTTTTCGTTTTTATTTATATTCGCTGATGCATACCAACCCGGTTTATAAAAATCACCATAGGTAATGCCCATACCATAAATTAAATCGTTTACTGATTGATTTCTGCCACCGGCATACACAATATCAAACTGGCCACGGTTAACACCGGCAGTAACTTTTAAATTAGGGCTAACCGAGTAGGTGAGTGCGGCCCCATAAGTCGAGTTAAATTCTACTTTTTGTGCAGCATTGTTTCCTTGGTTCCAAAGTACTTCACAAGAGCTTCTTGAAATATCAACGATGTCGCAGGTATAAAATTCATCAGATTTTAGCTGTGCTTGAAGTGCTAAATGAAAATCACCCCAGGTATTTCGATACTGCAGTACTTTATCGCCGCGGCCTGTACCATTCACAGCACCATCATCTTTATTGTAGGTATAAACACCTGCAGCGTTACCATCCCACACTAAGCTGTAGTTGGTGTTGTAAACAACGTCGTACCATGCGCCCCATTGTTTACCTAATGTCACTTGGCCGTAATCGTCATGTTTAAGGCCAACATAACCTAAGCGGTTATATAAAAACTCATCTTGAATAGATTCAAAGCGATTGCTGTAAACGATATCGCTGCTACCAACAGGGTTTACACCCCATTCAAGCAAAGCAAACGCTTGCCAGCCGTTTTTTAATTGGCGCTTAAAATCAAAATTAATGCGTGATGCACCGTTTACTACCTCAGTTTCGCCTTGCGTATTAATCACCCTTGCATCGATAAAGCCACCAACAGTAACGCTATTGGTTTGATCGTTATAGATCTCGATGGCATTGGCTGTAGGTATGGCAAGCATGCCTGCAACAAATAAGGCAGTGTGTGTTCTTTTCATAAAGTACCTTGATTAAATATTGTCCCTAATAGGTATAATTTAGTTAAGGAACGGAGATTATCAAAGCTAAAATAGGGTCAAAAGTGAAAAATTATCATGCAACAAACCGACTTCGAGGAAAAATTATTCACTTTAGGTTCACTATATTGAATTATCAATGAGTTACTAAGCCTAAAAAATAGACACTTTCTGGCTTAGCGTTCTGAGCATAAGTTTAGTGTTTGGGGTTTCGGCGCCTAAGCTATACAACAAGGTCATAAAATAGCAGTCGAGCAATATAGCTGCTTTTACTTTATTAAATTGCGGTTGGTCGGCAAAAACCAATGATTGAATTAGCTCCATGTGTTGTTGCTGGAATGATTGCGAAAATAATCGCTGGCTAAAGAGCACTTTATAAAAGCGGTGATGTAAACAATAAAACTGATAAAAATATTGTGCGTAATGATTAATCTTTAAGCGAGCAGGGCGGTGTATGTCGGTTTCTTTTGCGCGCTCTAACACATCATTGAATTTATCTTCGAGGCAAGCTTCTAAAATAGCCACTTTATCTGCAAAATGATTAAACAAGGTGCCAACCGCTATGTTGCTTGCTGCTGAAATTTGCCGTGTAGAGGTATCGTTAAACCCTTGCTCAGTAAAAAGGTGCCAAGCCGCATCTAAAATACGTTGGTGAGTGTCTCCATGTTTGCTCATTCTTAACCTACTGTTTGTATTTAGTTATTTTAAAAGTGAGCGTGCTCATATAATTAAGTGAGCGCGCTCACTAAAGGTAGTCGTAAGTGTTGATCTTGTAAAATTAGCCTGTGTATTTAATTAAACTTTCATGGCGTGCCAAGCGGCTTTAGTTTAAAATTGCACGCAGTTTCGTTTTTACTTTTTACCCGCTGGAGGGTACCGCTATCATTAGTACAGCTAATATCACCATGCAATTTGGTGCTAAACCTTTATTCGAAAATATCTCAGCAAAATTTGGCGATGGTAACCGTTACGGTTTAATCGGTGCGAATGGCTGTGGTAAATCAACCTTCATGAAAATCCTAAGTGGTGAACTAGAGCCATCTTCAGGCAATGTCAGCACAGATCCAAACGAGCGTATTGCTAAACTAAACCAAGACCAGTTTGCTTACGAAGAGTTTTCTGTAATCGACACAGTGATCATGGGACATAAAGAGCTGTGGGAAGTAAAAAAAGAACGTGACCGTATTTACAGCTTACCTGAGATGAGCGAAGAAGACGGTATGCGTGTAGCAGACCTAGAAACTGAGTTTGCCGAAATGGATGGTTACTCAGCAGAAGCTAAAGCAGGTGAGTTACTAATTGGTGTAGGTATTGGCACAGAGCAACACTACGGCCCTATGTCTGAAATTGCACCTGGTTTTAAACTGCGTGTTTTACTTGCGCAGGTGCTGTTTTCTGATCCAGATATCATGCTACTCGATGAGCCTACCAATAACTTGGACATTTACACCATCAAGTGGCTAGAAGACGTGCTAAACCAGCGCGACTGTACCATGATCATCATTTCGCACGACCGTCACTTCTTAAACTCAGTATGTACACACATGGCTGACATCGATTACGGCGAGCTTCGTATTTACCCTGGTAATTATGATGAGTATATGTTCGCTGCAACGCAAGCTCGTGAGCGTCTACTAAGCGAAAACGCGAAAAAGAAGAGCCAAATTGCCGAACTTCAACAGTTCGTATCGCGCTTCTCTGCGAATGCTTCAAAAGCAAAACAAGCAACATCACGTGCTAAACAAATCGATAAAATTCAGCTTGAAGAAGTTAAAGCTTCTTCTCGTCAAAGCCCGTTTATTCGCTTTGAGCAAGAAAAGCAATTATTCCGTAATGCCTTAGAGCTAACAAATTTAACACAAGGCTTTGAAGAAACATTATTCAGTGGCCTTGAAGGCCTAGTTGAAGTAGGCGAGCGCATTGCAATTATCGGTGAGAACGGTGTTGGTAAAACCACACTATTAAATACCCTTGCTGGTCGTTTAGCACCAAAACAAGGTGAATTTAAATGGTCTGATAACGCTAATATCGGTTATTACGCTCAGGACCATGCTGACGAGTTCGAACAAGACATGAACTTATTTGAGTGGATGGAACAATGGCAACAAGAAGGTGACGACGAACAAGTTGTTCGTAGTTTCTTAGGTCGTATGCTGTTTTCACAAAACGATATCAAAAAGTCAGTAAAAGTGATTTCAGGTGGTGAGCAAGGCCGTATGCTGTTTGGCAAAATTATGATGCATAAACCAAACATCTTATTAATGGATGAGCCAACCAACCACATGGATATGGAATCTATCGAAGCGCTTAACTTAGCACTTGAAGCATACGAAGGGACATTATTGTTCGTATCTCACGATAGACAATTTGTATCATCGCTTGCAAACCGTATTTGGGAAATCAAAGACGGTAAAGTTATCGACTTTAAAGGTACATACACTGAGTACCTAGCAAGCAAAGAAGCTTAATTAGCTGATGAGTGATTAAAAGCCATGCATGTCATGGCTTTTTTGTGCTTCTATAGTCGCATCTTGATGTGGTCTAAGAGCGATTTATACTGCGTTATCGATTTTAACAATAGAACCTCTATTATTTGCATCAACGCCTTGCAAAATCGCTTTTAATTCCAACTGAAACTCGCATCTTGATGTGAGTTAGGTATATAATACCCGCCACAAAATAAGGACAAAAGTCCGCTTTTTAGAAAACTATTTAACTGAGGTGTATTTATGACTGTTGGCATTATTATGGGTTCCAAATCAGACTGGCCAACGATGGAACATGCGGCGTTAATGCTAGAAAAATTCGGCATTGAATACGAAACTAAAGTTGTTTCTGCTCACCGTACCCCTCAATTACTTGCTGACTATGCAAGCTCAGCTGCAGATCGTGGCATTAAAATTATTATCGCAGGCGCCGGTGGTGCTGCGCACCTACCAGGTATGGCTGCGGCGTTTACATCACTGCCGGTTTTAGGTGTACCAGTTAAGTCTAAAACACTTAATGGTGTTGATTCATTATTATCTATTTGCCAAATGCCTAAAGGTGTTGCGGTAGGTACTCTTGCTATTGGTGAAGCAGGCGCTGCAAATGCTGGCCTTTTAGCGGCACAAATTTTAGGTTGCCAACAGCCTGAAATCTTCGCAAAAGTAGAAGCTTTCCGTAAAGAACAAACAGACACTATCTTAGCTAACCCTAATCCTGCAGAGTAATATGAATATTCTAATTTTAGGTGCAGGTCAGTTAGCTCGCATGATGAGCTTAGCGGGTGCACCGCTTGATTTAAATGTTGTTGCCTACGATGTGGGTAGTGAAAAAATCATTCACCCATTAACTGGTGAAGTTCATAACAGCACATTACAACAAGCTATTGATAACGCAGACGCGATTACAGCAGAGTTTGAACACATTCCTGATGATGTACTTACATTATGTTGTCAAAGCAATAAGTTTTATCCGGGTAAAGCGGCAATTAAAACAGGTGGCGATCGCGCACTTGAAAAAGCATTACTTGATAAAACAGATGTTGAATGCGCGCCTTACCAGCTAATTACAGAAAAAGCGCACCTTGTTGCTGCCGTAGAGCGTTTAGGCAAGCCACTTGTGATCAAAACTTGCCAAGCAGGTTACGATGGTAAAGGTCAGTGGCGCTTAAAGTCTGATGATCAAATTGACCAAATCTGGTCAGAAATGGCAGATTTCATAGCATCAGGCACTGAAAGTGCGCCGCATTCTATTATCGCTGAAAAGATGATCCCATTTGACCGTGAAGTATCTATCATTGGTGCACGCGACAAAGCGGGTAACACCGTTATTTATCCATTGACTGAAAACCAACACACCAATGGTGTACTTACGCTTTCAGTTGCGGGTAAAGAAAAAGCAGCAATTCAAGAACAAGCAGAGCTGGCATTTAACAAGTTAGCGCAAGAACTTGATTATGTAGGTGTATTAGCAATTGAGTTTTTTGATGTACAAGGTACGTTATTAGTAAACGAAATTGCACCACGCGTTCATAACTCAGGTCACTGGACACAGCAGGGTACACATTGCTCACAGTTCGAAAACCACATGCGCGCTGTTGCAGGCCTACCATTAGGTAGTACAGAGTGTCTTCGTCCTACTGCTATGATCAACGTATTAGGTCAGCCTTCAATCCCACATTCAGTACTCGCAACGCAAGACGTTACTAGTCACTGGTATGGTAAAACGGCTAAACCGGGTCGTAAGATGGGTCATATCAATGTATCGGCCGATAACCTTCACCAATTAGGTGAGCGTTTAGCGGCACTGGCTGAAATTCTGCCAGAGCAAGACTACCCAGGTGTAGCAGCTACCAGCACTCAACTTATTTTAAACTAATCAGTTTAAATTCTTAAAAGCCGAGTTTATCTCGGCTTTTTAATCGCTATTATATATCCACAAACTTCGCTAATTTTGTACCTCTTGTCTCAAAGCACTTGCGTCAGGAACATCTTGCTATAGACTAATATTTTTATATTAATATTAGTTCGTTATGTTACATCCTCGATTTAGAACAGTCGTATTTGCGTTCTTTATGGCGCTGTTTATGTCTGGATTTATGTCTTTAGTGATCAGCATCTTTAACGTTGGTTTAATCGATAACATTGCAACCATTTGGCTTAAAGCATGGGCTTTTGCATTTTGTGTGGCATTTCCTACCGTTATTTTTGTTGCACCTGTGGTGCATAAGCTAACCAATAAACTTATCAGAGCTCCGTTGTGATAGCCGAACGCCCAAAGCAATTTCTTTTTATTACACTATTTTTAGTATCAGCATTACCATTTGTTGGCTCTGCTACGGCACTTGTAGTAGGTGCTTTATTTGCAATGATATTGGGTAATCCATTTGCAGCACAGTCACAAAAAATAAGTAAATGGATGCTAAAGTTGGCGGTAATTGGCTTAGGTTTTGCTGTTGACTTTAATCAAGTAATAGAAGTAGGGCGTAGCTCTATTGTGCTTACTATTGTCAGTATTACCGCTATTATTGGCCTTGGTGAAATTTTATCTCAGTTATTTAAGTTAAATAAAAACACCGGTGTACTTATTTCATTTGGTACTGCCATTTGTGGTGGTAGCGCCATTGCTGCAATGGCGCCGGTTATAAAGGCCAAAGATCACGAAGTAGCTATATCACTCGCTGTGGTGTTTTTATTAAATGCCCTTGGCTTAGTGTTGTTTCCGATGATTGGCCATTACTTTGGCCTGACTGAGCAACAATTCGGTGTTTGGGCTGCACTTGCGATTCACGACACAAGTAGTGTAGTGGGGGCTTCCGCTGCGTATGGCGCATCAGCGCTTGCTATTGCCACAACCATTAAACTTACTAGAGCGATGTGGATAATCCCTTATACAAGTATTGCGGGTGTGTTTTGGAAATCAGATGAAAAAGCAAGTATCCCGTTGTTTATATTTGGTTTTTTAGCGGCGGCGCTGATTAATTCGAGCTTTCCTGAGTATCAAACACTGTGGCATGCACTCAATGTTGGTGCTAAACAAGTGTTAGTAATGACCTTATTTTTGATTGGTAGTGGTTTATCTATTTCAGTCTTAAAACAAGCGGGCATTAAACCTTTTATCATGGCGATGATCTTATGGATCATTGTCAGCAGTATTATTTTACTACTTATAGTAGACGGATTTATTTCATGAAAAACGCTTTATTAACTTCTTCAATAGCAGTGGCTGTAGGCTTATTTGCAAACAATGTATCGGCTGCTGATTTACGTGTTGCTACCTTTAACGTGAGTATGGATGCAACCAACTATGCTAAAAAAGGCGAAGCAATAGATAAAGACGCTTTAAGCAAAGCATTAGCGAGCAACCACCAGCAAATTCGCAATATTGCCGAAATTATTCAGCGCGTAAGACCTGATGTAATTTTACTCAATGAGTTTGATTATATTGATGCCGACAAAGGCATTAACGTATTTCGTAAAAACTACCTGCAAGTATCGCAAAATAAGCAAGTTGCCATCGATTACCCGTATTACTTTATTGCACCTGTTAACACTGGTTTACCTACTGAGTTTGACCTAGACAACGATGGTGTAAAGGGGCATTACAAAGGTGACGCACACGGCTTTGGCTTCTTTGAGGGGCATTATGCAATGGCAGTATTGTCGCGCTACCCAATCGATTTAGATAAAGCGCGTACATTACAAACATTCAAATACAAAGATATGCCAAATGCACAAATGCCTATTGACCCTAAAACAGGTAAAGACTGGTATTCTGCTGAGGAATGGCAAGCAATTCACCTAAGCTCTAAGTCTTTTTGGGATTTACCAATAGATGTAAAAGGCAAAACGTTTCATTTGCTTGCATCGCACCCAACGCCGCCTGTTTTTGATGGTGACGAAGACCGTAACGGTAAGCGTAACCACGATGAAGTACGCCTAGTTGCTGATTACATTAACAATGCTAACTACATTTACGATGATAAAGGCCAAAAAGGTGGCTTAAAAGCGAAAAGCCGCTTTGTTATTGTAGGTGATTTAAATGCTGCGCCAGAAGGGGGTAAAGCACGCCCTAATACCACAGACCAAATTTTAAAAAATCCATTAGTGAATACTTCTTTTACGCCAACAAGCAAAGGCGCTAAAGAGTCGTATAAAGAAGCTTACGCTAAAAACTATACCGCTTATTGGCAAGCTCGTGCTGATTACGTTTTACCATCAAATTATGGTATTGAGATAAACGATGGTGGAGTTTTTTGGCCACAGAAAAACTCTGAACTGTTCCGTTTAATTAAAGATCGTAACGCATCATCTGATCACCGTATGGTATGGCTTGATATCAGCTTAAAATAAGCTGTTATTAAACGGAAATCTTTGGCTGTTTATCCTATAAAAATTGCTATTTCATTAGTGCTTCTGCTTAAATAGGGCGAATTATAATAACCCGTAAGAAGCACTATGAAATTCAAAACCACTGCTAATAAAACGTTAGTGGCTCTCGCAGTCGCATCTAGCTTCATGCTAGCAGGTTGTCAATCAACCGCCTCAACGCCTTCTGAAGAACAAGTTACCAATGTAGCACCAGTTGTTGTTACTCCTGCTGATACAGGTTCAGCTGAAATCACGTTAGAGCAAGCAATGGCTCACCCTGATTGGTTAGGCCGTCAGCCTGAGCGTGCTTTCTGGAATGGTGATTCTAACAGCATCGTTTATGCACAAAAGCAACAAGGCAATGAGTTACGCGATTTATACGTTCAAGCGGTAAATAGCCAATCTGCATCACAATTAGCGTTAAACAAACTACACACTGTAGGCGCTAAAAATGCCGTTTATTCTGCAGATAAAAAGCAACAGGCTTATGCATTTGAAGGTAATATCTTCGTTAAAAACCTAAGCACTGGTCAAATTACACAAATCACTCACGACAGCGCACAGCAATCAAAACCACAGTTTTTAACTGATGGTAGCCTTGCATATCGCCAAAGTAATGCATTTTATAAAGTTGATTTAGCAACGGGTCGTCAAGTTGAATTAGTTAACTTACACCTAGACGATGCACCTAAAGGTGTACAAGAGCCAGACACTTACATTGCAAAAGAGCAGCACAAACTAATTGATTACATTGCGCTGACGCACAAAAACAAAAAAGATCGTGAAGAGCGTAAAGCACAAATTAACGAGCAAAACGACAGCATTGCTAACGCACAATTTTATTTAGGTAAAGGTAAGCGTTTAGCCGATGTACAGCTTTCACCAAATGGCCAAGCCCTTGTTGCAGTAACCACAGAAAGCCGTTCATGGCGTGATGAAGGCGATATAATGCCTAATTACATTGCCGATGATGCACGCGTAAAAGCAGAAAAAGTACGCCGTCGTGTTGCTGATGAAAAACCAATCAGCTCAGACGTTGTTTACATTGACCTTAAATCAGGCGAGCAAACAACCCTTGCATTCGATACCTTACCAGGTTTTGATGAAGACGTACTTGCAGCAGTTAAGAAAGAAAACTACGCTCGTGATGGCAAAACTTATAAGTCTGAAAAAGCACCACGTGCCATCAACTTAATGATGGATTGGGGCTGGGACCAAAGTGCAATCCAATGGAACACAGATGGTTCAAAAGTGGCTCTTATGCTTGAAGCATGGGACAACAAAGACCGTTGGTTAGCCACTGTTGATACACAAAACAACAAACTTGTTTCGCAGCACCGCTTACACGACGATGCATGGGTAAACTATGCATACAATGATTTTGGTTGGTTGAACAACTCAGACACACTTTACTATTTATCTGAAGAGTCTGGTTACAGCCACATTTACAAAAAGCCACTTAATGGTAAAGCAACGCAGCTTACTAAAGGCCAATTTGTTGTTTCTAACTTAACGTTAACGGCTGATAACTCAGCGATTTACTACAAAGCAAACGTTGAGCACCCAGGTCTTTACGAAATCTATCGTGTAAACCCTGCAACCGGTGAGTCTGAGCAAGTAACCAACCTTGATGGTATGACTGATTATCAGTTAAGCCCAGATGAAAGCAAACTATTGCTAACTCATTCAAAAATTATGTCGCCGCCTGAGCTTTATGTTGCTGATGCAAAAGCAAATACCCAAGCAACTCAGTTAACGCACACAGTATCTGACGAGTTCTTAGCGAAAAAACTAATTGCACCTAAGATTGTTGCTGTACCTTCAAGCCACACTGATCAGCCAATTTATGCAAAAGTATATTACCCAGCTGATTATAAAGAAGGTGAAACAGGTAAAAACCGTAAAGCGGTTATCTTTAACCACGGCGCTGGTTACCTACAAAACTCACACATGGGTTGGTCTGGTTACTTCCGTGAGTTTATGTTCCACTCACTATTGGCTTCAGAAGGCTACGTAGTAATGGACATGGACTACCGTGCATCGAAAGGTTACGGCCGTGATTGGCGTACAGCTATTTACCGTCAAATGGGTACACCTGAGATTCAAGATTTAGCAGATGGCGTAAGCTGGATGGCAGACAACGCAAACGTAGATACACAAGCTGTAGGCACTTATGGTGGTTCTTACGGTGGTTTCATGACGTTTATGGCGCTATTCACACAACCTGATTTATTCAAAGCAGGTGCTGCACTTCGTCCGGTAACTGATTGGGCTCACTACAATGGTCCGTATACGTCTAACATCTTAAACCACCCAGATGTTGACCCAATTGCCTATGAAAAGAGCTCACCAATTTACTTTGCTGAAGGTCTTAAGAGCCATTTATTAATTAATGCGCCTATGGTTGATGACAATGTATTCTTCCAAGACTCAGTACGCTTAGTACAGCGCTTAATTGAGCTAGAAAAAGAAAACTTTGAAACAGCTATCTTCCCAGTTGAACCACATGGTTTTGTACAACCATCAAGCTGGTTAGATGAATACCGCCGTATTCATAAGC
>NZ_JAKEVM010000071.1 GCF_022398475.1 Pseudoalteromonas shioyasakiensis | reverse complement strand
CACAGAACTCTTTGACATAATTAGTTACATTTATTTGTATTAACATATCACCTTTGCGATGAATAGTGATGATAATTATTATCAGTTGTGATAACTTACCCGCCGATTGTTTCCTTATTAAAAACAATAATCCTATAAAAATTTGCTAATAACACGCGGAGATAAAAATGAAATTCACTCAGTTGCCTGTTGCAACCGCTATTCTTTGTGCACTTTACCCTCAAATCAGTTTTGCAGAACAAACAACTGACGTAGAAGCTAACCTCGAAAAAATCGAAATTGTAGGTATTCGACAAAACCGTATTAGTGAAGGCGCGACAGGTTTAGCACTAGAAATTGATGAAACGCCGCAATCAATTAGTGTGATCTCTGCTGAGCAACTAAAGAATTATTCCGCTTTTAACATTAATGATGCTTTACGCTTAGCACCTGGTATCAATGTTGAAGAATGGGAAACTAACCGTACCAACTACACATCACGTGGTTTTGAAATTAAGAATACACAAATCGATGGCGTTGGCTTACCGAATGACTGGGGTATCGTTACCGGCGCAATGGAAGCATACGGCTACGAAAAAATTGAAGTTATTCGTGGTGCCAATGGCTTACTCACTGGTGTAGGTAATGCATCGGGTACGCTTAACTATGTGCGCAAACGCCCTAAAAACGAAAACGGCGGCGAGATCGGCGTCTCTGTTGGTTCATGGGATTTTAAACGTTTACAAGCTGACTATTCTCTTTTACTAACTGAATCAGGTAGTTGGGCTGCTCGTTTTGTGGCTGCTGCAGAAGATAAAGAGTCATACCTAGATGGCCTTGAGAACAACCGCGAGTTTTTCTCTGCGGTGGTAGATGGTCAGCTTACAGATAACTCAACGGTTACTATTGGTTATTCATATCAAGATGCAGATACCGATGGCAATACTTGGGGCGGCCTTGTTTATAACTACACAGATGGCACGCAAGCTAAATGGGATGTCAGCGACACAACCACCCAAGAGTGGACAATGTGGGACACCATTAACACCTCTGCATTTGTTGAATACAACTATGTTTTTGCAAACGCATGGCAGCTTCAAGCGAGCTACAACTTCCGCGGTTTTGAAGAGCAAGATAAACTTTTTTATGCATATGGCACTATTGATAAAGATACTAACCTTGGCCTAAATGGTTCTCCTGGTCGTTATGATAGTGAAATCGATGCTGATTTATTTGAAATCAAAGCATTTGGTGCCTTTGAATTGTTTGGTAAAGAGCACCAAGCGAGCTTTGGGGTAAGCCATGCAAAAAGTGATGATGTGATGTATCAGCACCCGTTTGATTTTGCAAATACACCAGCGGCCGGACCAACGCCTGCGTTCCCGTACGATTTAGATGCGATCCCAGAACCTGAATGGTTAACGCCGGTTCTGTATTCAGATATTGAACAAAAGCTAACCCGTTACTTTGGCTCTGCTCAGTTAAATATTACGGATAAATTATTTACTGTGGTTGGTTTTAACGCTATTGAATTTGAACGCTCAGGTATGAATGCCGGTGCATCTATCGATAATGATGAGAGCGAAACTAGCCCATATATCGGTTTTACCTATAAGTTAAACGATGATTTAAACTTATATGCTAGTTACTCAGATATTTATCAGCCACAAGAGCAAGCTGATTACAACGGCCAATACTTAGCACCTACCAAAGGCACTAACTTTGAAACCGGTGTTAAGGCTTCTTGGTTTGATGATGCCCTAATGACAACATTTGCTTATTTTACTGCTGAGCAAGATAACTTTGCGCAATACGCAGGCCTGACAGAAGATGGCATTTATTACTATGAAGGCGTGTCTATTGAATCAGAAGGCTATGAATTTGAAGTCACAGGTAAAATCACCGACGCTATGAATATCGTCGCATCTTATACTTATATTGATGTAACAGATGAAAATGGTGATGACACCAATAAATGGGCACCTCGCGATGTTGTTGGTGTAACAGTAGACTATGCATTAACAGATGCAGTGGTTGTTGGTTTAAATGGCCGTTGGCAATCTAAAATCGAAAGCACTGATTACAATGTTAAGCAAGGTAGTTACGCGCTGCTAAACGCCTTCGCGCGTTGGAATATTAATGACCAAGTTGCAGTACAGGCAAACGTTAATAATATTACTGATGAGCAATACATCAATAGCTTACAAACTGTGGGTTATTATGGCGCGCCAACAAACGGTAGCCTAACTCTGACTTATAAGTTCTAAACGCTGTTTAGAAAAAAGTGTCGCCCGAATGGGCGACACACATCTATTAATTAGGGCAATTACCTAATTCATAATACCCAGCACTAGTTTGCGCTAAGGTACTGGTATAAAAAGTGTTATAAAGACCTAGGTTATCACCTGAACCCACCGCATAAGCGTAAGAACCATTCGTGGTTGCGCGATTTGCTTGCACATGTGCATAGTTGCTTGAAGTAGTTTCGCTGCATTGGTAATCACCATTCGGTGTTGAGTCACACGCATCACCCACACCATCTGCATCACTATCCAGTTGATCACTATTGGCCACCAGCGGGCAGTTATCTAGGCTATCACTAACACCATCGCTGTCAGAGTCACTCGTTTCACCATCAGGAGTGCTGTCACACACATTACCAATCCCGTCATTATCGTTATCAGCTTGATCAGCATTCGCTACATTCGGGCAATTATCTGCGCCGTCGAGCACACCGTCGTTGTCTGCGTCATTAGTCGGTTCAGTGGTGGTTTTGCATGCTTGTAATGGCCCTGCACAACTTGAATCATCATCAGCAATCCACTGACATTGATTTGTACCCGCTGAATACTCGCGCATTGTAAAGGCAGCGGTTCCAAACGCTAAATAACAGGCAGAATAACCTTCGCCCCAACTAATATGGCCTTCGTTGATATGAAGATTGTAATCGCCTGTCACGCCAGCATCGATGACAAAACTAATGCTATCTGTTGATGTCAGCGCGGTATCATCTGTTGCGGTGATCACTGCGCTATTATTGCCGCCAGCTAGATTGCATTGCTCAGCAAAATACTCAAGCCCATTCACTGTAGCTGTCACATCACCATTGCTAAAACTGACCACTACAGTACTTAAGTTTTGATTATTATCAATCACCGTTCCCGTCATTGTAGCGCACTGCCCGTTTACACTAGCCGCAGTATCACTCAGTAGTGGTGCTGTAGCTGCAGGCTCTGGTCCAACGCGTACCGTAAGATTAGCTTCATCACCTTGTTTCGCTTCATTATCTGTGGCACTGACACGCACTTCATAAAGTCCATCGCTGAGTGCACTTGTCACCCCGCTAAAGGTATTATTCGCATCGACTTGCACGTTCAGTGACTCAATTAAGCTTGCCGCGCCACTGACTAGGCTATACACGTTAATATCAACATTGGTTACACTGCCTTCTGGGTCGACTGCACTGCCTGTAATGGTGAGCTGATTATTACTGTCTGTGGCAGTTAAATTACTAATTTCAGGGCCTGCATTACGATCAACTCGTTTATTATTAGCCGCAAAGTACCCACCGAGATAGGTTGCAAAATTAATACTGTTTGCCGCCACATAATCGCCAGACGCACCTTGCCCGCCCGACCACGAATGATCCAAATTATTAAACCACAGCATAGCAACCCGATTCTCTTGCCAAAGTGACTGCTCAGCGTTACGCGTTGCATCATCACTTATTGTCGTTGTGCCTGAAAGTTGATTAACCCCATAAAGGGCAGCAAAGCCATCTGCGTTTTGCTGGTTGTAACAGGTATTCACTGTGGTATCGGCAGTACCATGACCAATCACCGCTATTTGTGTGGCAAAATGATCTTTATAACTGCCAGCATAGCTTTCACAGCGGGATACAAAGGTGTTTTCAGACACTGTTTCACAGGTCGAAATTGCCCCACTTGAACTTGTGCCGATGGTTGGCCCGGCGCTTGGTGCAACTCCGGCAAATACATCAGGCGCCACACAAGCCGTTTGTGCAGCCATTGCGGCTCCAGATGATAAGCCTGCAATATACACTTGTTTAGGGTCAATATTACGCGCTGCATCACCACTTAATGTATTTGCTAAATTAATCAGATTTTTATAATCGCCAGAGCTGCGATTGATTGCTCCTTGCCAATATGACCAGCAGCTATAGCCTGCTTTATTCATAGCATCAGGAACGGCTATTACCATGCCATGAGCTTCGGCTGCATCTTCAAGGTTAGCAGTTAAGTAGTTATTAATGGGTTGCACGCAGCCATGCAGTACCAGCATCAAAGAATGGCCATTGCCTATGCTTGATTGCGAATCAGGAGTGTAAATATGAACATTATTAAAACCGCCAATGCTGACATTTTGCTGCCAACTCCCTGCAAAACTTGGCTGCGAGAAAATAGCAGCACAGAGCACTGCAAGCGGAGTAAACGACGCTGATTTTCGTTTACATAATTGTGTTACTTTTTGCATATATCGCCTTTATAGTCGTTATCATTGTTGTCTGTCAGTTGATGACTAACTCAATGTAGTAGAACTATTTAAAAAGCGACCTATAACTATAGTGCTATACAGCCATTAAAAAACAACCCAAAGATAGCACAAACCAGATTGTTGTTATTTTTAAAACTAAAGTTAATTTAACTAACAAAGCCAACGTAACTCGTTGGCTTTGCTTTTGCTAAGGTATGGGCTTAAAAATTAAACCCGACTGATAGCCAATAACGTCGACCATCTTCAACATATCCGTATTCATCTTCAGTGATTTCTTTATCAAACAGATTATAAACACCAAATCCTAACTTAATGCTGCGGCTTAAATCGTAGTTACCACCAATATCAGCCAAGGTGTAATCTGGCGCAATTAAGCTGTCTTGCGACGGGCCTGTTGTCGGCTGGCTTTCTTCGCCGCGGTAATGAACACGCAGCCACGTACCTAGCTTATCAACCGGACGCCAATTAACTGAAGTTTGTAAAATATGCTTAGGTAATTGGTTAAGTGGGCTGCCTTTGTATTCACCGGTTTTTTGCTCAGAGTCGGTGTAGGTGTAGTTGGCACTGACATCAAGCTCACTGGTAATGTCGTAAGATACTGATAACTCAAAGCCTTGCGTAACGGCTTCATCCACATTGACATAGGTCGTTGGCATTGAACCAAACTGGTTTGGCCCATCAGTACACTGAGTGAGTGGGCACGAAATACGGGTAATTTTATCTTCAAATTCGTTGTAAAATACGGTGCTTGAAAGCGATAAATCACGGCTGGCATCATAGTAGATACCCATTTCGTAGTTTACTGATTTTTCAGGGCTTAAATCTGGGTTACCGTAAATATTACCACCTCGGCTCACTTGCCCCCACGCTGCAGTAGATTGACGAATATTCGGTGCTCTAAAGCCTGTTGAGATACCGCCTTTCACCGTCAATGATTTAGTCGCTGTATACACACCATACAAACGTGGGCTGAAATGGCCTGAAAAATTGCCATCATGGTCATAACGAAGACCTGTAGTGAGTTTAAACTGCTTGGTTGCTGCCCACTCATCTTCGGCAAACACCGACCACTGCTCGTTTTCAACATGGGTTAAGTCACTTATGCGGTTACTGGTGTAATCGTCCAGCTCTTCTTTTAAATATGACGCACCAAATGCAGCATTATGATTGGTAAAAGGTAAAGTCCAGCTTGTTTGCGCATCGGTATTTTCGACATACATTTCGCGAGAGGTATTATCGAATTTATCGTACTTTAAGTAACTGCGTGATGAGCCAAAATCATAAAAACCATTATGACTTAGTGAGTAGCTTTCTTGGTCATACTCTGTAGTGGATGACTCTGGGCAACCATTACGGCCACAACTTTCACCTTCAGCTAAGGGAGCAACTGTTTTACCTAGTGTTTCGTCGAGTTTTTGTTTTGCAGAGCCTACTTCAAGCATAATTTCATGGCTATCAGAGGGGGTTAAGATAAACTTAGCTTTGATGTTGCTTTGCTCTTTACCACGAAAACCTGCTTCAAAATCGTCTTCGTCACGCTTTGAAAACTGACCAGATAACTGCATACCTAATAACTCAGGAATTAAGCCACCCGCAGTAAAGAAACTGCCTTGGTTGATATTACCCGAGTCACTTGATTCTTGAATCGTGCTGTCTAAACGCAGTTCACCGTACCATTTTTCTGGTGTTTTGCGGGTAATAATATTGATAACACCACCAATTGCATCTGAGCCATATAGTGAAGACATAGGACCCCGAATAACTTCGATACGCTCAATCGCTGAAATAGGTGGAGTCCATGCTCCTTCTACACCTGGGCCATCACTGTTTGGACGAGTTTCGCGTGAGGTTTGGCGCTGGCCGTCAATTAAAATCAAAGTATATTGACTTGCCATCCCGCGAAGACTGATATCTTTTCTGTCGCCACCACCTGTGACAACCACACCGGGAACATCGGTCATCGCATCGGTTAGATCACGGTAAAAACGCTTTTCAAGCTGCTCACGGTCAATAACACTGATACTGGCTGGCGCCTCTTTTAGCATTTGCTCGTAACCAGAAGCTGATACAACGATTACTTCCATGTCTTGTTTTTTGTCATCAGCGTATGCAAAATGGGAAAGACCTGCTAACACAGCAGCGGTGAGTGGTAAAACAGAAGAAACAACCCTCGTCATAATAATACTCCGTGACTTTTTGTTTATAAATGATAATAATTAGCGTTTGCATACTAATGAGAAGTCCCGATTTTCACAATTTACGATTTCTTAAAACTGAATTAAGAAGGCCTGAACCATGAATTCCAAGCTGATAAAAACATTACGTGTATTTTCTCGTACTGTTGAAACAGGCAACATGAGCAGTGCAGCTGCAGAGTTATCGATGACCACATCGGCTGTCAGTCAACACATTAAGCAATTAGAACAAGAAATCGGATTGAGCCTATTTAACCGCAGCCCACGCGAACTCACGTTAACCGAGGCGGGCCATCTGTATTATCAAAGCTGTTTAAAAATACTGGCACTAGCTGATCAGGCCAGTACGCAATTGCAACAATTACAAAATAAGCCCAGTGGCGAGCTCAAATTAGTTGCGCCAGTGGGGTTTGGCGGTGGCCTATTAAGCGAGCCATTAGATCGCTTAATTAACGAGTTTGATGATTTACGTATTCAGTTAATTTTGACTGATGAGCCAATTGATATGATCAAATGCGGTGCTGACCTAGCGATTGCGATTGGCCCATTAACTGACTCTAACCTCGTTGCTCGTAAATTAGCTACTTGGCCGTTAAAGCTATGCGCTCATAAAGACCATGCAATTAGCAAACTCGATAAAGCAAGTTGGGATGACCTTGGCAACTTTGCCCGTATCGCTCATAGCAACGCCGACAGTAATGCGTTTAACCCATTGACGCTGGCAAGCAAGCCATTACCAAAAGCGAAGATCACCGTAAATAATATGCAAAGCTTAATTAAATTAGTGTGTGATGGTGTTGGCTATGGCGTGCTACCAGAGCCAGAAGTCAGGCATTTATTAAAATCGAAAGAGCTGGTTGAAATTGCACCCGAATGGGCAATGCCAAATTACACTGTTTATGCCGTAACACCTGCAAGAGACAGCTTAGCGGCAAAAACAAAAACTGCCATTGATACGTTAAAACTGTGCTTTAACCATGTGTCTAAGCAAGTTGAGTTAGTTGATTAAGACGCTACAAGGATAATACCCATTTGCCGTATTCGGATGGGTATCATCCAAATTAGTATTAGCCTAGCGCCAGCCAAACGCCCACACACATCATTAACGCGCCAGCAATACGGTTTAACCACTTCACATTATCGCCTTTATCCAAAAACAGCCTTAAGCTTTTACCGCCTGTTGCGTAAATCAACATACAGATAAATTCGCTCAGCATAATAATGCTCACTAATACCGCAAGCTGAGGAGCAACCGCTAAATCAACATTAATAAACGGAGGGAGTAAAGAAATCATAAATGCCCACCCTTTTGGGTTTGCAATGGCAGTAATATAACCCTGCGAAAACAATTGCCCACGACCAATTTGTTGCTGTGTATCATCGTTAGGTTTAAAGCTGGTTTTAGCGCGCCACATATTAACCCCTAGGTAAATTAAGTACGCACCACCTAAGTATTTTAAAAAGGCAAATAACTCAGGGTAATTAAGCATAATACTGGCAACCCCTATCACCGCAGCAATGGCTACCGTAGCAACGCCTAACACTTCGCCGACCATCATCCACAGCGTACGTCTAACGCCTACACTCATTCCTAACGTCATGGCGAGCGTCATACACATACCTGGTGTAATAGAAACAAAGAAAAAGGTCGGAATAAAAACCGCGAGTACTGCTAAATCGAGCATAAATGCAATCACATGTTTATTGCTTAAAAAGAGAAAGCGATTAAATCACATTCACTTAAATAAGCAAACAAACACGCGATTGCTAACAGGGTTATAAAAACATACCACCCGATGCTTCAATGCGTTGCCCGGTTACCCAACGGTTTTCATCACCGAGTAATTGCGCAATCATAGGGCCAATATCATTAGCTTGACCAACGCGCCCCATAGCTGTAAATGAACTCACTAATTGCGCAACCTGCTCATTATCACGAACAGCACCGCCACCAAAATCAGTGGCAATTGCGCCCGGCGCGACGACATTCACGGCAATATTGCGACCAGCAAGTTCTTTTGCCATGTATTTGGTCAATACCTCAACGGCACCTTTCATGGTGGCGTAGGCCGCTTTTCCTGATAATGCAAAGCGTGTCAGCCCAGAAGATAAGTTAATAATACGCCCGCCATCATTGATCATCTCATGCAATGTTTGCGTTAAGAAAAACACACCTTTTACATGTACATTCATCAAATTATCAAACATAGCTTCACTGGTATCAGCAAATGCACTATCACTGCCATGGCCTGCGTTATTAATTAAATAATCAAATCGAGATGTTTGCCATTGTGTTGCCAAGGTACTTTCAAGTGTTTGTTTAAATTCAGCAAAACCTAAAATATCGCTCACATCAAGTTGAATGGCGACGGCTTTTGCCCCTAGTGCGGCTACTTCCTCTACAACGTGCTGCGCTTCATCTTTATGGCTTCTGTAAGTAAATACGCAATCAATGTTCTTACGTGCCAAACTCAAAACTGTATTTTTACCTAAACCGCGATTACCACCTGTGATCACTGCAATTTTGTTGCTCATCGTGTTGACCCTTTTGCTTTGAAGTAATTGTGAGCAACCAGTATATTTACACTGCAAATTCAGATAAACCATGTAAAATTGAATTAACTGTTCGTAAATAACAAACAATCATGAATGAACTAAATGCCATGAAAACCTTTGTTCAGGTTGCAGAGCAAAAAAGCTTTTCGGCTGCAGCACTTGCACTGAGCATGCCTAAATCATCTGTTTCGCAGTTAGTCAAACAACTCGAAGATACGTTAGGTGCTCGGCTTTTAAACCGCACAACAAGGCGAGTTACGCTGACCAACGAAGGCACGGTTTTTTATCAGCGCTGCAAAGATATGCTTGCTGATATAGACGAACTACAAACCCTATTTCATAAAAAAGACGAAGCGTTATCAGGGCGTCTTAGAGTAGATATGCCACAGCCAATTAGCAGACGTTTAGTGCTGCCGAATCTAGACAGCTTTTTATCTGCACACCCGCAATTAGAGATTGAGCTGAGTAGTTCAGACAGACGAGTTAACCTAATTGAAGAAGGCTTTGATTGTGTAGTGCGAGTTGGTAATTTAGAAGATTCATCGCTGATTGCGAAAAAAATTGGCCACTGCCCGATGATTAACTGTGTAAGCCCAGGTTATATTAAAAGCTATGGCAACATCACAGAACTTAGCGATTTAGCCAAGCACTACATTGTTCGCTATAGCCAAACACTCGGTCAACTTGACCCCGGCTTTGAATACCAAGATACACAAGGCGATTGGCAAACCCTCACCATGAAATCACAACTTACAGTTAACAATACAGATGCCTATAAAGCAGCGTGCTTAGCTGGGCTTGGTCTTATTCAAGTGCCACGTCATGGTGTTCTCGACGAGCTTAGTCGTGGTGAACTTATCCAAGTTTTACCTGACTATAATTTGCCGCCCATGCCTATGAATATCGTCTACCCAAATCGACGTCATTTACCAAGGCGCACCCGAGTGTTTATTGATTGGTTAAGCGAGCAACTAAAACCGATTACGCAGAGCTAAGATGCTTGCTATATGCGCTTCAGTTTAACTACCTTTAATTACAGATAGCAGAAGTTGATCAATTTCATTATTCACTCCACCAACGCTACTATTGTTTAAAATTACGTAACCAATATTTTTATCTGTCACAGAGCGAGTTAATGATGTCCAGCCTCTATTAAACCCTGCAAAACCTAGACTGTTATTCTCAGAGTCTACGACATAACTCATACTCCATCGCCCTTCTGTGTGAGGCTGAGCTTGAATCATATTTGCAATAAGCTGATTTGATAAAATATTTGAACCAATATAATTACCTTGCTCATTTTTTAGCACTGCCTGATTAAGTTTAGCTAAATCATCTGCAGTTGTTATAAAGCCAGCGGCAGCAGTTTCTGTAAAATACACCATAGCTGTTTTGTTGCCATTCTCATCGTAAGGACTAGCCAGGTTTGCCGGAGAAATACTATTGATATCAAACGAAGAATTTGTCATTCCGAGGGGTAGAAGAACGTTTTCAGTCATAAAATTACTGAAAGATTGATTAGTCAGGTCTTCAATTAACAGCTGAACTATCGTGTAACCACCACCTGAATATGACCATTTAGTATCAGGTTCATGAATAATTTTAACGGCTCCATCACCCGTGTTATCGCCTTCTAATGACTCTACAAGAGTAGGTAATGGATCTTCAGCGCCCCATCCATTGTACCCACTTAATGAAAGCCCTGCAGTATGAGAGAGAATATTGCGTAAAGTTACCTTGTTAGCATCAAACTGAGAATTAGGTATTTTCCAACTTTTTAAGTAATCATTAATTGGTTTATCAAGTTCAACTTTACCTTGTTCAACTAGTTTCATTGCGCCCCAAGCTGTAATCACTTTAGAAATGGAGCCAACATTGAATAAAGTTTTGTGTGTGATTGGGGTTCTATTTTCAGCTTCAGCATAGCCATAAGAATATGAACCAAGCACCTCTTTCCCTTGCACAATCGATATAGCAATACCACGCGCTTTGCTTTTTTCAAGAATTAAAGGGATCTCCTTATCTAGCACTTTAGAAAATTCTAAACTTTTGGTTTGTTTTGCATGTAATGAGCAAGACAATATTAAAAATAATATTAGAATTATAAACTTATTCATGAGCATCCTTGTAATTATAACTGCCACTTTAATGGCTTAAATTAATTGACTAACCGCTTATCACTTAATAAAAATATAAAAGTAGGCAATATAAAAATCCCCGCTAAAAGGGCGGGGATTCCTAATATAACCATTTCACAAATTACTGAGTAACACCTTCCGCGGCAACTGGCTCTGCGGGTTTTTCGTCACTTAGTAAGTATTTATCTAACCACTGCTCTTGCTCCCAAAGTACATGCAGCAAGCTCTTACGAGCGCGATAGCCATGCGCCTCATAAGGTAACATCACTAAACGGGCTTCTTTACCTAAGCCTTTTAATGCAGCATACATACGCTCACTTTGCATTGGGAATGTACCCGAGTTTGGATCTTCTTGACCGTGGATCATCAGCATAGGCTCATTGATTTTCTCAGCGTGGAAAAACGGTGACATTGCCGCGTACACATCTTGTGCTTGCCAAAAATCACGTTCTTCACCTTGGAAACCAAATGGCGTTAGGGTGCGGTTGTATGCACCACTGCGGGCAATACCGGTTTTAAATAAGTCGCTGTGCGCTAATAAATTCGCCACCATAAAGGCACCATAAGAGTGACCTGCAATGGCAATGTTATCTTTATCTGCCACCCCTTTTTCAACAAGTACATCTACTGCAGCCTTAGCACTTGCCACCAGCTGCTTACGGAATAAGTCGTTTGGCTCTTTACCATCAACACCCACAATTGGCATTTTCGGATCGTCAAATACGGCAATACCTTTTGCCAGATAAGGCATTGGTCCCCAATAACCGATATAAGTAAATTCATAAGGCGACTCGCGCATTTGTGACGCAACAGCTTTATCTTTATATTCAAGCGGGTAAGCCCACATTAGAACCGGTAACGGGCCTTGAGTTGAATCATAACCCGGCGGTAAATAAAGCGTACCACTAAGTTCAACACCATCATCACGCTTGTATCGAATTAGCTCTTTAGTCACCCCTTTAAACTCTGGATAAGGGTGCTCAAAAGTCGTAAGTTGAGTCAGGGTTTTATCGTCTAAATCACGAATAAAGAAGTTAGGTTGCTCAGTTTTAGATTCGCGAATCGTAATTAAACGCTCGCCTTCATCATCAAGCATTGCACGCACACGCTCATAATATGGCGCTTCTGATTGCCAAATGCGTGTTGTGGTATTAGTTTTTACATCATAACGGTCTAAAAACGGAATATTGCCTTGCTCAGATGCACCATTACCGCGTAAGAAAAGATAACGCCCGCCAACAACTTTTAATACATCAGCGCCTAAATCATTCTTTTCATAAATTGGGTAACCTGGGTTTTTGTAAGCATCGTTATAACTGCGCTCAGAAAATAACACGCGATTTTTATCTGCATTACGAGGTTGAATAACAAATGTGCGAACTTGTCGGTCGCTAAAGCGCCATTCAGATAACAGAGCAACATTACCGTTGCCCCAAGTTATTGAGTCAAAACGGCGTTCAACTTTAGCAAATAACTTAGCATCACGTTTAAAAGGTGCTCTTAGGCTATAAAGGTAATCGTGATGAGGAACGTCGGTTTTCATATCACCGCCGTCTTGTGCTTCTGCCCAAATTACTTCAGCGCCTTGATCTGCTCGCCATTGAAATTCGCGGCGACCAGTACGCACACTGTCATAACCTTGTGGAATGTTATCTGCTAAAGGCTGCTTCGCAAGCTCTGCAAGCGTATAGCCACGCATTCCCCAAATTTGCCAAGTCGCAGCAAATCGGCTGTAAGGCACTTGATAAGAAAAAGGCTCATCAATCATGCCAACCAAAATATTGGTTGAATCAGGTGAGACCGAAAACGATTTAATTAAGCCCGGTTGACCAATTGGTTGGCCTTGACCACTAAGCGGAATATAAGTCAGCTGGCTTTGTGCAAAAAACTTAAATTGTGCTTCATCATATGGGCTAGTTAACAAGTTTTGATAAGTACGCGCAGGCGCTTTTTCACCACTACTTTGCTGAATAACTGGCACAATCTGCGAGCTGTCGTTGCTGATACGTGCTTTACCAATATTAACTGCTGCATTAGCTACAATGGCGCTGCTATCTGGCAACCAAGTATAAGGCGTGCGCGTTAGCACTGAATTAAGTGGTGTATCACTTAACTGGCGAGCTTGCTTTGTACTTACATTATAAACCCATAAGTTAGCACTCGATGCTTGTTCAACCACAAACGCCAAGTATTGACTGTCGCTTGACCAACTTGGTGAACGTAAAATGCCGTTTGGCAAACCAGATACAACAATTTCAGAACCGGTTTCAACATGCTTAAGCACTAAAGATGTGAATTTATTACGCACTCGTGAGCGCGAAAAATTAGCAGGATTAAGCTTAATACCCGCAAGTTTCAACTCTTCTTTGGCTAAGTCTTGTAAGGTATCGATGCGTTTTCTATCAAATAACGCCAGCCACTGGCCATCATTCGATAAATAACTACTCGGTGCAAGCTTAGCATCAACCACAGCAGCCAGTGCGGGCGATGGAGTTTGATAACCTTGATTAGCAAAACTGGGTGTGCAAACAGCTGCGCCAATAACTAGCGCAAAAAGCAGTTTAAATGCTTTCATGTTCGTTCCTTTTTCGTTTTTATTTTCGATTCTGTAAACAAGTAGAACATGTTTGCAGCATTTCATAAAGAGTTTAGGCCCTTTTGGCAGCCAATCAGTGACTTAAACAGCTAAATTACGCTAAAATAAAAGCACTCTATTCGCCACTTTTTGCTAATAAAAATGAAAAAATCGACAGGCAAAGTCACAATTTGGGATGTTGCTGAACAAGCACAGGTTTCAAAATCAACGGTGTCTTTGGTCCTTACCAACAGTGATAAGGTCAGTAAAAAAAGTAAAGAAAAAGTACTGGCTGCCATTGATAAGCTTGGCTATGTGTATAACCGCGATGCTGCAGCACTACGCAGCAAGCGCTCAAACCTCGTCGCGTTGGTTATAAACGACTTAACCAACCCGTATTCAGCTCAGCTTGCTGTTGGCCTCGAAAAACACATCTTTGAGCTTGGCATGCTGCCAATGCTGGTGAATATTGCGGAGTGTGTCGAAAGGCAAACTCAAGTGGTGAAAACCCTAAAAGAATACAACGTATCGGCGTTTATTATGTGTCCGGCACCGGGGACTGAGCAACAGTGGCAAGATGATTTAATAAATAGTGGTTTTCCGGTTATTAATATCATGCGTGAAATTCCGTTTTCAGCAGCGCCGTGTATTTTGCCTGATAACAAAAAAGGCACGCATATTTCGACCAGCCATATTTTATCGCAAGGCATAGAAGAAATTGCCTTTTTAGGTGGCACGGCAGAAATATCTGATTATCATGAGCGTTTAAGTGGCTTTTTAGCTGCGCTTGAGCAATTTAATATCACTGACGAAAAACCGGTTATTCAAGCGCCGACAAACCGCCAAGGTGGCCGAGAAGCCTTCAATACCCTTATAAAACAAGCACCAAATACCAAAGCCATTGTCTGTTTTAATGATGTGATTGCTTATGGCGCGATTGAAGCTATGCGCCAACACGGTCTAGAGCCGGGTAAAGACATTAAAGTTATTGGTTTTGATGACCTAGAAGATTCGCGCTTAATGCTGCCATCTCTTTCAACCATCGCCATTAATGCCGATGAAATCGGTAAACGCACCTGTCAGGTGCTAAAAGAACTATTAGATAAATCAACACCACCCGTTCGCACCTTGGTGGATGTTAACTTAAAAATACGAGATTCAAGTCAATGAAAAAAGTGTTAGTGATCGGCTATGTATGGCCTGAGCCTAATTCGTCGGCAGCCGGCACCCACATGATGTCACTCTTGCGCGCCTTTCGTGCAGAAAACTGGCAAGTTGAATTTGCAAGCCCAGCGCAAAAAACCGAACACATGGTGGATCTCAGCGAAGATGGCATTACCACACAGGTCATTGCATTAAACTGCTCAAGCTTTGATGAGTACGTGCAAGCGTATAACCCTGATATTGTGATGTTTGACCGCTTTATGATGGAAGAACAGTTTGGTTGGCGAGTCGACAAATACTGCCCTAATGCACTTAAAGTTCTCGATACAGAAGATTTACAGTGTCTAAGAAATGCCCGTCACGACGCTCATAAAGCAGGTAGAGAATTCAGCTATGGTGATTTACACAGCGATATTGCCAAGCGAGAAATCGCCGCTATTTTACGCTCAGACATCAGCTTAATTATCTCGCATTACGAGATGCAGCTACTCAATGACGTTTTCAAAGTCGATAACGCCCTACTTCACCACCTACCATTTTTGGTTGATTTACAGCATATCCCCACCAGCACCAAAGCATTTTCAGAACGTAAACACTTTATGACCATTGGTAATTTTCGTCATGCGCCAAACTGGGATGCAGTGCTGTACTTACAACAGATTTGGCCGCTGATCCGCAAACAATTACCCGATGCCGAACTCCACATTTATGGCTCTTACCCACCACCTAAGGCTACAGCGCTTAACAATCCAAAAACCGGCTTCTTGATCAAAGGCTGGGCTGATGATGCTTATCAAGTGATGGAAGATGCCCGAGTATGTTTATCGCCACTGCGTTTTGGGGCTGGTATTAAGGGTAAGTTACTCGAAGCGATGATCATGCAAACGCCGAGCGTAACAACTCCTATTGGCAGTGAAGGCATGCATCAAGATGAGCCTTGGTCAGGCGCAATCTGTGAAGATGCACAGCAATTTGCAGACGCAGCAGTGGCACTTTATCAAGATGAAGCGTTATTTACTCAGGCACAGCAAAATGGCCAGCAGTTATTGCAAAAATATTATGATAAATCAAAACTTCAGTCGCAGTTAATCGCTAAAATCACCGCCATTAGTGAGTCATTAGCGCAGCATAGACAGCAAAATTTTACCGGCCAAATGCTCAAACATCATACCATGCGTTCGACCCAATACATGGCGCAGTGGATTGAAGCAAAAAATAAGTAATTTTGCCGTAAATAACACTAGACATAGCGGCTTTTGTCGCTAAAATCGCGCTGGTCAATTTAAGCGATTTAGTCTAGCTATTGGACTATATCTTATTGAATTTTGGTCTATCCTTAACTGAACAATTTAACCTTTGGTTCAAAACGCCTTTGAAAACCGCAACGTTTACTGAAAAACGAAAATTTATCGTGAAGCTTGGCAAAATGCTTCATAAATACGGTACACCTGCATACCGACTAGAAGCGCACTTAATGGAAGTTGCGACTTACCTCGGTTTGAAATCATCTTTTGTTATGTCGCCAACATCAGTGACATTTGTTATTTGGACAGATGGGCACGAAGAAGAGTACACCCATGTTGCGCGTGTCGATCCGGGCGATCATGACTTAGGCTCGCTGGCAGATACCGATGACTTAGTAAACAAAATGCTTAATGGTGAGCTGACGCTACAAGAAGTCGATAAACAGCTCGATATTATTTACACCATGCCAAACCCATATAATAAATTTATGACTGGCGTTGCGTTTGCAACCTCAGGTGGTGCATTTGCCATGTTGATGGGTACTAGCTGGAATGATGTATTTTGGTCAGCACTTATTACCTTAGTGGTGTATTTATTTGTACTTTGGTCAACACGCTCTAAACGTGTTGCACATATGCTTGAGCCATTAGTAGCCATTGTATCGGCGATTATAGCCTGTGCTATTAGTGTCTATATTGATGCCCAAATTAACATACGACTGGTGGTACTTTCAGCCATCATTGTGTTTATACCCGGCTTAGCATTAGCCCTAGGTTTAGCAGAGTTAGCGGCAAGGCATTTAGTGTCTGGTACCGCTCGGGTGATGGACTCATTCATGCTGCTGTTTAAGCTGTATTTTGGTGCTTTTATTGGTATTGGTATTGGTTTTGCTATTTTTGGCCAAAGTGACTTTGTGCAACCCGAGCCTTTACCTAAATGGACGGCTTGGCTAGCTATATTCATGCTATGTAGCAGCTTAATCGTGATTTTTAGAACCAAGCTAAAGCATGCTGTTTGGTCTATTGCATCTGGCTTTATCGCGTATGGCACAAGTATTGGTTCAGCCATGTACCTAGACTACACATTAGGCACATTTGTTGGCGCATTAGCCGTGGGCGTTTTTAGTAACTTGTTTAACCGCGTTGTCAATGCACCCGCCTCTATTGTAGCTATGCAAGGACTGATCGTATTGGTACCTGGTAGTAAAACCTATATTGGCTTGAACTCACTTATTGAAGGCCAAGATTTCGTTTATGCAGACCATATTGGCCAGCAAACATTTTTGATTTTCATGTCATTAGTAGCGGGCCTTATCTTTGCTAACGTCGCGCTGCCACCGAAGAAAAGTTTATAACTTACTAAGCCCGAGTTTCTCGGGCTTTTTTACACCCTCGTTTTAATAAGCCGACTTTGCTTATCAGCAACAAACTGATATAACTCTAAGTGCATGTGGTAAAAATAAAAAGGATTTATTCAGTGATGAGATTGGCTTGGCTGTTATGCAGCTTTTTCGCATTTAGTGCATTTGCAGAACCTCAGTGTGTGAACTGTCATCAAAGCCAAGTTGAAGACTGGCAAACATCCCATCATTTTCATGCTATGGAACAAGCCACTCCCGCTTCGGTGCTTGGTAATTTCAACGAACAAACCCTCGACTACCAAGGCCAGCAAGCGCGCTTTTATCAACAAGACCAACAACTATTTATAAGCTTGCCAAACCTTGAGGGCAAGCTCACTGACTACCCCGTTTTATATACATTTGGCTATGAGCCATTGCAGCAATACATGTTTGATATGGGTCAAGGCCACATTCAGCTGTTTCCATTTGCATGGGACTCACGCAGTAAAGCAGACGGCGGTCAGCGCTGGTTTGTACTGCACCCTGAGCAGAAAAAACACGACCTATTTCATTGGTCTCAAAAAGGCCAAAACTGGAATCACATGTGTGCCGATTGCCATTCAACAGATTTCAAAAAGCAATTTGACCTTAAAACGAATAGCTTTGATTCAACTTATTCAAGCATTAACGTGAGCTGTAAAGCGTGCCATGGCGATACACAAGCTCATTTAAAATGGGCTGATGGCGATAGCAGTATTGCCGATAAGGGCTTTACCCATAATATTAAAAAGCAAACCCCACTGTTTACTCAACACGCTGATGGCAGTATGCAAAGCGTGCAGCCACTGGTAAAAAGCGAGCAAGTGCAAATGTGTGCAACCTGTCATGCTCGTCGCTCACAACTTGATGACCGCAAGGACCCACATAGTTTTTTACAACGCTTTCAAGGCTCTTTACTCACTCCTGAGCTTTATCACGTTGATGGTCAAGTGTGGGATGAAGACTATGTATGGGGCTCATTTTTACAAAGTAAAATGTACAACGCGGGGGTTACCTGTAGTAACTGCCATAATCCTCATTCGGGTAAATTAAAACTTCCAGGGAATCAAACTTGTACGCAATGTCACAGCCAAGAGGTGTTCGATACGCCGAAACATCACGGTCACAAAGTGGCAAGTACAGGCAGCCAATGTGTTGATTGTCATATGCCTGTCACCACCTATATGCAAGTTGATGCAAGGCGCGACCACAGCTTTCGGGTACCACGCCCAGACTTAACATTAAAAACCAATGCCCCAAATGCTTGTAATAGCTGCCATGAAGACAAGACGCCGCAGTGGGCGGTTGCCAAAATAAAAGACTGGCATCCATATTCAAAACACCTTGGCACTGCGCATTTTTCTGAGGCGTTTTATGCCGCCGATAACCGTTTACCTAATGCCTCAACCATGCTGACCAAGATCGTGCAAGATAAAGGCTTTCCTGACATTATTCGCGCTTCAGCATTAAGCCGTTTAGCCGCAAGCCCTGATAACAACGCTGTCGTTGCGATTGCTCGCTCAGTAAAAGACAGCGAGCCATTAAAACGCCAAGCAGCCATTGAAGCGGCCATGCCTTTTGATATTAACCAGCGCTGGCGCTTATTAAACCCGCTTTTAGATGATGAGCATTTACCTATCAGAGCGGAAGCTGCAAGAGCACTTGCAGGTATGTTAATTCAACCGTTCCCTACGGGGCTCAACGAGCAAGACAGCAAACGTTTAAGTTCAGCCCTTGATGAGTATAAAGGCATTCAAGAGTACCAAGCAGAGCGTGGCTATTCCCATACAAATTTAGGTAATCTGGCACTCACACTACAAAAGCCCGCGCAAGCTAAAGCACATTACCTACAAGCAATCAGTATTGAGCCTATTTTTGCTCCCGCTTATGTCAATTTGGCTGATTTATACCGAAATCAAGGCGATGAAAAAGCAGCACAAGCTATTTTAAAACAAGGCTTAGACGTTAACGCCCAAAGCGGCGATATTCATTATGCCCTGGCAATGAGCCTTATTCGCACAAAACAAAAAGACACAGCCCTTACACATTTACAAAAAGCCGCGCAGTTCGCACAAGAAAATGCAAACTATCAGTTTACCTACGCCCTGCTATTACAAGATTTAGGTAATATGCCAGCTGCAATATTAGCCCTTGAGCGTGCTTTTAACCTAACACCGAATAACCCAGATATCAGCTACAGTTTGGCGCAGTGGTATGTAGCAGAAGAGAATTACAGCCAAGCGCTGTTTTATGCCAGAAACCTAGCCCGCCTGGTACCGGGTAACCAGCAAATTGAGCAGTTTGTGAAACAGCTGGAAATGATGAATAGCATTAATCATTAATCATTAAAAAAGGGCCAAGTAGGCCCTTTTCAACTTAACTTATGGTTAATAATTAATGACCATAGTTTAGTGATTTTGCTTTTTCGATTGCTTCATTCACGTTAAGAGATGCAGACTCTTGACGCGGTGGGAACTCTACAAAAGATTGTACATGTTCGTTTAACTTAGCAATGATTGGCTGTAACAACCAGCTCTTACGCATGATTTGGTGGAAACCTGTTACTCCATCATAGTGCTCTAATGGATCTTTACGTAAGTTAAATAGTTTAGGCATGCTGTGAGTTACCATGTCTTCGTAATATAAACCATTTGGTTTAGTCGCAAAGTGCATTTTCCATGGGCCAAAACGAACTGCTGTAAGCTGAGACTCATAGTAATAGAAGAAATAATTACGTGCAGACTTATCCGCCTTACCTGTCCAATAAGCTAGGTTGTTTTCACCATCAATATAAACTTTGTCTGACTTTTTAAGTTTTTCTCGTAAGTTCTTTTCACCTAGAGCAGCAGCAACAGTTGGGAAAACATCTTCATGTGAAGAAATACCATTTAGCTTTAAGCCTTTAGGTATTTTGTTTGGCCAACGAACTAAGAAAGGCACACGCACGCCCCCTTCCCAGGTTGTCATTTTTTCACCGCGGAACTCAGTTGTACCCGCATCAGGCCAGCTTGATTGCTCAGGGCCATTATCACTGGTGTAAATAACTATGGTGTTATCAGCAATTTTTAGCTCATCAAGTTTATCAAGCAATTTGCCTACGTGGCCATCATGCTCCATTAAACCACTACCAAATACGTCTTCTTCAGAGCTAATGCCCGTCGCTAAATGACGGCTTTCTGGTTTTAAGTGAGTGTAAACATGCATACGGCTCGTTGCATGCCAAATAAAGAATGGCTTTTTGGCTTTAACTGCACGTTCCATAAAGTTAAGTGAGCGCTCTAACACTTCTTCGTCAAAGGTTTCCATACGTTTGCGAGTAAGCGGGCCAGTATCGATGATTTTTCCATTGGCGTAAGATTCAATAACACCACGTGGGCCAAATTTTTTCACAAACTCAGGATCTTTTGGGTAATCCGCTTGTTCTGGCTCTTCAGATACATTGAGGTGGTACAAGTTACCGTAAAATTCGTCAAAGCCATGCTTTGTTGGTAAGTGCTCATCTAAATCACCTAAGTGGTTTTTACCAAATTGCGCAGTCATATAACCGCGATCTTTTAAAAATTCAGCTAAGGTAGGATCGGCTTCTTTGATACCTAGTGGGTTACCCGGTTGGCCTACCGTTGTTAGGCCTGTTCGAATTGGTAATTGCCCCATTAAAAACGCAGCACGACCCGCTGTACAACTAGGTTGTGCATAGTGGTCTGTAAACAATGCACCTTCGTTAGCAATGCGATCAATATTAGGGGTTGGGTAGGTCATACCATGCGAATATGCACTGAGTGAGATTGGCGCAACGTCATCAACCATTATGGCTAATACGTTTGGTTTATCTGCAGCTAAGCTTACCGTTGAAACTAAACCACAAATAGCCGCCGCTATTAGTTTTTTCATAAATCATCCCTTTTCATTAATAGTACCATTTGCTCTTGATAAGCACCTTTTAGTATAGATTAAAAAACAACCCAGTCTAGTCTCTAAAAACGGCAAAAACGATTTAAATCAAATTTACACAAAAATCACACAATTGTATTAAACAACTGAAAAACAATAGTAAAACAATACTTAAGTGCTTTTTGATGGCCTCGTTTTATTTACTGAGGCTTGTTCGCTTTTTGTGCTCGC
>NZ_JAKEVM010000070.1 GCF_022398475.1 Pseudoalteromonas shioyasakiensis | reverse complement strand
ATTATATATTTGCTCAATGTTTAAGAAGAAAGCGCTTTAGTGTAAGAACAGGCAGTTGGTTAACCTGTTAATCATTAAGAAAAAAGAACCATTTTGTAATTCTATTTCTTATGCTACTGAGCTAATATTTATTTAACTACCCTAATAACTGGTGTTTCAATGTGGTTTAGTAAAAATAAAGATCAACTCATTGATGCCTTGCAGCATGATGTTGATAAAAGTCAGCAATATTTATCTGGGATCAGAGGAAATATTGCTTATATCGAACTTACACCAGATGGAACTGTTCTCGAAGCCAATGATTTGTTTTGTAAAACAATGAAAGTGCAAGCTGGCGATATTATTGGTCAGCATCATAGTAAGTTTTGTGCGCCTGAATATAGCAGCTCAAAAGAGTATCAAACGTTTTGGCAAGATATTGCTAGAGGCCAAGCAAAGTCAGGGGTTTTCTCGCGCATAAATGGTGCCGGCGAAGATATTTGGCTGCGTGCAACCTATTTTCCTGTTCGCGGTGATGATGGCAAGGTGCGCTGTGCAATTAAGTTCGCTTCAGAAATTACTAAAGAAGTCGAGAAACTTGATGAGATGTCGGCAATCTATGATGCCGTTAATAAAAGCACTGCGATGATCCGCTTTACGCCGGATGGTCATATTATTTCTGCGAATGATAATTTCTTAAATGTTGTAGGTTACAGTCTTGCTGAAATTCAAGGTCAGCATCACAAACTGTTTTGTTATGACGACTTTTATCAAAAGAACCCCAACTTTTGGCAAGATCTTGCAAACGGGCGCATTTTCTCTGGGCAATTTTCTCGTAAAAAACGTGATGGCAGCCCACTTTATTTAGAAGCAACCTACAACCCTATTTTTAATAAACAGGGTAAAGTGACGCAGATCATTAAGTTTGCATCTGATGTCACCGCCAGAGTTAACAGCACCGAAGAAGTTAAACATGCAGCAGAAAATGCCGGCCACACGTCTGAAGAAACCTCGCAAGTTGTGACGAATGGTCAGCAGCGAATTTTAAGTAGTGTTGCGTCTTCAAAAAAAGTGAGCGAGCAGGTCCATCAAACTCGTGAACTGTCGGATGTGTTAGCGCAGCAGTCATCACAAATAGGTGAAATTGTAACCACCATTAATAGCATCGCAGAGCAAACAAACTTACTAGCCTTAAATGCAGCGATTGAAGCTGCCAGAGCCGGGGAGCATGGTCGTGGCTTTGCGGTGGTTGCCGATGAAGTAAGAAATTTATCGCAACGTACTTCTGTGTCGACCAGTGAAATATCAGGCCTGATTGGAAAGACGCAAGAAATCGCAGCAAAAATGACGGCTCTTATCGAAGAAATCGAAGCTCTGTCTGGTGAGTCTCAGCAAAATGTTGAAGAAGTCAGCATGATCATGGAAGACATTAAAACCGGTGCAGATAAAGTGGTGGATCAAATATCTGAAGTAATTATTCGTTACGACACACTCTAAACAACAAAAAGCCCGCAGTGCGGGCTTTTTAATGGGGGTATTGATTCCAATATTATTCAGAAACAGTGAAAGACACGTCTAAGTCTTCACCCGATGTTACTGTAATTGGTTTTACTTGATAAAGCGTAAATGCTTCGTCTTGCGTTTCAACGTCATCGATATGCGCTGCACAGGTATAAGCAAGTTGGTAGTCACCCGGTTGAATGAACGCAAGTTCAAATTCGTATTGGTTATCTTCGCTATCGAAAACAACATCCGCCGTTGCAAGAGGTGCATCTAATGGTGTTTCGTCTTCGTTAACTTCATAGTTGTCCATTGGCATTTCAACATCGCTGCTGTATAGGTAAACAGCATGACCGAATGAGCCATCTTCTAGTGCGATATCGATATTATCAGTTTCACAGTTAGCGATAAGTACATCGCTTACAGTGCCTTCGATATCTTCAGATTCAGCAAGGTTTTCTAAGCGAACACCGCGTGGTTTTAAGAAGATCTCATCACTATTTTGTGGATCAACTAGTGACTTTTTAAGGTCAAATTCAATAACAAAGTCGTTACCAGCTTGGTTAAGGGTAAAGCCATCAAGTTGGATTTCACCGATACCATCGTTGCCTTTACGTTTAACAACCAGTGGTGCAATGCTGTCATCTTCGTAAACAACATGCGAAGTCATGGTTAAATCGTTTGTGTCACCATTGATAACATCTGCACGGATCCATTGATATTCGCCAGCAGCTACTTCTTCATCTTCTAATAAAGAAAATACATCATCACCTGTGTAGTCTAATAGGTTAACCATTTCAGGCATGGTTTCATCATCATCTTCACGGGTCTCAAAAGTGAACTCTTCACCACCTTGGGTTTTCAATGTGATTGAATCAAACACAACATTAACAGCTTTTAAACCTGTCACTGGTGCATCAGACACACCTAATGTGAACTGTGCAGTTTGCGGCTGAGGATCAACCGAGTCGTTCTTGTCGTCATCTGAGCCACAACCAACAAGTGCAAATAAAACGGCGCTGCTAAGTAATGTAGTTTTAAAGTTCATCATTTCTTCCCTTTGTGTTCTAAAAATTTACTAATAGTGTAATAACTAAAACTTAATGTAACTTGAATTGCTAATAATAAGTTTCGATTAACACCTTTGTACCTTTTATGTAACAAGCTGAAAGCCACGACAAAATATAAATGCAAATTTAGCGTGCTTTTTAAGCAAATCCATTTTTCTTCCACATTTTGCTGACACCATCGCAAAAAATAAAAATCTAGGAACAAAAATGAAGGTCATTGATTTAGAAAAGCGCTTTGAGTTGAGGAGTTGGGCACTGCTAGCTGCATTTAACTTAATCTTATTTGTGGGATTTATTAATAGCGTATCAGAAGTGAGCAGCTTACTTTTTAGCTTTTTAGCTTGTGCAGTTACGTTGTTATTAGCGCTACTTGTGTTTAATTCAAAGCGCAATTTAACGGTGTGTCGTCATGGTGTGCATTACCGTAATATATTTGGGCAATGCCGCCATATGCATGCAAGACAAGTGCAGTTTATTCACCATTACTCATTTTTTGGTTTACGGTTAGTACTTATTATGGGTGAAAAATATATCTGCATTGCACCGTTTTACAGTCTCAGCGATAAGCAACAACAGCGTCTTAAGCGCTACGATAATGACTTGTTCGATTGGTTAAAGAACTTACAAAAGACCAATGATTTTTGTTAAGCAGGCTGCAATGCCTGCCTAACCATCAATCAGTTATTAGGTTTTATAACGGCTTACATTATGTTCTAACTGCGTTGCCGTGTCTGTTAGTTCATGCATGTACGATGTGGCTACATCGGTATCATTAGCGGTTTTGTTAGCAATATCGACAATGGTCGTCATGTTTTGATTAATGGCTTCAGACACTGACGTTTGCTCTTCAGCGGCTGTGGCAATTTGTGCATTTTGTGATGTGATGGTGTTAACCGAAAGCAGTACTTCATTAAGCGCTTTTTCGACTTCGCCTGCCTCATTAACACTGGTTGCACTGCCAGATTTGATTGACTGCATAATGCTATTTACAGTTGTTGTTCCTTGCTGTACTTGCTCAATCATTGCCTCTATTTCATGAGTACTATCTTGCGTGCGTTTTGCTAGAGTTCGCACTTCATCAGCCACCACCGCAAAGCCACGACCCGCTTCACCAGCTCGGGCAGATTCAATAGCTGCGTTCAGTGCCAGTAGATTTGTTTGCTCGGCAATGTTTCTGATCACATCAAGCACACTACCAATTTGACTCGATTGTTGATTAAGCTGATCGACCGCATTAGCCCCTTCATCAACTTGTTTGGCAAGGCCATTAATCACTTTCATGGCAATGAGTAATTGGTTGTTAGCTTGTTTTACTAAATGATCGGCATGTTCAGCTGCGGTTGAGGCCTCTTGAGCACTGCGGGCAACTTCCATTGACGCCGCCGACATTTCGTTTATTGCGGTTGCAACTTGTTCACTTTCTTCATGTTGACGATTAATACCTGCGTGCATATTGGCAAGTAGCTCGTTGAGTTTGTGTGACGCTTGATTCATCGATTGCGATGATTGGCGAATATCAATAACCATCTTACCAACGTCATCGGCAAAACGGTTAAACGAACTGCCAAGCTTGCCGAGTTCATCGTCTCGTTTCACCATTAAACGTTGGGTTAAATCGCCATCACCTTGTGATATATCGTTCATTGCTAGTACGGTTGTGTGCAGAGGGCTAGTAATACTGCGCGATACCACCACTGCAATCGCTGCGGTAATTGCAACTGCGAATATTGAAGCGATAACGGTGTTTATAAAGGCATTATCGATACCTTCATTAACACGTTGCTCTGTCACTGCAACTTGTTGCTCAAGGCCACTGATCCAAAAACCGGTTCCTAGCACCCAATTCCATTTTGGTACTAAAGCGGCATAGCCGAGCTTAGGATTCACACTGCCATTGGTATTTTTCCAAGAATACTGAACATAACCACCGCCGTTCTTTGCAGCATCAATCAGTTCTCGAATGAGATAAACCCCATTAGGGTCTTTAAAATCATAAAGGTTTTTACCCTCAAGTGAGGCGTTAACGCCATGAGCAATGTTGACACCTTTTACATCATATACAAACACATAGCCTGTATCGCCAGCATCATCAAAACGCAAATTACGCAAAATGCTTTTTGCTTGGTTTTGTAGCTGTTCAGTATTAGAGCCATCATCTTGTGCGATGAGATGAGCAATCGAACTCATGGCAATTTTTTGATAGTTACTAACTTCTGCTTTTCGGTCGTTTTCCATTTGTGTAGCAAAACTTTCAACGGTTTGCGCACCACTGTGTTTTGACTGCACATAATTGTAGAGTGTCAGCATAATTGCAATGAGTAGGGGGGGAAGTAGGGCTAGAAAGAGTACCCGTTGCTGTATTGATAGCGCCATTTATCGCTCCTAATAAAAATCCGCAGTACTAGTTTAGTACGTTTAAAGATTTTTATTAGTCGACTTTATGATTATATCAATTGGCTATAAAAAGCAGATCTAAGCGACCTGCTTATAAAAATACACCGTTGCGTCAAATTCACCGGATGAGCTTTTCGCAAAACCAGGAATAGTGCCAGCTTCAATATAATCGAGTTTGCGATATAAATATGAAGCAGTGTCACCTTGGCGGGTATCAAGTACCAATAATTGAATCCCTAATATACGGGCGTCGGTTTCTAGGCTATTCATCAATTGTTTTGCTATTCCTTTACCTTGATGTTCGCTGTGCACCATGAGCTTTTCAACCTCGCCGCGGTGAGTGCCATTGGCTTTAGCGCACAAAGAAAGCTGCACTGAGCCAATCACCGTATCACCATCAAGGGCAAGATAAAGCCTACGGTAAGGCGTTGCTAAATCCCCATCGACTCCTTGCCAGTAGTCATGTGCTGACTGTAATGATAGCGGGGCAATAAAGCCGATTGATGCGCCACTGGCAACGATATCAATCAGTAAACTATTGAGTGATTTAGACACCCCTTTAATAGAGTGTACAGCTTTAATTTTCATTATTTATTCTTGTTGAAATGGATACACAGAGCCTAAGTTAAGTAAGTTGGTTAACTCATCAAGTGCCTGGTAGCTTTCGGTTAAAAGCATTGGATCGGCAAAGTCGTCGCTACTTAACGAGTCACGGTAATGCTTATTCGCCCAACTCACTAATTGGTTATATTTTTCTTCGCTGAATCGTACACTCGGATTGACCGCGGCTAGTTCGTCAGTATTGAGTGCAACACGCAAGCGTAAACAAGCAGGGCCACCGCCATTTTGCATGCTTTGGCGCAAGTCAAAAAAGCGCACTTGCTGAACAGGGTTATCTGCCAATATCATTTCTTGAATGTAATCGTGAACAGCTTGATTACGCTGACACTCTTTAGGTGCAACCAGCATCATGCTGTCATCACTTAAGGTAATTAATTGGCTATTAAATAAATAGCTGCCTACAGCATCAGTAATGCTCACTTTGTTGGTTGGCACTTCAATAATATGGAGTGGCTTGTTACCTAAGTAAGCTTGTTTAATCTGTTTTAGCGTATCAGCTTGATGTAAAAACGCTTGTTCGTGGCATAAAAGTACATTGCCATTGGCTGCAGCGATTACATCGTTATGAAAGACACCTTGGTCTATCACATCAGGATTTTGTTGAATAAATAACTGATTTTCTGGCTTTAGCTGATGTAGACGGGCAATTGCTTGCGAAGCTTCAAGAGATTGTCTTGCAGGAAATTTAACGGGTTTTGGTAAGGCGCTATTAAAGCTACTTGCCCCATAAACAAAGATCTCAAGCCCTGTATCTGCATGGCTGTCGCATAATCGATTATGGTTTGCGGCGCCTTCATCACCAAAAAAGCCTTGATCAGGTAAGTGCGTATGATGGCTAAAGTAACGCTCATCGTTAAACATGGCTTTTAATAAAGCCGTAGTTGTAACGGGCTCTAGCGAGCGGTGAAATTTGTTATTTAAGTTAGCAGCTGTAAAGTGCACTTTGCCATCAAGCGTATCGACTGAAGGCGAGATAGTGCCAGCATTGGCTGTCCACATGGCCGATGCACTATAACAAGCTCGCAGTAAAATAGGGTCTGCTTTAAATGCTTTTTCAATAATTTGGCTATCACTGCCTGAGAAGCCTAAACGCTTTAGCACATTAATGTCGGGGCGAGCATGAGGTGCAAAAATACCTTGTTCTAGCCCTAATTCGTGCATTGCTTTCATTTTTTCAAGGCCTTGAAGCACGGCCTCTTTAGGGTTGGAATGCGAAGAGGCGTGACTTAGTGAAGCGACATTGCCATACGATAATCCCGCGTAATTGTGAGTAGGCCCCACTAAGCCATCAAAGTTTACTTCTACTGCGTGCATACTTAATCCATCATTATTGTGCGTGTATTTTAACCATACAGAAGTTATTTAGCTGAAGCTAGCTAACTCCATTTCTACATTACGTAGACTTTGTTGAAGGCGCTTCTGAGTGGCAATTAAATACGCTTTTTGTTTGTTCTGTTTAACTTGTTGCTGTCGTGCGGCTTTGTATAACACACGCTTAGGAATGTCGTACTGCTCAGACGCTTCAGTGATTGTTAGTTGATGAACCGAAATTTTTTTAAGCGCTTCAATAAATGCGGGGTCATTATTTAACATAGCGACGCTCCAAATCAGCCACATTATGCGGATCGTTTGCTTCATGCATATGCCATGTGCTGATGTCTAATCGCCAAAGTAGATAAAGAGTGTGAAAGAAGTTAGTCACGTTAGTCTCCTTGTTAGTGCCAGTTCATACTCACTATTGGAAGATCTGTGCCAAACCTTTATTAAAATTAAATACATTAAAAATCAATTGGTTAATATTCGCTGGTAAGGGCGTCCCCAAAAACAGGCACTAAAATAGTGAAAGGCAAGCGTAGTAATGCACTTTAATGATGCGTGTTTTTATTGTTGAGCAAGGAAGTACGCGATGTAAAATCGCTGCTACTTGCTCGCCCTCGCTTCTCGCCCCTCGCATCTCGCTTCTCGCTTCTTTACTCTCGTATCTCGCACCTCGTAACTTTACTCTCGCAACTCGCAACTTTCCCCTCGCAGCTAGCTATTCAAACCCCTCCAACACAAGCTTTCCGCGAGCTTTGTGAGATTCTAAAATCTCATGGGCTTTAATAAGGTTTGCTACGTTTATTTTACCTAAATGCTCACCCAATGTTGTTTTGATTGTGCCGTTATCAACTAAGGTCGAGAGCTCAGAAAGAAGCTGATGTTGGGCAATCATATCATCGGTTTGGAACATTGAGCGGGTATACATAAACTCCCAATGCAACGAAATACTTTTACGCTTTAACTTTAAAATATCAAAGCTTGCAGGGTCGTCGATCAGTGCCAATTTACCTTGTGGCTTGATCACTTCCATAATGCTATCAAGGTGTTGGTCGGTGTGCGTTAAGCTCACTACGTAATCAAATTCATTCAGATCGGCCGCAAGACGTTGCTCGTTAAGGTTTTTGCTATGATCAAGCACATGATCAACACCTAAGTCTTTAAGCCAGTTGGCGCTTTCTTCTCGTGCGGCGGTACCAACAACTGTTAAATTGGTAAGCTGTTTGGCAAGCTGCACTAAAATTGAGCCTACACCACCTGCGGCACCTATCACTAATACAGAGGCTGGCTTATTGCTTTTAGATTTTTCAATCTGTAAGCGGTCAAACAATAACTCCCATGCCGTAATACTGGTTAATGGCAGGGCGGCTGCTTCACTATTACTGAGGCTTGTTGGTGCAAGACCGACAATGCGTTCATCAACAAGTTGCAGCTCAGCATTACTGCCTTGGCGCGTTAAGTCGCCAGCATAAAACACACGATCACCGACATTAAATAACGAAACTTTGTCGCCAACAGCTTTAACGGTTCCCACGGCATCCCAGCCAATGACTTTGTAGCCAGTGTCTGGTGACACATTGGCGCGAATTTTAGTATCAACAGGGTTTACTGAAATTGCTTCTACGGCGACAAGAATGTCGTGACCTGTAGCAACGGGAGCAGGTAACTCAATCGCTTGTAGTGATGAGTCCGATAACGTTGGGGTTGCTGTAGTGTATCCAAATGCTTTCATGATGGTGTCCGTATTGATGAGTTTTGAACACTATAGCGCATCTAGTTTTATTAAAAAGCGGTTTAGATACCAGCTCGCAATAATACGTAATCATTTTGAGGGAGCAAACCTGTCGCTACCAGCGTTAAAAATTTCTCATTTAGAACAACTAAATAACGAAATTTTTGCCTTGTTATCAACGAGGTTTTCTTGCCTCAAAAAGCCCACTTTATTAAGCAAGTTGGTATTATCCAAATTCACTTTCAAATAATTTTTGTTAATTAAGGTCACTATTTACTAAATCGAGTAACTCAATCAGTTGCAGTGCTTGTTGTTCGTTAATGCTTGGGAAGCGACAACGAATTTGCGACGGTATATCGGCAGCTTGATCTTGCATCGCCTTGCCTTTGGCTTCGAGCTGCACGAGTCGTTTGCGTTTATCTTGGCTATCTTTGGTGATCGACAACAATGCTTTATCGCTCATTTTTTTCAAAATTTGCGTCATTGCACCACCATCAATGGCGGTTTTTTCAAGTAATTCAGCAATGCTGATCTGATCTTTTTCCCACAGCGCCATCATCACTACGTATTGCGGGTAGGTTAAATCTAATTGATTAAGAGAATCTCTATACGCACGGGCAATCCCATTCGATGCCATATATAAGCGATGGCATAGCTGGTTATCTAATTTTAGCTGTGGGTATTTCATACTCGATCCTCAAAATTCAATACGTGTATTTTAATTTGCATACAAAGTATTTGCAATCCCGAAAAAGCTGATCTAATATATTTTGCATGCAAAGTATATTTTCACTCAATTAGGAGAGTAATCATGAAAGAACTACAAAGCGTCGCATACACAGCAAAAGCAACAGCAACAGGTGGCCGTGAAGGCACAGCAAAATCAGATGATGGTCGTTTAGATGTGGCACTATCAACTCCTAAAGGGTTAGGTGGTGATGATGGTCAAGGTACAAACCCTGAGCAATTATTTGCAGCAGGTTACGCGGCTTGTTTTATCGGTGCATTAAAGTTAGTGGCTGGCCAAGCAAAAGTTAAATTACCTGCTGATACTCATATTAACTCTGAAGTATCAATTGGTCCTATCGAAGGTGGTTTTGGTATTGCTGTTAAGCTTGCGGTATCGGTAGGTGATCTGGATAAAGACACCGCCCTTGCACTGGTTAATAAAGCGCACGAAGTATGCCCATACTCAAACGCAACGCATGGTAACATTGCTGTAGAATTATCAGTGATCTAATTGCTATTTATCAAAATAGGCCGTGCTTTATGCACGGCTTTTTTGTTTTTCAGCAATCGATTTTGCTAAATCACCTGAACCAGTAAGCGCTGATACTAGGCCTTCGCGTGGTTCACTAAATTCTATTGGCTTTATCTTGCTTGCTCGGGCTGCATCGAATACCGGCACTTGGCTCATTGCATATTCCGACAATGCGGTAATGGTTAATGATGGGTTTACCCCTAAATTACCCGGTATGATTGAGCCGTCAATAACTCGTAGGTTTTGATAGCCGAACACTTCTCCAGAGCTATCAACTACGCCGTTAGAGGCATCAGTTCCCATGGCGACTCCACTCATTATATGCGCCGTCATTGGGGCACCAAAGAGCACTTCAGATAAGGCTGAGCCCGGCACGCCACCGAGTTTTTCGGCGTAGAGTTTGGTTGCTTCTTCTGCTTTTGGAAAACTGACGCTAAGCGGCGTGTCATTGTCTTTTTGCACTGCAGTAATGCCGTTTTTAAATAATCGATACCATTTACGTCGCCATTCTAGGTGAATAAACGCCTCGGATTTTTGCATCACCAAAAATAGAATCGAGCTGCGGGCTTTACCTTTTGGCCGCAAGACTTTGGCTGTTTTTATTGGATGGCGCAGTGTATTAACTAAAAACTTAGCAATACGCTTGAGGCCTTTTCCAGTCACCATAGGAACGTAAGGTAAATATAGCCATGTGCCATCGGCGCCTTCTCTAAACCGGCAAATTTCAATATTGGTGTCTTTGTCGACCGAAATAAATGAGCTGATCGCAACACCATCATCAACTTTTTTAGTGGTGTTGTTCGCGGTGGTGAGGGTTTCTGAATTAGTGCGAATTTGCTGACCTAGCCAAGCTGAAATATTGGGGAGTGTTTTGTCTTTATCGCGCATTTTTAAAAGCAAAGGCACGGTGCCCATGACCCCTGCGCTTAGCACAACGCCACGTGTTGTTAGCGTATAAATATGGCTGTTGCGATGACTTGTATCTTTAATCTTAATTTTGTATCCGGCGCTGCCATCTGCATTGAGCGGGGTGATTTTGATTACTTCAGAGCTGGGTCTTATCTCTACGCCATTGCGCTCGGCAAAGTACAGATAGTTTTTCATTAAGGTGTTTTTGGCATTATGGCGACAACCAATCATGCAGCTACCACAATAATGGCAGGTATTTCGTCTTGGACCATCGCCATTAAAGTATGGGTCGGGTAGCTCTTTGTTATAGGCTTCGCCGGGTTTTGCAAAAAGTACCCCAGTGTTCACGGTTTTGAATGAGTCACCTTGACCCATCTGCTCGGCAATCTCTTTTAGTGTGTGATCGGCAACATTGGTATAAGTATTTTTGGCACTGCCTAACATGCGCTGTGCAAGGCCATAGTAGGGCTTTAGACTTTCTTTCCAGTCTGATTTTATTCGTGTCCACGCTGGAGATTGAAATACTTCATCATCAGGAATAAGGTGCACATTGGCATAAATTTGTGAGCCACCACCCACACCCACGCCATGCAGCACAGTGACTTTGCTGGTAAACGAAAATTGAATGCAGCCTTTTAGGCCAATTTCTGGCTGCCACATATAATTTTTGATATCTAGGTTGGTCTTTGGAAACTCCTTATCGTCGCGACGTAGGCCTTTTTCGAGTACTAAAACCCGGTTGCCTTTTTCGCTTAGGCGAAGCGCACTAACCGAGCCACCAAATCCAGAGCCTATAATAATTTGGTCAAAATCAAATGTGTGTTGCTGCATTATTATCACCTGTTGGTGTTTATTATTATGAATTTAATTTACTTAAAAAGGCTAAAAGCTTATCGGCAAATCTACCGTAAGGCGGCATTAAAAATTTCACGCTCGAAAACTTGGCTTGATAAAACACCGGACGTAATTTTGAAAAGGTTAAAAAGCCTTCATAGCCATGGTAATGCCCCATACCACTGGCACCTACGCCACCAAAAGGTAAGTCGTGCTGACCGACATGAAACAGGGCATCGTTAACGCTTACACCACCCGACATCACCTGCTCAATATAAAAGTTAATAAGCTGTCTGTCGTAGCTAAAAGGGTAAAAAGCTAAAGGCCTATCTCGCCCTGCAATATAATCAACGACCTGCTGCGAGTCTTGATAGGTTTTTACCATTAAAATAGGTCCAAATGTCTCGCGGGTATCAATGCTCATACTGTCATTGCTGTTTAAAATTAATGTCAGTGGCAGTTTTCGCGTGTTGGCATCTGCCACTTGGTCGCTAAGCGTAATAACGTCAGCGCCGAGTTGTTTGGCTTCTTCAATACAGTTTGTAAGGCGTTTAAATGCGCGGTCATCAATAATGGCTGTGTAGTCTTGGCTATGAATATCTGGTACATGCTTTTTTGCCCAGCGTGTTGCTGTATCGATAAATAGCGCAAGTTGAGACTGATGCACAAATACATAATCAACATTGGTACAAATTTGCCCCGCGTTCATTTGTTTTACATACATGATGCGCTCTACAGCTTTTTGCATCGGGTAATCAGTCGCAATCACAGCAGGAGATTTACCACCTAACTCAAGGGTTACAGGCGTTAGGTTTTGCGCTGCTGCAGCCATCACTTTTTTACCGGTTTCACCTGAGCCTGTGAACATTAAATGATCAAAGGGAAGCTTTGAAAAGGCGATGCCTACTTCACCAGTCTCACAGTAAAATTGCAGCTTTTCGGGTTTGAAATAGTGGCCTACAAGCTCCCCTAAAAGCGCACTTAAATGTCGAGAGTTTTCAGACATTTTAACCATCGCCTTGTTACCTGCTGCAAATGCAGCAGCTAATTGACTAAAGGCTAAATTTATCGGGAAATTCCACGGCACAATTAACCCTACAACACCAAGCGGCTGTGGAATAACTCGGTTTTTTGCCCCTAAATACATACGATGATCAACATGTCGCTTTTGCACTTTCATCCACTTTTTTAGGTGCTTTAAAGTGCTATTGATATCTGCACAGGCATTAATGATTTCGGCAAGTAAGGTTTCATGGCGAGAGCGATTACCATAGTCTTGATTAATAGCCTCGATAATACGTGCTTGGTTCTCAGTAATCATAGCTTTTAACGCAAGTAAGTGTTCACGTCTTTGCTGGTAGTTTTCAATACCCTCAGCTTTAGCGTGGCTGCGCTGCGCGACTAAGTCGGCCATTAAAATGTTGTCGAAGCTTACTGGTTTAGTGGCAATGTTCATCTGTATGTTCTATTTGTCAGAGTTTGTTCTAGCATAAATAAATCACTTGCAGTTGGTTTGACTTTTTAGGACACTGAAATGACTCTTTAGGACAAAAGGCACACTGCGTGGAAAGTTTAATTCGCTCTTCTAGTTTAGCTGGGTTTGAGAATTTAGTGAGACAATATGGTGTAAACCCTATTACTTTGTTGGAGAAAGCGGGTATTTTACCCGCACAACTACGCGACCCAGACAGCTTTGTTGTTTACGCTCATTACCTTGAATTACTTGAACTTGCTGCCCAAGTGTGTGATGAGCCATGTTTTGGCTTAAAGCTTGGCGCATCACAAAGTATGAGCACTGTGGGCTTGATTGGTGCTTACATGTCTCGCCAACCTACGATTCTTGATGCCCTTAATGTTGCTCAAAAATACATATACCTGCATGCCGAAGGCATTGTGCTAAACCTTGCCTTATTTGGGCAAACGAGTTGTGAGGTCCGTTTTGTCCGACTCTCTGACGAAAAACACGAGTTTGAGCAAAAATCGCAGTTGGCAGTGTGTTTGGTCAATAAAATATTAAAAGAATTAGTTGGCCCGAAATGGCGCGCCGATAAAGTGTGTTTACGGCAATCTGTCGCGGTGAACCAGCGGCCTTTATTTAATAAAGTGCTAAATTGCGAGGTTGAGTTTAAAAGTGACGTTGATGCGATTTACTTTTCAAGCGCATTTTTATCCTATAAACCTCAGCTCAATGATGCCATTTTAGACACCTTATTAGCCGATCAACTTGAGCTGCAACGCCTTAATAAACTCCCCGATGAAATGCTGCAAATAGAAGGTGCGATGAAAATGTTGCTAGCAACCGGTGAGTGCAATAAAGAAAATACCGCCAAAAGTGTTGGGCTCCACCCCAAAAAGCTGCAACGCATATTAACTGAGCATAACACCAGTTATCGGCAATTATTGGACGAAGTTAGAAAGTCAGAGGCAATGCGACTATTACAACAAAAGCATATCAATATGACCGACTTAGCACTGCGTTTAGGCTATGCGGAGCTGTCGATTTTTAGTCGTCGCTTTAAGCTTTGGTTTGGTGTGTCACCCACCGAATGGCAGCAAAATATGCGCTAACTTTACAAAAAGGCTCAATCACACTAAAACTTCATACTTTTTTTCTAATTGTCCCTGTGAAGTCATGCAAATGGTCTAAACTATTATCAAACCTACAATAAAAACAGGAAATGTCGATGCGGCAGTTAGCATTAGCGAAAAAGTTATTATGGCTTACGGTAGGCAGTATTTTTATTACTGTGTTTGTTTTATCAAGTGTTTTATGGTGGCAACTGTCAAACAGTAACCAGCAATTAGCTGCGCAATCAGAAAAGTTGATTGTTGCTGAAGTTGAAGACAAACTCGCCTCAAATGCCGCCGCATATGGTGAACAAGTAGCTGGGTTTATTAACGAAGCGTACCGAGTACCTTACTCATTTGCCGCTATCTTAGGCGATCATGATGCGGCAGGTACCTTAACTCGCGATGCTGTGGTTGAGTTAAATCGCTCTCTGTTACAAAAAAATACTATTCTTTCATCTATTTATTCGCAATTTGAAGCAAATGCGTTTGATGGCCGTGATGCAAATTTCATCAGTGGTTATGACCACTCTGTAGCAGGTGTTGGCACACTCGAAATTTATTTCACGCGCAATCGAGATGGCGCCATTGAACAACAGGTGGTTGACGATGCGGCTGAGAAATATGTCGATACGCTCAATGAATTTGGTCAGCGAGAAGCTGAGTGGTACTTGTGTGTAAAAGACACCAAAGTGCCTTGTATTATGGAGCCCTACTTATACGAAATCACCCCTGGTTACTCTGAAATGATGACCTCTTTAACTGTGCCCATTCTTCGTGATAACGAATTTATTGGTGTTGCTGGGGTTGATTTAACCCTGCCAGTGTTTCAAAGCATGACCGAAAAACTCTCAAAAGAGCTGTATAACGGTAAAGCCCGCGTTACCCTATTAAGCTCACTCGATTTAGTGGTTGGTAGTAGCCATTACAAAGATAAGCTAGGCAGACCGTTAAAAGAGGCGGTGGCCAAAAGCACTTTAGACAATTACGTAAAAGCGAAAAAACAAAGTGGTGTATTTAAAGTCGGTGATGAGTATTTAGTTAACTATCCAATTACCATTAAGCTTGCGAAAACACAGTGGAACTTATTGATTGAAGTACCCGCAGAGCTTGCCCTTGAAGGGCCGCATGCACTGGCAAATAGCATGAGCGAAAATGCCAATACACTAGGCGGTTTAATCTTGGTGACCGGTATTATTATTGCTGGTGCCGCCTTTGTGATCATGACCTTAGTGATCCGCACAATTGTGGCACCACTACAGCAAATTCAACAGCGTGTTGATAATCTTGCCAGTGCTGAAGGTGACTTAACTCAAACCTTGCATGTTGATACCCACGCTGAGCTAATCGCATTGGCAACAGGCTTTAATGCGTTTCTTGCTAAATTACGCGATTTAATTGGTGAGCTTAAAAATGTATCAACGCAAACCAAAGAGCAGGCTCACTTAGCGACCAGTGTTGCTGTTGATACTAAGCACAACGTTCAAGCTCAGTTCCAAGAAATTGAGAGCGTAGTGACCGCCATGAATGAAATGAGCGCAACAGCACTCGAAGTAGCAAGAGCCTCAGAGCAGTCAGCGCAACAAGCTGATGAAATAAACAGCCTTGTTGTGAGCAGTGAATCGAGCTTGTCGTCTGCGGTTACCCAAGTCAAAACCATGTCGGATGAAATCAAAGAGGCCAATCAAGCGGTTGAAAAAGTTGCGGCACGCAGTAACGACATTACACAAATTTTAGATGTGATCAGAACAATTGCAGAGCAAACAAACTTACTTGCACTGAATGCAGCAATTGAAGCAGCAAGGGCTGGTGAACAAGGCCGTGGCTTTGCGGTAGTAGCTGATGAAGTAAGGGCACTTGCTTCAAAAACACGTTCATCAACCGATGACATCAGTGGCCTAATCGACAGCTTACAGCTAGAAGTAGGCAACGCGTCTAAAGTGATTGAACAAGGTGTTGTGCGTGCACAAACCGCGGTAGATGAAACCTCCGTTGCATTTGATGCATTACACGAAGTTGTCGTCAAAGTGGACGAAATCACGCAGCAAATTACCCATATTGCAACGGCTGCAGAAGAGCAAAGCTCAGTCACAGAAGAGATAAACCGCAACCTGACGTTAATTTCAGATGCCGCATCGCAACTAGCTGAGCTATCTACCCAAGCCGGAGATGGTAGCCAAACACTCAATGCACTCGTTGCACAACAAGATGATGAGTTGAATAAGTTAAAGACGAAATAGTTTTAAGGTGCTAGGTTCGAGAAAAACGCGATGTAAAATCGCTGCTACATGCTCGCACCTCGCATCTCGTTTCTCGTAGGAATGACTTTAGTCATGAATAATTAACCACCACACAAAAGTTAAACCCTTGGACGTAGGCGTGAAACTCGTTTCGCGCGCCATGCCTACAAGGTAGCAGCGGCTTTATGCCGCGACAAAGGGTAAAAATATCGTTATGCGATGAAGTAATCGAACCTAAAATCGATTAAGGGTGGTTATACATCGCTCGTAATTGTTAGATAATTATTTTTACCAAAAGTAACGTAATAAATGGGTAAAAATAGTCCCGATAGTAAGTTTCTGCTCATAGTGTTCGAAACAGTTACTTTATTTGATTGAATATCTTTGACAGAAAGTTTAGGGCTAGAGCACCAATCAATGGAGAACCAGATAAATTCAGCGTCATCAGGTATTGTGTAGTTGGCTAAAGAGTTGGGTTTGACTTTGCCGATTTTTTTAGAGTCGGCCCATAAAGTGTAATCTCTAATTTTATCATGATATTGTTTTGGTCTGTTTACTTCAATTTCCATTTGAACCTCACAAGGATAGTAATTCCATTAAACTTAACGGGCTTATAGCTCGTTTTCTTCCATAGTCAGTGTATTTTTAACAGAGCCGTTAATTAATTACTAGTCGTATAGTGCAAGGAGTCTTAAGCTCATTCTCGCATCTTGCATCTCGCACCTCACATCTCGTAGGAATGACTTTAGTCATGAATAATTAACCACCACACAAAAGTTAGATCCTTGGACGTAGGCGTGAAACTTGTTTCGCGCGCCAAGCAAGCGTGACGCCTACAAGGTAGCAGCAGCTTTATGCCGCGACATGGGTGAGGTAAGGGCGATAGGAGAATAAAACGCGATGTAAAACCGCTGCTACATGCTCGCACCTCGCACCTCGCACCTCGCACCTCGCATCTCGTACCTCGTACCTCGTCTCTCCTAACTAGCAACTCGAAACTCATTCTAACTACACTGCGCTTGATTACGGCCTTGGTTTTTGGCTTGGTACAATGCTTTATCGGCGCGTTTTAACATCGATTCTATGTGCTGTTCGCTTGCTTGTAAGGTGCTTACGCCAATACTCACGGTGAATTTAACGTGTTTGTTGTCGGCGATGATGTCTTGTTGTTCGATATCGGCTCTGATCTTTTCTGCGATAGCAAAGGCTGTGTGGTTATTTGCCATAGGTAAAAATAAGACAAATTCTTCACCACCAATGCGTCCCGCAATATCTGATGCTTTGCTATGTTGGATGAGCTTATGTGCGGTGGTTCGTATTACTTCATCGCCAGTAGCGTGGCCAAACTTGTCGTTTATAGCTTTAAATTGGTCTAAGTCTAACAGTAATAAGGAGCAGGTACCTTGCGCGTCATGATATTTTGCAAACTGCTGATTAACCTTTTCGAAGAAACCACGGCGATTATAAAGTTGTGTTAAATGATCTGTCACAGATAAGGCTAATGCTTCATGCTTAGCACGTTCTAGCTCATAGGTTCTTTCTTCTACTTTTTGTTCGAGCATGGTGGTTAGTTTTTGTTGTTCTTTCTTGCGCTGAATAAACACAGCTTGAATAAGTAATACCGCTGAAAGAGTGAATAAAAAGAAAAACTGCATGGTCACTTCTGCTGTTTTAGGATGATGATAATAAAAATAGCCCCAGCCTTGATTACTTCCGACCCAAGCTGCAAAAAACACCAACATATTCATGCAGCTGGTGGCGGTTGGTGATAATCGCGTGGCAGCATAAAGTAGCGGAAACAACAGTAATGCAGGTTGCAAAAATGGTAATGTCATGGTTGTGTATGCGGGGCCAAAAATAAAATAACACAACAAAACCACGGTCAAAGTTAGCAACAGAAGTTTAGAAAATTCACTAGGCGTGACCGGGTGTGGCCAATTTCGCCAGAAAAAGTAAAGGGCTGGGGTGAATACAATCGCCGCTAGGGCATTGCTAATGCTCCAATTTAATATGCCAACATACAAGCCATTAAACCACTCGATACTAACTAGCGAGTATATGCCCACACCGAAAAGCGCAGAAATCATGCCAATCGCAATGCAAGCAACAATAAACACTCTGGCTAAACTGGTGACGCTTGTCAGCAGTGTGTGTTGTTTAAGTTTTCGGTTAATTAGCCAAAATGCAGTTAAAGCAGCGAGAGTATTACCTGTGGTTGTTGCGGCATTTATTGCTATGTGTTTAAACGTGAATGGATTTAAGCCGCTGAGATAAAAGTAACAAAGCACAACTAAACAGGTGCCTGATGCAACGCCCAACCAGGCTTTACGACCAAATAACATCAAGCCTGCTAATGCGACTCCTGCTGGTGGCCATACCGCCAGTGTTTTTAACACTTGCATAGTAAACAAGCCAAACAGCAGATAAACAGAGCAAACAATGATATTAAATTGCCAAGGTTTGAGCTGTGTGTTCATACATCCCTTTATGCGCTTATGTAAGAAAGCCACCGACCGGCGAGTTAGTATTAATAAAGCTACTAATAAATTAGTATATTAGCAGTTGGAGAATAGGCAAATTAGATTAAACTAAAAGTGATTTTTCTCTAGTTGTTTGCTATTCATACAATTTATTAGACTAATAGTTAATGTGCTTAAAAAACAACCAAGAGCTTATTCTTTAAAAGGGTTTATTATCAGTAATTCAATAAATATCAATGTGTTAAGATTATATTCAGATGTTCTCAACTTATTAAAAACACCTATTTTATAAATTCATACCCGACCTTTTGCCTAATCGTGTTTTGTATCTGGCTGCTTTACCCTAACTGCATAATAAAAACTCACACAATTTTTCAAGATAGGCAGTAGGAGAACTCATGAATACGAGGCAGCAATCAGCGTCAAAAACGCCTGCTGAACAAGGATCGGATACTCATACCGACCAGCAAAGCTATCAAGCACTTCATAAACCAAGTAGTGAATTTTCGAGTCGTGACGAATACCTTGAACACGAATTACAAATTATGCAGCCTAAGCGCTGGCGTCCTAACTTACCGTTTCGTGATTATCGGTTTGAATTAGAAGACTCTATCCCTGCCATGGCAGGCACCATAGGCAAGGTGGTCATGGTGGGTGCAATTGCTGCAACATTTGCCGCGCCATTGGGCTTAGGTGAAGGCTTTATTCTAGAAAACGTGCGTTATGAACTGTTAATTGTATCGATCTTCATTTTATTATTTTCGGGCTTCTTTTTACCAACAGCAAACTTAGCGGGTACGCATGGGCCGCTTATTCCTTTGATCCCTATTGTGGTTGCTGCAGGGGGTCACCCAATGGCCTTCGGTCTATTAATAGGGGCGTTTGGTCTGTTACTGGCACTTAGTAAAGGCGGGAGTTTACTGGCGGGGTTAACCAGCCGAGGCGTGTGTGGAGGTTTACTGCTCTACCTTGGTTTTATTGGCACGATTTCGCAGGTTAAAAAGCTGTTTGCATGGGCTGAAGGTATTGATATGACCCATATTGCTTTCATTGTGATTTTGTCGACTATCGTGTTATATGCATTACTTGAGCACTACAAAAAACGTTGGTTAGCCGTGCCATTAAGCTGTTTACTTGGCGGTTTAATTGCATTTTTACTGGGAGCGCCGTTTGAGTTTAAAACAGCACCGGGTTTACCAAATATGAACCCAATGTATTGGTGGGGTGAAAACACTGGTTGGATGCTGGGTTTACCGACCCTAGAGAGCTTTGTTGTGGTATTGCCATTCGCGGTGCTTGCGGTTGCTATGTGGTCACCTGACTTTTTAGGGCATCAAGTATTCCAAAAAATTAGTTACCCAGAACGCACAGAAAAAGTACAAATGAACATTGACGATACCATGTTCAGTGCTTCAATCCGCCAAACGTTTGGTTCTTTGTTAGGCGGCTCTAACTTTACCTCTTCATGGGGAACCTACATCGTGCCAGCAGCCATCGCTAAACGCCCAATTCCAGCAGGTGCGGTATTAACGGCGTTATTTTGTATTATTGCCAGTATTTGGGGTTACCCAATGGATTTAGCTATTTGGCAACCCGTGTTATGCGTTGCGCTAATAGTTGGTGTGTTTATCCCACTTCTAGAAGCGGGTATGGAAATGACCCGCGAAGGTAAAACTACGCAATCGGCTGCTATTGTGGTGTTTTCATCGACTTTAGTGAATCCTGCATTTGGCTGGTCATTAACTATGTTGCTCGACAATCTGGGCTTAATTGGTTGTAAAGAACGAAGCTCTGAACTAACTCCAATGAGCCGCTGGATCATTCCATTAGTGATGTTTGTTATCTTAACAAGCGTAATGGCGATGGTAGGTATGCTGCCAGGTATTCCAGCATTAATGGCTGACTTTAGGCATTGATAAAAAAGGGTAAGGTGATAAACGCCTTACCCTTTTTTAAAGCTTTTATTTAAACTTAACTGTTTTTTCGCTGCGGGTGTAAGTTCGGGTATCGGGTTTTGTCCATTGACCTTTTTTAAGGTAAGAGGTCGACACCACAAAGCTGTTGTCTTTAAACTCGCTTGTCGATTTCACCTTAGTGATCCCTTCTTTATTACCCGTTACATTTTCATAAGCAACAAATTGAGTAGGGCTAAGTACATTCATTGTGCCTTGGGTATAAAAACCTGCCGTAGTGAAGTAATAAAACACCAAAGACTGCTTTTTATTGTCCCAAAAAATCATCGACTCACCACCATATTCACCTTCATTGATAGAGTGAATAGTTTTAATCGCCGTGCCATTGAGCGCGCGTTGCCAGGTACTCACATCTTACACCGCAGGTTTACCTGCTGAGACATTAAAGTCAGACTGCCACGTGCCTAAGTAAGGCTCAAACACTTTTAGCTTGTCATCAAGTTGTTGCTCTGCTGCCATAGCAGAAAGTGAACATAGGCAGATTGATAGTAAAAGTGATTTTAGGTATGCCATAATAGCGCCCCGATAAAATTAATTTGTTTTGCAGAGTATAGGTGATAATTCCTTGATTAAGAAAACATTAATTACATTTTCATTGTTGTTTCTAGCGCTGCTATGGCTGGTATCGTGGCAACTTAATATTACTTACTTTATTGCAGGCACTTACAGCGTAGCGAGCTTAATAAGCTTTTTGGTATATGGCTGGGATAAACGTTTAGCGATGCAACATGGCGAGCATGTGATAAGAGTACCTGAGCGTACACTGCATATTTTAGGATTAATCGGCGGCTGGCCAGGTTCATTAATTGCACAGCAATGGTTAAGGCATAAATCTAAAAAACGCAGTTTTATTGCCGTACTTTGGCTAACAATTATTGTTAATTGCAGTGCACTGTCGTCACTGTATTATTTGCAGTTAATTTAAAAGAAGATCAAAAAAGGAAAGCCATTGCTTTCCTTTTTTATTAAAACCACTTATTGAGCAGCTTGAATTGATTCAATACTATCAAGCTCAATTGTTAGAATCGTTTTTTTATCAACAACAACCCATTTGCGATAAGTTAAGTAACCAGGCTTTGTTACTTCAATGTCGTACTTACCTTCATCAAGTTCGATACCATCTTCATAAACAGGTTTAATATTCATAATACGAACACGCGCATCATCAGGTGTTGTGACAACCGTTAATGAAATTACCGATTCATCTACAACCACTTCAGGCGTTACTTCTGCAATAGGCTCAGGTTGCGGCTCAACATCATGGCTTGATGAACAACCTGCTAAAACCAATAAGGCAAATAATGCGCTTAACTTTTTCATAAATACTCCATTTAATAGTTCACAATAAACGAAACCGCTTATAGTTTGAAAACTCATGAAGAATCAAGGAATAACAATAGAGGGGGATAACTATTATTCGTCTTCCGTGACTTTCATATTTAT
>NZ_JAKEVM010000007.1 GCF_022398475.1 Pseudoalteromonas shioyasakiensis | reverse complement strand
CCGAAGTTTCGTGCTCAATGAATTCTGAATTTTGATTCTTTCGAATCGAATTGACTGTGCTGAAACAAGTAAACTTGTTTCCGTTGGTCACTCAGTTCAATTGAGACTCTAAATTTGTTTGCGTCATCTAGCGAACTAGAATCTGCTGTTAGAACTCAATCTGTACGAGTGCCCACACAGATGATTGCTTTATATTGTTAAAGAACGTTGCGACGCTGTCGCTAGGGATGCGTATAATACATCCTTAATTTTTCGAGTCAACACTTAATTTTAAACTTTCTTTTTAGACCGTTTTAAACCGAAGTTTTACTTAACTCTGTGTCACTTTGTTCAGCGCTTTTCATTGCTGCCCGCCGTGTCAGTGGATGCGCATTATAGGGATGCGAAGAATTAACGCAAGCACTTTTTGAAGGTTTTTTTGATTATTTTCAAATTAGTACAATAACCATACAAATAAAGGGCTGCAGAGGGGTTTTAGCTCAAAAAGCAGTCATTTTTGTGAGGATAAAATGGTATAGAAAAGCGACATACTTTAAATTAGCTATGTCGCTTTTTATTTTTATAAGGCGAATTAGTTAGTAGAAATTTCCCAAACAGCGATTGAACCCGAAATTTCATTACCAACAACTAGCAATGCTTCATTCGTTGCACTTTGTTCTGCAGGTATAAATGCCATACCTTCAGGAGCAAGATCACCTGTTATATCTGCATCAGCTTCTAGGCCACGATTAAAAAAGTAATCTTGGAATGTCACATTGTATGGATTAGTAATATCAAACACCATAATGCCACCCATACGCTCTAACCCGATAAATGCAAATGTACGTTCGCCAATCGTACCCAGTGCTAACGCTTCTGGTTCTGCACCTTTGTCATCAGAGCGACTATCACCGTCATTTTCATCTTCGTTATTATTGAATGCTGCTCCGTGAACTGATGCAGTAATGCGTGAGATTTGATCGCCCGAGTCAAAAACCACCATGCCGTTACTATCCCAAATAGTAAAAGAGCGGGCTCCATATGCATAGAGTGATTCATATTCGCCATTATTATCTTCATCACCTTTAACAGTGGTCACTTTTAAACGGCCAATATCACTGTTGTCATTGTTCAGGTAATCAAAATTGCTTGCCAGTGTTAAGTCTTTAGTTCTGGTTTCATCTATATATGATAAACAACCATCATCTTCATCGTAATCTAGACCACCTTTTGCTAAACAATCAGCTTCGTCGGTTGTATCAAAGAAGTATTCTCGAGCATCACCTTCGTTCGCTGTGACAATAAAGTTAGCACCTTTCCAAGTAAAGCTTGAAATAGTATCTGGTTGATACATGCCATAGAGACCAGGGTACGATTTAAAGTTAACGCCACCGTCTTTATCTGATGCATCAAAAAGTAAATTAGACCAATCCTTAAAACCTAAGCCTTTTAGCTCGATGCTATTATCTTCAAGGTTGACGATAGCAAGGGCGTTATTTTCTTGTAGTGACACGTAGGCAAACTTATTGTCTTTTGAAATGCTGATGTATTCAGGTTCTAAATCCATTGCTACGGTTGTATTAATCAAGTTACCGTTGATTGTTCGACCTCTCGGGTTAGCAAATACAATCCCAAGTTCTTCAAGCTCTGCTTGTTTGTCGTTATAAGCCGAAAAAGTAATGCTAATAGCAGTATCTGCAATTACACCATCATTGATATTAATAATGCTGATAGAGCCTTCAGGGTCAATACTGAAGTCACCATTAGGTTCGCCTTCATTTGCAACCAATACTTTATTGCCATCATGGCTAAAAGTAACCATGTCGGGTAGGGCGCCAACAGTGACATTTTTAATAAACTGAGGCTCGTCGCCACTGATATCATAAAATGCGATTAAACCAGCATCACCGGTATTACTAGCTGCCATTGCGACGGCTAAAAGTTCATTATTAGCATCAATAGCGATACTGTTTGCATCGCCCACACTGTGCTCATTAAGTGCAAGGGTAATCTCTGAGCTTAAATTAGTGCCGTTTATAACCCCTTCGTTATTTTTAACTAAAGCTGCACGGTCAAAGCTATCGGCTTTCATGATATTAACGACCGCAGAATCACCGGAACTATTGATAGCAAATATTCGTTGTTTAGATGCTTGGTAAGCAACAATTTCCGCAGCACCTTCAGGGCTTTCTGCGTTCAGCACTGCACGGCCGATAAGATTTATAGTTAAAGCAGCGTTTGCATCTGTACCATTTGCTCCGTCAGTTCCGTTTGTACCATCGATGCCATTTACCCCATCAGTTCCATTAGTACCATTTTGACCTGCAGGACCTTGTTCACCTTGTAGGCCGTCTTTGCCGTCGTCACCGTCTAATGAGCAGCCAGAAAGAATGGTTAAAAGTGATAGCGCAATAATTGATCTTTTTAACATTATTATTTTTCCTTGGAGTTGTATTGAGGTAATTACAACACCCAGGTATTACAACTATATGGCACTTTTATGAGAACAAAATTTAGTCATAAAAAAAGCGAGTATAAACTCGCTTTTTATTTATAAATTAGTAGGGTAGCTCATTACTTTTTAGTTGGGCGCTTCCAACCAGTAAGGTTACGTTGTTTACCACGAGCGACTGCAAGCTGATCGTCTTCAACTGTATTAGTGATAACAGAGCCAGCGCCAATCGTTGCCATTGAGCCAATATTAACAGGGGCCACCAGTGATGAGTTAGAACCGATAAAGGCGTTATCTCCAATAATAGTTTTTGATTTGTTTACGCCATCATAGTTACAAGTAATAGTACCTGCGCCAATATTAACTTTTTCGCCAACTTCAGTGTCGCCTAAGTAGGTTAGGTGATTTGCTTTTGAGCCTTTACCTAAGCGAGTCTTTTTCATCTCAACGAAGTTACCAATGTGTGAGTCTTCTTCCATAATCGCACCAGGGCGAAGGCGGGCATAAGGACCTAAAGTACATTTCGCTGCAACACTGGCTTCTTCAACCAGTGAGTTAGCTTTAATAACAACGTTATCGCCGATAGTACAATCTTTAAGTACGCAATTTGGGCCAATCTGTACGTTATTACCCAGAGTTACTTTACCTTCGAAAATAACATTAACGTCGATCAGTACGTCTTCGCCGGTCGTTACTTCACCACGTATATCAATACGAGCAGGATCAGCAAGTGTTGCGCCGTTTAGCATTAGCTCTTCTGCTTGCCACGCTTGGTATGCACGTTCAAGCGTTGAAAGTTGTACGCGATTATTAGCACCTTCAACTTCCATCGGATGCTCAGGCTGTGCAGAAGTAATTTCAACACCTTCACTGTGTGCCATCGCAACAATGTCTGTTAAGTAATATTCACCTTGAGCGTTATTGTTAGATAGGTTACCTAACCAACGTTTAAGTAGCGCACCATTAGCAGCCATAATACCGGTATTGATTTCTTTAATCGCAAGTTGCTCAGGTGAAGCATCTTTTTGTTCGATAATACCTACTAGCTTGCCATTTTCACGGATCATTCGGCCATAACCTGATGGGTCATCTAAGGTAACCGTTAATACTGCTAAGCCTTTTTCTGGAGTCGCAGCAAGTAGCTTTTCTAAGGTCGCGCGTTTTGTTAGTGGCACATCACCATAGAGAATTAATACGGTGTCATCATCGGCAATATGTTCTTTAGCAACAGCAACAGCATGACCCGTACCGAGTTGTTCTTCTTGTAATACCCAGTTTACTTGGTTGTGCGATAGGGCTTCTTGAAGCTGCTCACGGCCATGACCGTAAACAAGATTTGTTTCACGAGCGCCAAGGGCAGTGGCATTATCGATAACGTGCTGCACCATAGGTTTACCAGCAACTTTGTGTAATACCTTAGGTAGAGCAGAGCGCATACGGGTGCCTTTACCCGCAGCGAGAATAACGGTAGTCAGAGACATTAAAACAATATCCTTCTTTCTTTGTTTTAGTGGGACGTAATGAATTTAGCTATAAACATGCAAAGTTGCGCAAGTCACATCATGTGCAAATACTCAATCCTAGCTTGAAGGAAAGAACCTTGTATAAAAGCTTAGCTCATTATCAATTAACACATTGTAGCGGGGAAAAGTGCAGGTTATAAGTACAATGATCAGAATAGGGTATAAAACAGTGAATTTTAGGCACAAAAAAGCCCACTTTAAGTGGGCTTTTCGAAAACCGAGTAGGCTTACTTTTTACGTAATTGTTGAATTACGCGAAGTTGAGCGATTGCTTCAGCAAGTTGCACTGCAGCTTGTTGATAATCTAACTCAGCAGTTGACGTATTCGCCATTTGCTCTTCAGCATCACGTTTAGCTTTTTCAGCCGCTTGCTCGTCTAGGTCTTCACCACGTACTGCAGTATCTGCAAGAATCGTGATGCGATCCGGTTGAACTTCTAGCGTGCCGCCAGCAATATACATCACGTCTTCGTGACCAAATTGCTTAACTAAACGTACCATACCAGGTTTTAGGGCAGTTAATAATGGAGCGTGACCATAGTTAACACCAAGGTCACCTTCACTACCACTCACTTGAATCGATTCAACCAGACCAGAGAACAAGCTCTCTTCTGCGCTTACTACGTCAAGATGTACAGTCATAGCCGCCATACTACCCTCCTAATTACATGCTTTTGGCTTTTTCTTGAGCTTCTTCAATAGAGCCAACCATGTAGAACGCTTGCTCTGGCATATCATCAAACTCACCGTTTAAGATACCTTTGAAGCCAGCAATTGTGTCTTTAAGTGACACGTATTTACCAGGCGCGCCTGTGAATACCTCAGCAACGAAGAACGGCTGAGATAGGAAACGCTGGATTTTACGTGCACGAGATACAACTTGCTTATCTTCGTCAGAAAGCTCGTCCATACCTAGGATTGCGATGATGTCTTTAAGTTCTTTATAACGTTGAAGAACTGTTTGAACGCCACGCGCTGTATCGTAGTGCTCTTGACCGATTACTAGTGGGTCAAGTTGACGTGAAGATGAATCAAGTGGGTCTACCGCAGGGTAGATACCAAGTGAAGCGATATCACGAGAAAGTACTACTGTTGCATCTAAGTGAGCAAACGTTGTTGCTGGAGATGGGTCAGTTAAGTCATCCGCAGGTACGTATACCGCTTGGATTGAAGTGATTGAACCCGTCTTAGTAGATGCGATACGCTCTTGAAGTACACCCATTTCTTCAGCAAGAGTTGGTTGGTAACCTACTGCTGAAGGCATACGACCTAGAAGTGCTGATACCTCTGTACCCGCTAGAGTATAACGGTAGATGTTATCAACGAAGAAAAGTACGTCACGACCTTCGTCACGGAACTTCTCAGCCATAGTAAGACCAGTTAACGCTACGCGTAAACGGTTACCCGGTGGCTCATTCATTTGACCGTATACTAGAGATACTTTGTCTAGTACGTTTGAGTCGTTCATCTCATGGTAGAAGTCATTACCCTCACGAGTACGCTCACCAACACCTGCGAATACTGAGTAACCGCTGTGCTCGATTGCGATGTTACGGATAAGTTCCATCATGTTTACGGTTTTACCAACACCGGCACCACCGAATAGACCAACTTTACCACCTTTAGCGAATGGACATACAAGGTCGATTACCTTGATACCAGTCTCTAAAAGTTCTACTGAACTTGATTGTTCTTCATAAGAAGGTGCTGCACGGTGAATAGACATACGCTCTTCTTCACCAATTGGACCTGCTTCATCAATAGGGTTACCTAAAACGTCCATGATACGACCTAGTGTCTTCGTACCTACAGGAACGTGGATTGGCTGACCTGTACCTTCTACTGCAGTACCACGACGTAAACCGTCAGTAGTACCAAGTGCGATACCACGTACCACACCGCCACCTAGCTGTTGTTGAACTTCTAAAGTTAAACCAGCTAAGTCGCCATCTGTTACTTTTAGTGCGTCATATACGGCTGGCACGTTGTCTTGTGGAAATTCGATATCCACAACGGCGCCGATAATTTGGACGACCTTACCTAAACTCATGTCTATTCCTCTCATTAAACTTTGCCGAAGCGTTAAACTGCTGCCGAACCGCCAACAATCTCACTAATTTCTTGTGTGATTGCAGCTTGACGAGCCTTGTTATAAACAAGCTGTAACTCATCCATAAGGTCGCCTGCGTTATCAGTTGCAGCTTTCATTGCAACCATACGGGCAGCCTGTTCAGAGGCAGCGTTCTCAACTACACCTTGGTATACTTGAGACTCAATAAAGCGTACTAACAGAGCTTCTAAAATTGCTTCTGGGTTTGGCTCATATAAGTAATCCCAAGAATGTTGAGATACTTCTTCTTCAGCTTTTGGCAAAGGGAGTAACTGATCGATTGTTGGCTCTTGCTTCATAGTATTAACGAACTTGTTAAATACTACGTATAAGCGGTCAATTTTACCTTCAGAGTATGCATCTAGCATTGTCTTTACAGGACCAATAACGTCTTGTAGTGAAGGTGTATCTCCTAAGTTCGCTTTTTTAGCGACTAACTTACCGCCAAAACGTTGGAAAAAGCCAGCTGCTTTGCTACCTAAAGTAGTAAATTCAGCTTCAACGCCTTTTTCTTTCCACGCTTTAACATCTAGGGCAACTTTTTTGAACTCGTTTGAGTTCAAGCCACCACATAGACCACGGTCAGTAGAGATAACAATATAACCAACTCGTTTTACTTCACGCTCTTCTAAGAAAGGGTGAGTAAAATCAAGATTTGCTTGAGCAACACGACCAATCACTTGGCGTAAGTTTTCAGCGTATGGACGGCTTGACGCCACACGTTCCTGCGCTCTTTTCATTTTAGACGCAGCAACCATTTCCATTGCGCTGGTGATCTTCTGAGTATTCTTGATACTCCCGATCTTGCTTTTAATCTCTTTTCCGCTGGCCATGACTCTCTCTCCGAATCAGGTGGGCTTTAGTTGCCTAAAGCTCACCATTCATAACTAAATTACCAAGTTTGCGTCGACTTGAACTTCTCTAGAAGTTCTTTAAGTTGAGCTTCAATCTCAGCGTTGTAGTTACCAGTTTCATTGATTTGAGCCATTAGCTCTGCGTATGTGCTGTTTGCGTATGAAATTAGGCCAGCTTCGAAATCCATGATTTTCGCGATTTCGATGTCTTTTAGGTAGCCTTTTTCAGCAGCAAATAGCGACAGAGACATTTCAGCAACAGACATTGGTGCGTACTGTTTCTGCTTCATTAGCTCTGTTACGCGCTCACCATGCTCTAATTGAGCACGTGTTGCATCGTCAAGGTCAGACGCGAACTGCGAGAACGCAGCTAATTCACGGTACTGAGCTAACGCTAGACGGATACCACCACCTAGTTTCTTAACGATTTTAGTTTGCGCTGCACCACCAACACGAGATACCGAGATACCAGCGTTAACAGCTGGACGGATACCTGAGTTGAATAAGTCAGTTTCTAAGAAGATCTGACCATCGGTGATAGAGATAACGTTTGTCGGTACGAACGCAGAAACGTCGCCGCCTTGAGTTTCAATGATTGGCAATGCCGTCAATGAACCTGTTTTACCTTTCACTTCACCATTAGTGAACTTCTCAACGTAATCAGCGTTTACACGTGATGCACGCTCTAGAAGACGTGAGTGAAGGTAGAATACGTCACCTGGGTATGCTTCACGGCCTGGTGGACGCTTAAGTAGTAATGAGATTTGACGGTAAGCAACAGCTTGCTTAGATAAATCATCATATACGATTAGCGCGTCTTCACCACGGTCACGGAAGTATTCACCCATAGTACAACCAGAGAATGGTGCTAGGTACTGAAGTGCCGCAGATTCAGAAGCAGATGCAACAACAACAATTGTGTTTTCTAATGCACCGTGCTCTTCTAATTTACGTACTACGTTAGCGATAGTAGATGCTTTTTGACCAACTGCAACGTACACACACTTAACGCCTGTACCTTTTTGGTTGATGATAGCATCGATTGCTAATGCAGTTTTACCAGTTTGGCGGTCACCGATCACAAGCTCACGTTGACCACGACCTACTGGGATCATCGCATCGATAGATTTATAACCAGTTTGTACTGGCTCATCTACTGATTGACGTTCGATAACGCCTGGTGCGATTTTCTCAACAGGTTCAAAACCGTCGTTATCTAAAGCGCCTTTACCGTCGATAGGTGCACCTAGTGTGTTAACAACACGACCAAGTAGACCACGACCAACAGGAACCTCTAGAATACGACCAGTTGATTTAACTTTTACGCCTTCTTTAAGGTCAGCGTAAGGACCCATTACTACAGCACCTACTGAGTCACGCTCAAGGTTTAGTGCGATAGCATAACGGTTGCCAGGAAGCTCGATCATCTCACCTTGCATACAGTCAGCAAGACCGTGGATGCGGATGATACCGTCAGTAACAGATACGATAGTACCTTCGTTACGAGCTTCACTTACAACTTCGAACTGCTCAATACGTTGTTTGATCAGATCTGAAATTTCAGTGGAATTAAGTTGCATGCTCTTTTTCCCAATTACGATTGTAGTGATGTAGCTAAGCGGGCTAATTTGCCACGTACTGAGCCGTCGATTACAGTGTCACCCGCCTTAATGATAAGACCGCCAACAACTGTAGTATCTTCACTACAATTCAGCTTAACTTTGCGTGCGAAACGTTTTTCAAGTGCCGCTACCAATGTTGCTTGCTGCTCAGCAGCAAGCGGTGTTGCAGAAATCACGTCAACGTCGATTTCTTTGTCGTAGTCCGCTTTAAATTCAGCGAATAACTCAGCAACAGCAGGCAGTGCAACTAAACGTCCATTTTCAGCCATCACCTTGATTAGGTTCTGACCTTGTTCGTTGAGCTGCTCTGCACAGATCTTGATAAACAGATCTGCTTGTTCAGTAGCAGTAGGCAATCCAGCTAGCGCGGCAGCGGCTTGCTCGTTGCTGGCAACGTGGCCAGCAAAGAACAGCATGTCGTTCCAACTTTCAACAGTGCCTTTTTCAACGGCAAGTTCAAAAGCCGCTTTAGCGTATGGGCGAGCGATAGTAGCCAATTCAGACATGCTCATACCCTCCTAATTACAGCTCAGCGACAAGTTTTTCAACGATGTCACTGTGTGCGGCTTGATTGATTTCGCGCTCTAAAATCTTCTCAGCACCAACCACTGCCAGCGTCGCTACTTGTTTACGTAGTTCTTCTGTTACACGGTTACGCTCTGCTTCGATTTCAGAGTGCCCTTGAGCAATAATTTTTTCACGCTCTTGTTGACCACGAACAGTTTCTTCGTCAACGATTAGCGTGGCACGCTTTTTAGCTTGTTCAATGATATCAGCCGCTTGAGCTTTTGCCTCTTTAAGCTGCTCAGCAGCTTTCTTTTGCGCAAGTTCTAAGTCTTTTTCGGCTCTATCAGAGGCAGCTAAACCATCTTCGATTTTCTTCTGGCGAGCTTCAATTGCACCATTTAGTGGTGGCCATACGTATTTCATACAGAAAAGTACGAAAACCGTAAATGCAATTAATTCACCGATAAGAGTGGCTGTTAAGTTCACGACCGCTCCTCCTTAAAATAGTAAGCTGTTCAAAAAATAATATTAAAGTACGAACAACAATACCATTGCGATACCAACACCGATCATAGCTACGGCATCGATTAGACCAGCAAGGATGAACATCTTAACTTGTAATGAAGGTGCAAGTTCAGGTTGACGTGCACAAGCTTCAAGGAATTTACCACCCATGTTACCGAAGCCGATAGCAGTACCGATTGCACCGAAGCCGATAAGTAGAGCAACAGCGATGTACTTAAGACCAATCATTAGTTCCATTTTTTTCTCCAAAGTTTCAATTGTAAATTAAAGTTAAAATTTAAAAGTGTAAAAAATTAGTGATTATCTGAGCTTGCCATGCTTAGGTATACGATTGTAAGCATCATGAATACGAATGCTTGCAGTACGATTACTAAGATGTGGAATACAGCCCAAATAAAGTGCAACGGTAGTTGCATTAAACCAACTGCGCCGATCAAGATGAAAATCAACTCACCAGCATATAAGTTACCGAATAAACGCAGTGCTAACGAGAACGGCTTAGCAACTAAAGCGATTGTTTCTAGTAATAAGTTACATGGGATTAAGAACACCATCGCTAGCTTGTTATTAGAGCTGAACGGGTGAAGCGTTAATTCAGCTAAGAATCCGCCAATCCCTTTGATTTTGATTGCGTAACCGATCATCAGAATGAATACACCAATAGCAAGTGCAGCAGTCATGTTGATGTCTGTTGTAGGTACAATCTTCATGTAAACATCGTGAGAATCCATACCAAATGCTTGCTCGCCAACGAAGCCAGCTAATGCAGGTAGGAAATCAACCGGAATCAAGTCCATTAAGTTCATTAAGAACACCCAAACGAAAATCGTTAGAGCTAATGGAGCGATTAATGCACTTTTACCGTGGTATGTGTCACGTACGTTGTCGCCAACGAACTCAACGATCATTTCAATGAAACACTGAAATTTACCAGGTACACCGGTATTTGCTTTCTTAGCGGCACTACGGAAGATCCATAAAAATACAAGACCTAGACCGATTGACCATGCGAGGGTATCTATATTCCATGTCCAGAAACCACTGTCTGCACACGCTTTGTTGAAGGCAAGACCAGCGTCGGTCGAGCACATCTTAGCGTTAGTTAAGTGGTGCTGAATATGGCTTGATAGAGTTACTTCTTCTGCAGCCATGTTATATCCCAAAAGTTAATGATTAAAAAAAACGGGCGCAAACAATCCGCTAAATAACACCAATACATAAACACAGAAAAACGGTAATAAAACGACCGTGTAAGACTTCAGTATCAGTGCAAACAAAACGATTGTTAGCATAAATTTTAATCCGTTGCCGCGCTTTAGCGAGGCATACACTTGATTTACTCGACTTGCACCCATATAACGGAATGCATAGACAGCAAATACAAAATTAGGGAGTAGTGCAACAGCTCCGCCAGCAAGCGCTGACTGGCCGGCATTGACTCCCCAACCTATAAAAACAATTACTGCAGCGATTAATGCTACGATACCCTGAAGACAAATTAATTTAAATGCGGCAAGCCTATACGGCTTTGCTAACCTATTAGTCACGTTTTGTTAACCTTTAGAACGTTAAATTGTCAGGGTATGAAAACTGGCGAAATTATACTGATTCCTACCAGTTTTGCAACTTGAGTCGACCCTTTGTAGTGCAAAAACACCACAAATGTCTCTTTTTGGACATGTTATTAATTAATGACGGGAATAGTCTTAATTTATACGGCTTAAAATGCCATCCAACTCATCAAGAGTTGTATAAGAGATAACCAGTTTTCCTTTGCCTTTTTTATTGTAGTTTATTTCTACTTTGGCGCCTAAATTTTCAGCAAGTTTTTGTTCTAACTGTTTGACATCCGGATCTTTTTCTTGCACTTCTTTTTTCGGAGCTGGTTCTAAGATAGAGCGAACTAATTTCTCAGTTTCACGAACAGTCAACGCTTTAGCAACCGCTAATCTAGCAGCATCTGACTGCGCTTCGCCTTCAAGTGCCAATAAACAGCGTGCATGACCCATTTCGATGTCGCCATGTTCTAACAAGATTTTAACATCTTCGTTAAGGTTATTTAGACGTAGTAAATTAGTCACAGTCGTACGCGATTTACCAACAGCTTCGGCGACTTGTTGATGAGTGAGTTCAAATTCGTTAAGTAAACGATTCAATGCAATCGCTTCTTCCATCGCGTTTAGGTCTTCACGTTGGATATTTTCAATCAATGCGATTGCAACGGCTGCTTCATCTGGCACATCTTTGATGATACATGGAACAGCATCTAATTTTGCAAGTTGAGCAGCACGCCAACGACGTTCACCAGCAATAATTTCATATTTGTCTGCACCAATTTGGCGCACAACAATTGGCTGAATGATGCCTTGGGCACGAATTGAGCTGGCTAACTCTTCTAGCGCTTCTTCAGACATGTCTTTACGCGGTTGATATTTACCCGATTGTAAAAACTCAATCGCTAATTTTTGCAGCTCACCTTTGCTTTGCTCTGCAACAACTTCAGAGACTTGCTCTGGTGTTGCTGTCGCTTGTTGCTGATTATTTGCACTTGGGGCAGGTTTTGATGAACTTAATAAAGCGTCGAGTCCTCGGCCTAAACCGCGTTTTTTAGCAGACATGTTATTTTTTTACCTCGAAGTTAGGCTACTGCTGAAGATGTTTTCTCTTTTCTACGTAACATTTCGCCGGCTAGGGCTAAGTAAGCTTTAGCACCACTTGATGCACGGTCATAATACATGGCAGGGGCACCAAAACTCGGCGCTTCTGCTAAACGGACATTACGTGGGATAACGGTACGATATACTTTATCGCCAAAATGTTGTTTGAGTTGTTCTGATACATCATTTGCAAGGCGATTGCGCGGATCATACATGGTGCGCAAAATCCCTTCAATTGTTAACGCTGGATTTACTAGCTTAGATAGCTGAGTAATGGTATCCATTAATGCCGTTAAACCTTCAAGGGCATAATACTCACATTGCATCGGAACTAAAATCGAATCTGCGGCAGCCATTGCATTAACAGTAAGCATGTTAAGTGAAGGCGGGCAGTCGATAAAAATGAAATCGTATTGATCTTGAATTTGTTCAAGCGCATTACGTAAACGCACTTCACGAGCAAACAATTCCATTAGTTTAACTTCAGCGGCAGTCACATCGCCATTAGCAGCAATTAAGTGATACTCACCTGAGGTTTCTTTATTGATCACTTCATCGATTGGTGTTTCTTCAATCAATAAATCGTAAATAGTCGCAACATCACCGTATTTATCGACACCACTACCCATGGTAGCGTTTCCTTGCGGATCAAGATCGATTAATAACACTTTACGCTTCGTCGCGGCCATCGATGCCGCGAGATTCACAGCGGTGGTTGTTTTACCAACACCACCTTTTTGGTTTGCTAATGCGATGACTTTTGCCACAGTGCTCTGATCCCTAGTCTTTAGATAGAATGATTAGATGTCTTTGCGCATCTAACTCAGGTACTTCCAAGCTGATTTTTTCATCAAACTTAATACCTTTAGGTAATGAGTCTAGTTCTTCGCTCGGAAATACGCCTTTTAAGGCGATAAATTTACCTGAATGATCAATCAAGTGCGCACACCAGTCAACCATATCTTGTAAAGAGGCGAATGCACGACTTAATACACCATCTAATTTAACACTTGGTTGATATTCTTCAACTCTAGACTGCACTGGGGTTACATTTTCAAGACCAAGTGCATGTTTTACCTGCATCAAAAAGCGTACGCGTTTACCTAAACTATCTAACAATACAAATTGTGTATCAGGTAAAGCGATGGCTAATACGATACCCGGTAAACCAGGACCCGTACCTACATCAATGTAATGTTTGCCTTTAAGGTGTGGTGCAACAACTAAGCTATCCATAATATGTTTAACCATCATTTCTTCAGGTAAACGAACAGAGGTTAAGTTATACGCTTTGTTCCACTTGTCTAATAATTCAACATATTGCACAAGTTGTTGTTGCTGTTTTTCTGTTAGCGCAATATCAGTTTGCGCTAACAGCGAAGTTAATTGTTGTTGTAACACTGTATTCCTCACCAACTACGCAGTCTTGCGCAGTAAGCCTTGCTTTTTCAGATAGACTAATAATAGCGAAATAGCAGCAGGGGTGATACCTGAAATACGTGACGCTTGACCAATTGTATCTGGACGACTATCAGTAAGCTTTGCAATAACCTCATTCGATAAACCAGAAACAGTTGAATAATCAAAGTCTTTTGGTAATACAGTTTGTTCATGACGTAGCTGTTTATTGATCTCATCTTGCTGACGAGCAATATAGCCTGCGTACTTAGTATGGATCTCAACTTGCTCAAGTGCAGCTTGGTTATCAAACTCAGAACCTAAACCATCGATTGCCATTAAGTCGTTATAACGAATTTCAGGACGGCGGATCAGATCTTCAAGGCTCGCTTCACGAGTCAGTGGTGTTTTTAATAACGCGTTTACTTGATCAACAGCAACGTGATCTTTGTGGATCCATGTTTCTTTTAAACGTTGCGTTTCTTTTTCGATGATTTCCATTTTTTCGTTAAAGGCAGCCCAACGAGCATCGTCAACTAAGCCAAGTTCACGGCCTTTCTCAGTTAAACGAATGTCGGCATTATCTTCACGAAGTAATAAACGGTATTCAGCACGGCTAGTAAACATACGGTACGGTTCTTTAGTACCTAATGTTGCTAGGTCGTCAATTAGTACACCTGTGTATGCTTCATCACGGCGAGGTGTCCAAGACTCTTTGCCTTGTACTTGTAATGCCGCGTTCATACCCGCAATTAAACCTTGTGCGCCAGCTTCTTCGTAACCGGTTGTACCATTGATTTGGCCTGCGAAGAATAAACCATTAATAAACTTAGTTTCTAATGATTGCTTTAAGTCGCGCGGATCAAAGAAGTCATACTCAATAGCATAACCAGGACGACAAATATGTGCATTTTCAAAACCAGTGATTGATTGCACAATTTCAAGCTGTACATCAAACGGTAAACTCGTTGAAATACCATTTGGATATAATTCGTATGATGTTAAACCTTCAGGCTCAACAAAGATTTGATGTTTGTCTTTATCAGCAAAACGTACGATCTTATCTTCGATTGAAGGGCAGTAACGTGGACCAATACCTTCAATTACACCTGAATACATAGGTGAGCGATGTAAGTTATTGCGGATCACATCATGTGTTTTTTCATTTGTATAAGTGATGTAACACGGGATCTGCTGTGGGTGATCCGATTGTTTACCCATAAATGAGAATACAGGCGTAGGGGTATCACCAGGCTGTTCTTGCATCTTGCTAAAATCAACAGTTCGCGCATCAATACGAGGAGGCGTGCCTGTTTTTAAGCGATCAACACGGAAAGGTAATTCACGTAATCGCTCTGCAAGTGCAATTGAAGGTGGATCACCGGCACGACCACCTTTGAAGTTCTCTAAACCAATATGGATCTGACCACCTAAGAAAGTACCTACGGTAAGAACCACAGAAGGCGCGCTAAAACGAAGACCCATTTGCGTTACAACACCGATTACTCGATCACCTTCAACGATTAGATCGTCACATGATTGTTGGAAGATCTTTAAGTTTTCTTGATGTTGTAAAGTATGTTGAATAGCTGCTTTATACAAAGCACGGTCAGCTTGTGCACGTGTAGCACGTACTGCAGGGCCTTTAGATGAGTTTAAAGTACGAAATTGAATACCGCCTTTATCAATAGCCTGAGCCATTGCACCACCAAGTGCATCGATCTCTTTAACTAAATGGCCTTTACCAATACCGCCAATTGCCGGGTTACAAGACATTTGACCAAGGGTATCCATATTATGAGTTAGCAATAGGGTATTCATGCCCATGCGAGCAGATGCTAATGCAGCTTCAGTACCTGCATGTCCACCACCTACAACAATAACATCAAAACGTTCGTGAAAAATCATTTATGGGATCCTACTTAATCGACCAGCAAAACTTTGTAAAGGGAGCGTATTCTACCTAGAAATTTAGAGAAGATAAATGATTAAACAGTGCTCAAGATCTAAGTGGGTGATCTCTAATAATATAAAGGATCTTTTAAAGAGATCTTTTATTACTCTTACTACTAGTAACGGCTAGATCTGTTGATAATGTTCGCTTTACTATTTAAAACATGATCTTAACGCAGATCTAAAGGTGTTAATATGATCGGATCTTCCCGCGTAAAAGCTTTGATCAAAAGGGCTATTTATACACAGGGCAATATCGATTGGATCTTATCCAAGGGATAAACTAGGTTAAAATCGCAGTTAGATCAGTGTTTATCCACAATCCGATCTAAATTATCAGTAAATTGTGGGTAACTTTTATAACAACGATCAACACCGATCGGTTTAATTGAGCCCCACTGATTCGATCCAGCTTGGTAACCAGGCTAATGCTGTGTCTTCTGGCAATGCTTCATCAAGAATATTTAGCTCTAAGCGTTCTGCCACGCGGTTTGCGCCTTTAATAGCTAATAACTCATCTAGATTACGGCCTGCATAGTTATAGGTGTCGTAACTAGTGTCACCTAATCCGATCACACTGTATTTTAATCCTTTAAGATCAGGCTGTTGGTTAATAGACTCAACAAATGGCAGTAGGTTCTCTGGGTAGTCTCCAGCGCCGTATGTAGAAGTACATAACAACCAAATAGTATCTTGCTGATCAATATCATCAAATACAGGCTGTTCATGAAGCTGCACTTGGATCCCTTGTTGTTCAAGGGCTTCTGCTAGTTGCTCTGCCACGTATTCTGCAGATCCCATTTGGCTGCCAACGATGATATTTACTGATTGCATGTGATTGATCATGTATAGAAATAAGTGGCCACATGATAACTAAGTTAGGGTGTGAGTAAAGCGTTGAATTACGATCTGAATAAGTTTTTCTGCTTAAAATGACAGCTTTAATTCAATACTTTTTATAATCTACTGTTTTTAATGGTTTTTTATATTTATTCATAAATTAAACCCTTTGATCAAGCTGTTAATAAATTTGGGGAAAGTTCTGATCAAGCTAAATATTGGAAACTGTATAACTTTGCTAAGTTGTTGATCTTTAATTATGTGTAAGCGCTTAAATTTTCAGATCTGATAAAAAGAGTGAGTATGATCGTTTTGTGGATAGATCGCTTGTTGATAACGATCGGTTTGCAATTTGCGATCAATAAAATAGATCGAAAAAAACTTAAATAAGCGCTAATAAAGGCTGTTTTTAAGAAAATTAGTTATCAAAAAGGGCTGTTGTATGAAAATAAATTCAAATTTCCGCGTTTTTATATGATCAAATCAGCCTTTAGATCTAAAAAATCCCCAAATGTGGATAACATTTTTAGCTAAATTCGATCTTAAAAGCTGTTTTGATCTGATTTTTTAGCTCGCTAAGTTAGTTTTCGATCTGAGTTAAACTGGTTTTTATCGTATTACCGACTAGTTCATAGAGCGAATTACCCAATGAAAACCGTTTTGCACCACCAGCGAAAGCGGCTTTTGCTGAGTTAAAATTGCTCATTGCCATAACATTTAATGGCATATCTATTGTGTTAGCTAAGCTGGTTATGTGATCTATGTTAGTTAAGCCGGGTATAAACAGGCCATCAGCTCCTGCATCTTGATACGCTTTTGCGCGCTCTAATGTTGCTTGAAAAGGGTATTCAAGTAGAAAGTAGGTATCGGTTCTGGCGTTTATAAATAAACCACCGAAGCCACTTTCGTTAAGTGCTTTTTTTATCTCACTAATAATAGTGCATTGCTGTTCGATAGATCTCAGTGCGTTAGTGTTTTTATCTGAGTCCTCTATGTTGATGCCTACAACTCCTAATCTTGCTAACGCTAAAACGTTTTTGCTAATTTGCAGCGGATCGTTACTGTAGCCTGACTCTATATCGACAGAGAGTGGAATATGAAGGTGTTCGGTTAAGCTTTTAACCAGCGCTAATTGAGTTTTAAAAGAGATGTTTTCACCATCAGCTAACCCTAAACTGGCAGCAATTCCCCAGCTGGTTGTTGCTACTGCTTTAGCTCCCGCAGCTTGGATGAATTGTGCTGAACTAAGATCCCACGCATTAGCAAGTATAAAGCCGCTTTGCTGGTGGTGTAATTGGTGAAAGAGTTGATATTTGTCCATGATGTCCTCCGTTTAATAACATCGCTAGACTAATTGATATGAGGTTAATTACTGGCTGGTTTCGGCCCTGAACCGATAATTGATTAGTTGGAGTAAAAACAAAAAAAGAGTCTTGCGACTCTTTTTTATAATATTGATGACCGGAATTTATTTACCGATACAGAACGAACTAAAGATTTTCCCTAGCAAGTCATCAGAGGTAAATTCACCCGTTATCTCATTTAAGAACTGTTGAGTTAGGCGTAATTCTTCAGCCAAGATCTCACCAGCAATATGCATCTCTAATTGCTCTTTGCCTGTGTTTAAATGATAGGCTGCGTGATCAAGTGCATCTAAGTGACGACGGCGTGCCATGAATCCACCTTCTGTGGCACCTTGGAAACCTATACATGCCTTTAAGTGAGTACGAACTAACTCTATACCCTCTGCATTTTTAGCGCTTAAACGGATCACCGGATATTGATCATGTTCATCCATACCGACATTTTCACCGGAAATATCGGCTTTATTTCGGATCACAGTAACACCCATACCCTCTGGTAACTTGGCCATAAACTCTGGCCAAATATCATGAGGATCAGTGGCTGATGTGTCTGTGCCGTCTAACATAAATAGTACGCGATCGGCTTGGTTAATTTCATCCCATGCGCGTTCAATACCAATTTGCTCTACTTTATCAGGGCTTTCACGCAGGCCTGCGGTATCAATAATATGTAGTGGCATACCATCAATGTGGATATGTTCGCGTAATACGTCACGTGTTGTACCAGCTATTTCGGTAACGATGGCTGCATCACGGCCAGCTAACGCATTAAGTAGGCTTGATTTACCAGCATTAGGGCGACCCGCAATAACAACACGCATACCTTCACGCATGATGCTACCTTGTTTAGCTTGCTGAGTTACATTCTCTAATTGATCAATAATGGCATTGAGATCTGCGGATACTTTACCGTCTGATAAAAAGTCGATTTCTTCATCTGGAAAATCAATTGCGGCTTCAACATACATACGTAGGTGAATGACTTTCTCCACCAGCGTTTCGATGTGCTTAGAGAATTCACCTTGCAGTGATTGGAGGGCGCTTTTTGCTGCTTGTTCACTGGTTGCATTAATTAGATCAGCAATTGCCTCTGCTTGAGTTAAATCAAGCTTATCATTCATAAATGCGCGCTCAGAGAACTCACCTGGTTTTGCTAAACGTACACCGTCAATTTGGCTAATTTCTTTTAATAGCATATCTAATACGACAGGGCCGCCGTGACCTTGTAGTTCTAGTACGTCTTCGCCGGTAAATGAATTTGGCCCTTGGAAGTAAATAGCAATACCTTGGTCAAGCTGTTCACCGTTCAAGCTTTTAAATGGTACATAGTCTGCGTAACGTGTTTTAGGACAACGGCCAATAATCTGTTCTGCCACTGTTTTAGCTAAGCTGCCAGAGACGCGAATAATACCAACCCCACCACGTCCTGGTGCGGTCGCTTGTGCTGCAATTGTGTCTTGATTAATCATGCGATGAAATAATGCCAATAAAAGAATGAATGCTGGCTCTATTGTAACCTATGGCTTAATTTCATGCGAATAGCTGTTTGAGTAATGAGGTAGCAAAAGTCTGATGTAAGTAATACTTTATTTAGCTTTAATTAATAATAAACGACCATTGCAAATGATAATTATATTCATTACCATGTTGCGCATTCTAAATCTTATCGTTTTTTATTATGCGTCTTTCTGCTGTTTTTATTGCACTTGCTGCTGGTTTTTCGGGCGTTGCCCATGCTCAAACTGAAGTGACTACTTCGGATCAAAGTGATTCAAAAGAACTCGAAAAAATAGAAGTTGTTGGCCGTGCGTTTTCTTTATATCGCCCAACCGAGTCTAGCTTTGCTACTCGTACCAATACACCGTTAGAGAAAATTCCTCAGTCAATTCAAATTTTACCGCAGGAGCTGATCAGTGATCAGGCTGCTCGCCAAATTACTGACCTTTATAGCAATATAGCTGGTGTTAATGCCTTTAGTTATTCGGGCGTGACATTCCGTGGTTTTCGCCAAGATGAGATTTTATACGATGGCGTAAAGGGCGACCCTTTCAATGGTTTTGCTGTACCGCAATTATTTAATATTGAACAAGTTGCGGTTTTAAAAGGGCCTGCTGGCGCTATATACGGTAGTGGTAATCCGGGTGGTATTATTAACTATGTAACTAAGAAGCCTAAATTCACCAGTGAACACAGTATTGAAGTTGAAGTAGGTAATGATGACTTCTTTAGTGGTGCATTAGAAAGCACAGGAACATTGAGTGAATCACTTGATAATCATGCTTACCGTGTTGGTCTTTACCGTGATACTGAAAAGCCATTCCGTGCTAATACTAGCAGCGATAATACCATTGTTGATCTTGGTTATACGTGGCTTATAAATAGTGCAACCGAATTGACCACTCAGTATACCTATATAGAGCAAGATTTGGGTGGGGCACGTTTACGTGGTGTACCTGCTGATGATAACGGTAATTTTCTAACTGATATTAGCTGGAATCATAACGAGGCGACAGACTTTCAAAATGTTGAAGCCCATGTCTATCAGGCAACTTTAAAACATGAGTTTAATGATGTTTGGCGCACAGATGTCACAGCACGTTATTTTGATAACAAAGAAGTGCAAAACTACCATGAACCAAGAGGTCTGGTAGATACTGACGGTGATGGAATTGTTGATTGGAGTCATCGCGAGTTTCGTGATCAAGTCCGTGAGAACGAAGGTTTTAGCTTAACAGCTAATGCGATTGCAGAGTTTGCATTTGCTAATATGCAGCATCAAGTGCTGTTTGGTAGTGACTGGTATGAACATGATTTTGAAAGCGTTTACCGTACAGCTACGCAACAAAGTAAAGGTGGCCCAGTACCAGGACTTGATCTTAACAACCCTGAGTATGGTTTAACCTCTGCTGATGATTATGATCTTGATAGTATTACACCAAGGCTTGGGAAAACGAATAGCACCCGTTTTGGTGCCTACTTGCAAGATCAGCTAGATATCACCGCTAATTGGAGTGTGACAGCTGGCTTAAGGTATGATCGTTTTGAAGATAAAGATTTGTTAAATCAAACCGAGTTTTCTGATAGCGACTTAACTTATCGTATTGGTACTAGCTATAACATTAACAATATGTTCTTCCCTTATGCGCTACATGGCACTGGCTTTGTGCCGCAAAGTGCGAGTAATCAAGATACAGCAAAGGGTGGCCCATTCTCGCCAGAGACTAGCCGTATTAATGAGTTAGGTTTAAGGACCAAACTATTAGCAGATACGCTTGCTGTTAATATGGCTGTGTACGATATTGTCCGCGAAAACATCCTGCAGCCTAGCTTATTAGGTGATGTTGCAGGTGACGGCGTTGATGACCTAGTTGCCGTTGGTGAAGTACAAAGTAAGGGTTTTGAACTTGAGGTGGTTGGTGATATCACTGAGCGCTGGGTAGTTACTGCAAGCTACGCTTATAATGATACCCGTATTACTAAGGCCAACGACAGCATTCGTAACCAAATTCCTGATAGCGATAAATTTGCTAATGCGCCGCAAAATACCTTAGGTATATGGACACGCTATGAGCTACCTAGCTTATCGTCATCTATTTCTGCTGGCTTAGATTATGTTGATGAACAGCTTAGTTTAGGCGGTCAACGTGTTAAACCTTACACTGTTTACAACATGGCGTGGCAAACAACCGTAGATAACTGGCAATGGCAGCTATCAGTTAAGAACCTATTTGATAAAGAATACGCAAGCAGTGGCTTTATCGAGCGAACAGGGCACTTTCCTGGTGAACCACGTCGTGTTTATTTAAGTGCTAAATACAGCTTTTAATGGTGGCGTGTGAACGCTAAAAGTTGGTTTAACTTACATTCTTGGGCAGGACTCTTTGTTGGAGTCCTGCTTTTTGTTACCTGCGTATCGGGAACACTCGCTACGTTAAGTCATGAACTCGAGTACTTAACAGACGCTAAGTACCGTGCTTTAACTTCTTCTGCTTCGACTAACTACCCAGCTCTCGAAAACACCCTTAATAAGCATTATCCGCAAGCTCAGTTACTTTATATCCAACGTCATAAGCAAGATTACCTTGCCATTGAAGCGGCTCTTAAAGTCGGTGACTCATTTCGCTTTGTTTATTTAGATGCTGCAACGGGTCGCTTACTCGGTGAAGGAGAGTGGGCGCGGATATCGCGGTTTTTACGTAACTGGCATATGAACTTGTCGATGGGCTGGACGGGTAAATTAATCGTCACCAGTTTGAGTATTTTACTCGTTATTTTATTGGTTTCGAGTTTTTATGTGTATCGGCGCTGGTGGCAAGGCTTTATGAAAAAGCCTGCTGCGCTAAGCCTTGGTAAACGAAGTAGTTGGTCTGATTGGCATAAGCTGTTAGGGCTTTGGAGTTTATGGTTTATTGCTGTGATGGCCATCACAGGGGTTTGGTATCTGGTAGAACATGGGCTGCAAACTGCGAAGGTACCTCACTATGTCTCTAGTCCACCAGCCTTGAGTGAGTTTAAAAAACAAAGCCCTCGTAAAGGTCTATCGCCAATTAGTTTAGCTGCTACTTATGAAGCCGCTCAACAGGCGTTTCCTAGCCTTGATATTCGCTATATTCGTTATCCTAGTAAAGTGGATCAGCCTATTGAAGTACGTGGTTATAACGATGATATTTTATTGCGCCTGCGTGCTAACCGGGTTTATTTAAATCCAAGTTCCGGTGAAGTTCTTGGTGTACAAAAAGGGGAAGAACTCAACCTGCTTCCACGAATTAAAGACACCGCTGATCCGCTGCACTTTGGTAACTTTGCAGGAATTGGTACCAAGCTTATTTGGGGTGTATTTGGTGCATTAATGAGCTTTGTAAGCGCTGCTGGCATCTATATGAGTTGGCTTAGGGTAAAGCGTAAAACAACGACTGGAAAGTGGCTTGGTTTATCTGGGGTGGTTGCAATCGGTTTGGTAGTTGCTTCGCTACTAACAACAAGTTTGAGCTTTACTGAACGCAGTGTGCCTAATCAAGTTTATTCTCCTATTCTCGGTTAGCTTTTTTCCAGGCAATAAAAAAGGCGCAGTTAGCGCCTTTTTTATTGGGTTAAGAGTTTAGCCTCTTACCTTAATACCTTTTTTCTCCATACCGCGGTAGATGATTAGCATCTGTGCGATTGAGATAAGGTTCGATACTAACCAGTAAAGTACTAGGCCAGATGGGAACCATAAGAAGAAAATAGAGAATACTACTGGCATAAAGGTCATCATTTTTTGCTGCATAGGGTCAGTAACCGTCATAGGTTGCAGCTTTTGAGTGATGAACATACTTAAACCAAATAAAACAGGTAATACGTAGTATGGGTCCATTGCTGATAAGTCATTTAACCATAAAACGAATTCAGCATGACGTAGCTCAGTTGACTCTAAGAATACGTAGAATAACGCTAAGAAGATTGGCATTTGTAGTAACAGTGGGAAACAGCCACCCATAGGGTTCACTTTTTCTTTGCGGTACATTTCCATCATAGCTTGACCGAATTTTTGACGGTCATCACCATACTTCTCTTTTAGGGCAGCCATTTTAGGCTGAAGTGCACGCATCTTCGCCATTGACGTGTATTGTGCTTTAGTAAGTGGGTACATTGCCGTTTTAACGATAACCGTGATTGCAATGATAGCTAGACCCCAGTTACCTAAGATACCGTATAACCACTTAAGTAATACGAATAATGGTTGTGAGATAAAGAATAACCAACCGTAGTCTACAGTTAGGTCTAAGTCTGGGTGAATTGCTTCTAGTACATCAGACTCTTTCGGGCCCATATAGTAAGTTGAGCCAAGCGTTGCTTGCGAACCAGCTTGTACATTAACTGCTTCACCTTTAACACCAATAATTGCTGCATTACCTGATACAAGTTTGCTGTAAAGAGTATTTTGTTGATCTTGCTTTGGTACCCACGCACTTACAAAGTAGTGTTGAATAAATGCAATGTAGCCGCCAGATGTGGTGATATTAAGGTTTTTATCAGCCATGTCTGAGAAGCTGTATTTTTCATACTTCTCTTCATCTGAGCCATAAGCGCCACCTAAGTAGTTTTGATCTACTAAGCTACCTTTTTCTTGTACTGTGCGTTTTACTTGCGTGTATAACTGAACTTGAATTGGATCAGCTGTTACGTTGTTTACTGTGTACTCTAAATCTACAGCGTAGTCGCCTTTTTTGAAGATATAAGTTTTAGTAAACGTCACACCTTTACTGTCAGTAAACTCAAGTGGTACACGTAGCTCATCACCCGTTAAAGTGAATGCTTTTTGTGTGGTTTTATAAACAGGGCGACCAGCAACAGTTGCGTCAGGACCATTTAAACCAATTAAGCCACTTTGCGAGAAGTATTGCTTACCATCGAACTCACCTAATAGCATGTAAGGTGTGTTACTGCCTTTTTCTTCTTCGTACTGAAGTAAGTCTGTTTCAATGATGTCACCACCACGGGTGTCAATTTTAACAGTGAATACGTCAGTTGTTACATCAATAACTGAGCGCTTTGCTGTCGTTACAGCTGGAACTTCACCGTCAGATGATGCTGGAATAAAGTCATCAGATTCTGGTGTTGTTGCGCCTAGTGTTTGTGTTGTGGCACTTGGATCAGCCTTTGGTGCGTTGTAGTCGTTATTCCTTTCTTGAAATAATAAAAACGACACAAGCATCAAGCCGATTAATAAAAACGTGCGTTGCGATTCCATAACAGCTCTTATTTCTCGTGTTGGTGGTTAATATGATTTTTTGCCGGTACGGGATCATCCCCACCAGCATGTAAAGGGTGGCATTTTAATATGCGTTTAACAGCTAACCAACTGCCTTTTACACTTCCATGCAAATTAATTGCTTGAATAGCGTAACTAGAGCAGGTTGGATTAAAACGACAATGCGGGCCTAATAATGGGCTTATCCATTTTTGATAGCCGCGTATTAGCATGACTAAACAGCGCTTTGGAATAGCAACAAGTGGTTTAAGTAACCTCATGATGTGTCTGCCCCTGCGTTAATTTAGTCAATGGATACCATGAATTTAAATTCCCATCGTAGAATTTTAAATGCATGATTAAAAGGTGAGCTAAAGATACCTTAATTAAGCCTGTAATTCTATTGCTATCAGGCTTGTTTATTAGATTTAGCTGATTTATTCGGGCGTTTTTTAAATGGTGGTGGTTTAGGTGCACCAGGCTTGCAGCGTTCGTTAATTTTTCGCCACAATTTATTTAGTTGCTTTGTTAGCTCTTCGTTTGACTGTTCATCAATACCACTTTTAACCATAAGCACAATATCAATGTTATCGAGTTTATGTTGATTTAAACGGAAACTTTCGCGAGCAAGTCGTTTAATTCGATTACGTTGACAGGCTTTTTTAACGCGTTTTTTTGCGACCGTAAGACCTAATCGAGGATTAGTTTGGTCATTGCGTTTAGCTAATAGGGTAAAGAAAGGAGTCGCAGCGCGTGCTGGTTCATTAAAGATTCGAGAGTAATGCGAGGGAGTTAACAGACGTAACTCCCTGCTGAAGCTAAAGTCTTCCACTTATATATTAAGCAGAAAGAACTTTACGGCCTTTAGCACGACGACGAGCTAATACTTTACGGCCATTTGCTGTTGCCATACGAGCACGGAAACCGTGTGTACGTTTGCGTTTTAAAACGCTAGGTTGAAAAGTTCTTTTCATAACAATTCCATCCGATCGGTTAAGGTTAAAACATCCTATGCAGGTCGCGATCCTGGCACAGGTGCCATTGCGAGCGCGAGATATTATAGATGAAGACAACAAAAGTCAATCATTAAAACGCTGCAGAGGCCGTAATTATAAAGGATCCTTTTAGCTGATCATATAGGATCATCATAAATAAGAAGTTTTCCACAGCCTCTGTATAAAAAGTGAATAAAAGCTTGGGAAAAGCCAATTCGATCGTAGAATTTGATCGCGATCTGGCTGTAAATTTGTTATGATCACTGTTCGAACTTAAAAAATAATTTTCTTAAAAATCAGTGTTTTATTCTTTTATGTTGCTGAGATCATATTTTTCATAAAAATCAATCTTGTACTTGTGGATAAAGTACCTTCATAATAGTCGGTCTGGGCCAAGAAAGTTGGTCAAAGATTAGCAATAAATGTTTGATTTTCCATCATTAAAGATGAACGGGAATAAAAATTAAATCTCTGGGAGTTTAACTGTGTATCTGTCGGTTTGGCAAAGTTGTTTATATGTATTGCAAGATGAATTGCCTTCACAGCAATTCAGTATGTGGGTAAGACCACTTCAAGCAGAAAGTACCGAAGATACGTTGACTATATATGCACCTAACCGTTTTGTTTTGGATTGGGTGAGAGAAAAGTATTTAAACCGTATTAATGAACTACTCGTTGAAATTTGTGGTGATGAAGCACCTGAATTACGTTTTGATGTTGGTAGTAAACCTATTTTAAATGCCCAAGTGGCATCTGCACCGGCTGCAACAGAAGCAAGCGCATCTGTTCCACAACAAACTGCCGAAAAACAACAGCCAAAACCTGAAAAAGCAGCGGTCGAACCTGCACCAAAATCAGGCTATAAATCAAACATTAAAGAAAATTACACCTTTGATAGCTTTGTTGAGGGTAAATCAAACCAATTAGCAAAAGCTGCAGCGACTCAAGTTGCAGATAACCCAGGTTCAGCATTTAACCCTGTATTTATATACGGTGGTACTGGCTTAGGTAAAACTCACTTATTACACGCTGTTGGTAACGGTATTATGGCTAATAAGCCAGACGCGAAAATTGTTTATATGCACTCTGAGCGATTTGTGCAAGACATGGTTAAAGCGCTACAAAATAATGCCATAGAAGAATTTAAACGTTATTACCGAAGTGTTGATGCATTGATGATCGATGACATTCAATTTTTCGCTAATAAAGAACGCTCACAAGAAGAGTTCTTTCATACCTTCAATGCTTTACTTGAAGGAAATCAACAGATTATCTTAACTTCAGACCGCTATCCTAAAGAGATAGAAGGGGTTGAAGACCGCCTTAAATCACGTTTTGGTTGGGGCTTAACAATTGCTATTGAGCCACCAGAACTTGAAACGCGCGTTGCTATTTTGATGAAAAAAGCGCAGCAAAGTAAAATCAATTTACCTCACGAAGTTGCCTTTTTTATCGCTAAAAAGTTGCGTTCAAATGTGCGTGAATTAGAAGGGGCGTTAAACCGCGTTATTGCTAATGCAAACTTTACTGGTCGTCCGATTTCAATCGACTTTGTAAAAGAAGCGCTACGTGACTTACTTGCGCTGCAAGATAAACTGGTAACGATAGATAATATTCAACGCACTGTTGCTGAGTATTACCGTATTCGTGTGTCAGATTTACTATCTAAACGTCGTAGCCGTTCAGTAGCAAGACCACGTCAAGTGGCCATGGCATTATCAAAAGAACTTACAAATCACAGTTTACCTGAGATTGGTGACGCCTTTGGTGGTCGTGATCACACAACTGTATTACACGCTTGTCGTAAAGTTAAATCACTACGTGACGAAAGCCACGAAGTGAAAGAAGATTATCAAAACTTAATAAGAACCTTGTCATCTTAAGGCCGACTTTATTATGCAAATAACAATATCAAGAGAGCAATTTTTAAAACCTTTAGTTCAAGTGTCTGGTGCGATTGAGCGTAAGCACACCTTACCGATTTTATCGAACGTACTGTTAGTTGTTGAAAACGGGCAACTTTCGATGACGGGTACTGATCTTGAAATTGAGTTAGTGGCGAGTGTGTTTGTCGGTGAAGATACCACAGATACGCAACTCACTTTACCAGCTAAAAAGTTACTCGATATTTGTAAAAGTTTACCTGATGGCTCAGACCTAACGTTAAGTAGCCAAGATCATCAGTTACTATTAACAAGTGGTAAAAGCCGTTTTTCTTTAACTACGCTGGCCGCTGAAGATTTTCCGAATCTTGAGCAGTGGGATGGTGAAGTTGAATTTCAACTAACGCGTTTAGAATTGCGTAAACTTTTAGAAAGCACGCACTTTTCTATGGCGAATCAAGACGTACGTTATTACTTAAACGGTATGTCATTTGAAGTTGATAACGCAGATATCAAAACAGTGGCTACAGATGGCCACCGTTTGGCAATTGCACAAAAGCAATTACCACAGTCTTTAAATACACAGCGTCAGTTAATTATTCCACGTAAAGGTGTGCAAGAAATTATGCGCCTAATGGTGGCTGATGATGAGCTAGTAACCATTCAATTTGGTGCTAACCATATTCGTATTATTGATACTGAGTTTACATTTACTAGTAAACTAGTTGATGGTCGTTTCCCTGATTATCGTCGAGTATTGCCGCGTGGTGGTGACAAAGTAATTACAGCTAATCGTGAATGGTTGCGCAGTGCTTTCCAACGTGTGTCTATTTTATCGAATGAAAAATTCCGTGGTGTACGTTTAAACCTGTCTGAAGGTTTATTAAAAATTACAGCAAACAACCCTGAGCAAGAACAAGCTGAAGAGGTCGTTGAAGTAATGTACCAAGGCGGCGAACTTGAAATTGGCTTTAACGTTTCTTATGTACTTGATGTACTTAATACATTAAAAACAGAAGATGTAACCTTTACACTTGCAGACTCTAATAGCAGTGCGCTAATTGAAGGTGCAGGTGACGAAGAAGCTATGTACGTTGTTATGCCGATGCGCCTATAAGCTTATATGAGTTTAAGTCATTTAAGCCTCAATAATTTTCGAAATATTGAGGCGCTGACACTTGAGCCGGTTAATGGCATTAACATTATTTATGGCGAAAATGGCAGCGGAAAAACCAGTCTCCTTGAGGCGATATATTTCCTTTCTCACGGTAAATCATTTCGTACCGCCAAACATAAAAATATCATTCAGCATCAACAAGACAAGTTTGTGATTCATGGGCGCAAAGCGCTGCATGATTTGTCTATTCCGATTGGTATAAGCAAAAACCAAGCGGGTGAAACATCTTTAAAGATTCAGGGCAAAACGAGCCGTAAAATCTCTGAATTAGCTCAACTAGTGCCGGTGCAAGTTATTACTCCAGAAAGCTACTCATTGTTTTTTGGTGGCCCAAAAGAGCGTAGAAAATTTCTCGATTTAGGATTGTTCCACGTGGAACATGACTTTTTTTACTTGTGGCAGTCTTTTAATAAAGTACTGAAACAACGTAATGCTTTATTAAAAAGTAAACCTAGAGATTATTTCGAACAGATCAAGTTTTGGGATAAAGAATTTGTTAGACTAGCTGAACAAATAAATAATCTAAGAATCGCGTATATAAGTAGGTTTAAGCAGCAGTTTTTTGATAAAATGTGTGCAGAATTAACGCTTGTAAGCGATTTAGAAATTAACTTTCATGCGGGCTGGAAAGAGAGTGAAACGCTCTCAGAGGCGCTTGAGCAAAGCTTTGAACGTGATGCCAAACAAGGTTTCACAAGTAAAGGTCCGCATAAAGCTGATTTTAGTTTTAGCGTTTCTGGTAACAGTGTAGAAAATACCTTTTCTCGCGGTCAATTGAAGCTCTTGCTTTATGCGTTAAAAGTAACGCAAAATAGCTTAATTGAGTCAGAAACAGATAAGCAATCTATATTGCTAATAGATGACTTACCTTCAGAACTAGGTGAAGATACAAAAGAAAAAGTGGGTCAACTTTTGACTCATTGCGATTCGCAACTTTTTATCTCATCAATTTTATCTGAAAGTATTTCTGCTGTGGTGGAACCCATGCAACGAGAACTAAAAATGTTCCACGTGAAACATGGCAACCTAATAACAAGATAAGTGGGATTAACCATGTCTGAGAATTACGATTCGTCGAGTATTAAAGTACTTAAAGGATTAGACGCAGTAAGAAAGCGTCCAGGAATGTATATAGGGGACACCGATGACGGTACAGGCCTTCACCATATGGTGTTTGAGGTTGTTGATAACTCTATCGATGAAGCCTTAGCTGGTCATTGTGATGATATTTTTGTAACGATTCACTTAGACGGTTCAGTCTCTGTAAGAGATAACGGTCGTGGTATTCCTACATCTATTCACGAAGAAGAAGGTGTTTCTGCGGCTGAAGTTATCATGACGGTACTTCACGCTGGTGGTAAGTTTGATGATAACTCTTATAAAGTATCTGGTGGCTTACACGGTGTAGGTGTTTCGGTAGTAAATGCACTATCTGAAAAGCTGCAACTGACCATTCGTCGTGAAGGCAAAATTCACCAACAAACATATACTATGGGTGTACCAGATGCGCCATTAGCTATAATTGGTGACGCAACAGACACAGGTACTGAATTACGTTTCTGGCCAAGTGGTGAAACATTCACTGACCTTAACTTCCACTACGATATTTTAGCAAAGCGTTTACGTGAGCTTTCGTTCTTAAACTCTGGTGTAAGTATCATTCTTACTGATGAGCGCGAAGAATCTAAAAATGACCACTTCAAATATGACGGTGGTATCCAAGCATTCGTAGAATATCTAAACCGTAACAAAACACCTGTACATAAAAGTGTTTTCCACTTTACCCATGAGCGTGAAGAAGACGGTATTAGTGTAGAAGTTTCAATGCAATGGAACGATGGCTTCCAAGAAAGCATTTACTGTTTCACAAACAACATTCCACAACGTGATGGTGGTACGCACTTAGCTGGCTTTAGAGCAGCACTAACACGTACGCTAAATAACTACATGGAAAAAGAAGGCTTTAATAAGAAAGCTAAAACAACAAGCAATGCAACGGGTGATGATGCTCGTGAAGGCTTAACTGCGGTTGTAAGTGTTAAAGTTCCTGATCCTAAGTTCTCATCACAAACTAAAGACAAACTAGTATCAAGTGAAGTTAAGTCTGCTGTAGAACAAGCAATGGCAGAAAAATTAACAGAGTTCTTATTAGAAAACCCAGTTGATGCTAAAACAGTTGTTGGCAAAATTATTGATGCAGCACGAGCTCGTGAAGCAGCACGTAAAGCACGTGAAATGACACGCCGTAAAGGTGCAATGGATTTAGCTGGCTTACCAGGTAAATTGGCAGACTGCCAAGAAAAAGATCCAGCACTTTCTGAACTATACATAGTGGAGGGTGACTCTGCAGGTGGTTCAGCTAAGCAGGGTCGTAACCGTAAAAACCAAGCAATTTTGCCACTTAAAGGTAAGATTCTTAACGTTGAAAAAGCACGCTTTGATAAGATGCTTTCTTCTCAAGAAGTAGCAACTCTAATCACTGCATTAGGTTGTGGTATTGGTCGTGATGAATATGACCCAGAAAAGCTACGCTATCATCGTATCATTATCATGACCGATGCGGACGTGGATGGTTCTCACATTCGTACCTTGCTACTGACTTTCTTCTACCGTCAAATGCCAGAGATTGTAGAAAAAGGCTTTATCTATATTGCGCAGCCACCACTTTATAAAGTGAAAAAAGGTAAGCAAGAACGCTACATTAAAGATGACCCAGCGCTTGTTGATTACTTAACATCATTAGCATTAAACAATGCTGCACTTTATACAAGCGAAGGTGCATCTGCACTTGAAGGTGAAGAACTAGAAAGAATTGTTCACGACTATCAAAATACAGTTAAAGTGATTGAGCGCTTAAAACGTAAATATCCAAATTCGGTTATGGAACGTTTAATTTATCAAAGTGAAATTACCGAAGCTGATTTAGCAGATGAAGCAAAAGTTAAAGAGTGGACTAACACCCTTGTTGACGACTTAATTGCACGTGATGAAGATGCAACTATCTTCCATGCGGGTACTGAGCACGATACTGAGCGCAACATGTATTATCCTGTTGTGAATATTCGTCAGCATGGTGTGGATAAAGCACATGTACTTAACCATGACTTCATCACATCGCGTGACTACAAACGCATTGCAGCGACAGGCGTAAACATTGCTAACTTACTTGAAGAAGGGGCATATGTTCAACGCGGTGAGAAAACTCTAGCTGTTGATAACTTTGTGGATGCATTAGAGTGGCTAATCAATGAGTCGAAGCGTGGTCTTTATATCCAACGTTATAAAGGACTCGGTGAGATGAACCCTGATCAGCTTTGGGAAACCACTATGGACCCAGATGCTCGTCGTATGTTGAAAGTAACAATTGAAGATGCCGTAGCTGCAGACCAATTGTTCGCGACTCTAATGGGTGATCAAGTTGAGCCGCGTCGTGACTTCATCGAAACGAATGCGCTACGTGTAGTTAACCTAGACGTATAACGCTAAATTAAGAATTAAAAAGGAGCCTACAGGCTCCTTTTTTTATTGCTGAAAAAGCACAAACTGCTTAAAACCTTACTGCACACAAGGTATACTGAGAGCAATTTTCAGACTAAACGCACCAGATACTATAAGCCAAATATGCAAAAATATGACGTTAAAACCTTTCAAGGTTTGATCCTGGCTTTACAGGACTATTGGGCACAGCAAGGCTGTGTGATTGCTCAACCACTTGATATGGAAGTGGGAGCAGGGACATTTCATCCGTTAACTTTCTTAAAGTCGATTGGCCCAGAGCCAATGTCGAGCGCGTATGTTCAACCATGCCGCCGTCCAACTGATGGTCGTTATGGTGAAAACCCGAACCGTTTACAGCATTACTACCAATTCCAAGTAGTATTAAAGCCATCACCAGAAAACATCCAGGAGCTCTATTTAGGCTCTTTAGCTGCCGTTGGTATCGATACACTAACTGATGAAGTTCGCTTCGTAGAAGACAACTGGGAGTCTCCTACATTAGGTGCATGGGGTCTAGGTTGGGAGATCTGGTTAAACGGCATGGAAGTAACTCAGTTTACTTACTTCCAACAAGTAGGTGGCTTAGAGTGCTCACCTGTAACCGGTGAAATCACTTATGGTCTTGAGCGTTTAGCAATGTATATTCAGGGCGTAGATAGTATCTATGACCTAGTATGGGCAGACGGTCCTATGGGTCGTGTGACATACGGTGATGTATTCCATCAAAACGAAGTAGAGCAGTCAGCTTATAACTTCGAACAAGCGGATGTTGAGTTCTTATTTGCACAGTTCGATCACTGTGAAAAAGAAAGCGAAAAGCTAATTGAAGCAGGCTTACCATTACCAGCTTATGAGCAAGTAATGAAAGCCTCACATGCGTTTAACTTATTAGACGCTCGTCACGCTATCTCAGTAACAGAACGTCAACGTTATATCTTACGTGTTCGTGCTTTATCTAAAGCATGTGCGCAAAGTTACTATGATGCCCGTGAAGCTCTTGGTTTCCCGCTTTGTAAGGATTAAGAATTAGCATGTCAGCAGAAAATTTATTAGTAGAAATTGGCACAGAAGAGTTGCCACCGAAAGCACTTCGTAAACTTGCTGAGTCGTTTGCTGAGAACTTAGCAACAGAGCTTGCAAGCTTAGAATTAAATCACCAAGGCGTTAACTGGTACGCATCACCACGTCGTTTAGGTTTGCGTGTTACTGCACTTGAGGCTAAGCAAAGTGACAAGGTTGTAGAAAAGCGTGGTCCTGCAGTTGCAGCAGCTTTTGATGCCGATGGTAATCCAACTAAAGCAGCAATGGGTTGGGCTCGTAGTTGTGGTATCGATGTAAGCGATGCACAAACACTTGAGACAGATAAAGGCGCTTGGTTATTACATAAGGCACAGGTTGAAGGTCAAGCAACTACATCACTTATGAGTGATGCTGTAAACAAAGCACTTACTAAATTACCTATCCCTAAACCAATGCGTTGGGGTGCAAATAAAACACAATTTATTCGCCCTGTGCACACAGCGACTATCTTATTTGGTAGCACGCTAATTGAAGGTGAAATCCTTGGTAAGCAAGTTGGCAACCAATTACAAGGTCACCGTTTCCATCATCCAGAAAAAGTAACAATCAACCACGCTGATGATGTGTTTGATGTTCTTAAATCTGCTTACGTTGTCGCTGACTTCGAAGCGCGTAAAGCACAAATTCGCGAACAAATTGAAGCAGCAGCTAGCGCTGTAAATGCAAAAGTAGCGATGGATGAAGACTTACTTGAAGAAGTAACATCCTTGGTTGAATGGCCAGTAACGCTGACAGCAACATTCGAAGAAGCATTTTTAGATGTTCCTTCAGAAGCGCTTATCTATACTATGAAGGACGACCAAAAGTACTTCCCGTTATTAGACCAAGATGGCAACTTACTAAACAAGTTCCTATTTGTTTCAAATATCGAAAGTAAAGATCCAAGCGTGGTAATTGCTGGTAACGAAAAAGTTGTTCGTCCTCGTTTAGCGGATGCGCAGTTCTTCTACGAAACAGATAAGAAGAAAACGCTAGAGAGCCGTTTAGAATCGCTAGATACCGTTTTATTCCAAAAGCAACTTGGTACGCTGAAAGATAAATCTGAACGTATTAGTGAACTTGCCGGTTATATTGCTGAGCAATTAGGTGCTGATGCAGAGCTGGCTAAGCGAGCAGGTTTATTAAGTAAAACAGACTTAATGACCGAAATGGTTATGGAGTTTACCGACGTACAAGGTGTAATGGGTATGCATTACGCCCGTCACGACGGTGAAGCAGAAGAAGTGGCACTAGCGCAAAACGAACAATATATGCCTCGCTTCGCGGGTGATAACTTACCAACAAATGTGATCAGCTGTGCGGTAGCAATTGCTGATAAGTTTGATACGCTGGTGGGTATTTTTGGTATTGGTCAAGCGCCAAAAGGCGACAAAGACCCATTTGCACTACGCCGTGCAGCTATCGGTGCATTACGCATCATGGTTGAAAAATCATTACCGCTAGATATCTTAGACCTTGTTGCTAAGTCACAAACGCTATTCGGTGAAAAGCTAACGAACCTAAACGTATCAACAGATGTGTTTGAGTTTATGTTAGGTCGTTTCCGCGCATGGTATCAAGATGAAGGTATCGAAGTTGATGTCATTCAAGCAGTGCTAGCACGTCGCCCAACTAAACCAGTTGATTTCGACCGCCGTGTTAAAGCAGTAAGTCACTTCCGTACATTAGACGCAGCAGAAGCGCTTGCAGCAGCAAATAAACGTGTAAGCAATATCTTGGCTAAGAATGACATCACAACACAAGGTGATGTGAATGAGAGCCTATTAAGCGATGACGCAGAAAAAGTATTAGCGTCACACGTTGCTAAGTTTGCAACTGAGCTTGCACCTTTATATGCAAATGGCGATTACCAAGAAGCATTGTCACAACTTGCGGGTATCCGTGAGAGTGTTGATAACTTCTTCGATAACGTCATGGTAATGGCCGATGACGAAGCGGTTAAACAAAACCGTTTAGCATTATTAAGCCAACTAAGCCGTCTGTTTTTAGATATTGCTGATATTTCTGTACTTCAGAAGTAAGCAGTAGCCAATTAATAAAAGCCAGCTCAGTGCTGGCTTTTTTGTAGCAAAAGGAACAGTAATGAAACGTGTAATTACTTTAGCATTAGCAGGCTTATTAACGGCCTGTTCTAGCCAAATGCAAATGCCAAGCATCGACGATATTCTGCCTAGCAAAGAGCTTGACCGTACTATGTATTTACGTGGTGATTTCACCTTATGGGATGCCGAGCCGCAGTATCAATTAGAGCAAGTTGCACCGGGCATATTCCAAACCGACGTTAAGTTTTCAACACCAGGTAAGGTTTATGAATTCAAAGTAGCGGATGCAGATTTTAGCGAAGGCTATAACTGTGGTTACAGTGATATGGACCCAGCAGGGCAATCATTAGTGCTAGGCCAAGCCGCCAATGCAGACTGTAATACCATCTACAATTATTTCAGCTTTAAACCCGCTGCAAAAGGCGTGTATGTCGTGAGCTTTGATTACCGCAATAGTAATCAACCAAAAGTGACAGTAACGAAGAAATAGCTTTAAGCTTTCAGCTGTCAGTTTTAAGCCGTTCGAGTGAGCGTTTAATATTGATAAATGCTCACTTTTAATTTTAATTGATTAACTCGAAACTCGAAACTCGAAACTCGAAACTCGAAACTCGAAACTCGAAACTCGAAACTCGAAACTCGAAACTCGAAACTCGAAACTCGAAACTCGAAACTCGAAACTCGAAACTCGTTGTTACAACCCTTTCTTCACCAAGTATCGATAGGGTGCTTGTTCTACATCTTTAGCCACAAGTGTGTGATCCATAAAAGTACAAAAGCTTGGGATATCGCGGGTGGTTGATGGGTCATCGGCGATGATAAGTAATGTTTCGCCATCTTTCATTTTACGTACTGCGCCACGCACCATCATAACAGGTTCTGGACAACGTAGGCCAAGTGCATCTAATTGGTGATCGGGATTATCAAAACTCATGGCTGACCTTTTAGGTGAAAGAGACGATTAATAAGCAGCTATTTTAACTTTCTATTGCCGCCAGTTTCAATAACCGAAAGCAAAGCAAATAAAAAAGGCGCACTGAGCAAGTCAGTGCGCCTTTTTATCACCAAGATGTTTGGTGTGAGCTCGTTATTCTACGCGCTCAAATACAGTTGCAATACCTTGGCCTAAACCAATACACATAGTTGCTAGACCGTATTTAGCGTTCTTGTCTTCCATTAGATGAACAAGCGTTGTGCTAATACGTGAACCAGAACAACCAAGTGGGTGACCAAGTGCAATTGCACCACCATTTAGGTTAACTTTCTCATCTACCACATCCATCAGACCGAGGTCTTTTAACACTGGTAGAGATTGTGCTGCGAACGCTTCGTTAAGCTCAGCAACATCGATATCGTCGATGGTGATACCTGCTTGTTGAAGTGCTTTTTGCGAAGCTGGAACTGGGCCGTAACCCATGATTGATGGATCGCAACCTGCAACAGCCATTGATTTAATACGCGCACGAATTGGTAAACCAAGTTCTTTTGCTTTCTCTTCGCTCATTACAAGCATTGCTGACGCGCCGTCAGAAAGTGCAGAAGAAGTACCTGCCGTTACGCTACCTGATGCTGGATTGAATACAGGGCGTAGTTGCGATAAGCCTTCAACAGTTGTCTCTGGGCGGATTACTTCATCGTCTTCAACTAAGATTAAAGAACCATCTGCATCGTGACCTTCCATTGGCAGGATTTCACGACGGAAACGACCTTCAACAGTTGCTGCGTGTGCACGTTGGTGTGAACGGTAAGCAAATTCGTCTTGTTGCTCGCGGCTAATGCCGTGCAGCGTAGCAAGGTATTCTGCAGTTAAACCCATTACGCCAGCAGCTTGTGCTACAGACGTTGATAAACCTGGGTGAAAATCATTACCGTGAGTCATAGGTACGTGACCCATGTGTTCAACACCACCAATGATGTAGGTATCACCAGCGCCAGTCATAATAGCGCGTGCTGCATCGTGTAATGCTTGCATTGATGAACCACATAAACGGTTAACTGTAACAGCTGGTACTGAGTGAGGGATACCGGCTAGTAGTGATGCGTTACGAGCAATGTTAAAACCTTGCTCTAAAGTTTGTTGTACACAGCCCCAGTAAATATCATCAATTGATGCTGGATCAACGGCTGGGTTACGGTCTAACAAACCTTTCATTAAGTGAGCACTTAAATCTTCCGCACGCTTGTTTTTGAATACGCCGTTCTTTGAACGACCCATTGGTGTGCGGATACAATCTACGATTACTGGATTATTCATGTTTCTTATCCTTCCACCTTATAGAATACACGGCCTTCTTCGGCCCACTTGCGAGTTTCATCTGATACTTGGTAAATCGCACCTAAATGAGCGTACTTGTCTGCTGTCGCAACAAAGTTCGCTAAACCAGTTTGATCTAAGTAACGGAATGCACCGCCTCTAAATGGAGGGAAACCAATGCCGTAAATTAGCGCCATGTCAGCTTCTTGTGGAGACGCTACGATACCTTCTTGTAAACAAAGTAGTACTTCGTTGATCATCGGGATCATACAACGGTCAATGATTTCTTGTTTGTCGAAATCTTTAGGTGCATCAGTGATAGCACTTAGTAACTGAGTTGCTGTTGCATCTTTTGCTTTTTTCAGGCGACCACGACGGTCTGGTGCGTACTGGTAGAAACCTGCACCATTTTTCTGACCAAAGCGTTTTTCGTTTGCAAATACAGTAACTGGGTCTTTATCTTGGCGAGCCATACGCTCAGGGAAACCGTCAGCCATTACACCTGTACAGTGGTAAGCCGTATCGATACCTACAACATCAAGAAGATATGCAGGACCCATTGGCCAACCAAATACATTTTCCATCACTTTATCAACTTTAGTGAAGTCAGCACCTTCAACAACAAGTTTGCTGAAACCTGCAAAGTAAGGGAATAGTACGCGGTTTACAAAGAAACCAGGGCAGTCGTTTACAACGATTGGTGATTTACCAAGTTTTAATGCGTAATCAACAACCGCATTAATTGTCGCTTCTGATGTTTTTTCACCACGAATGATTTCTACTAATGGCATTTTTGGCACTGGGTTAAAGAAGTGCATACCACAGAAGTTTTCTGGTTTTTCAAGTGCCGATGCTAACTCGTCAATACGAATTGTTGAGGTATTTGAAGTTAGGATAGTGCCCGCTGGTAAGTCTTTTTCAAGACCAGCAAGAACGGCTTGCTTCACTTTAGGGTTTTCAACTACGGCTTCAACAACGATGTCTGCGCTTTGTAAGTCTGAATCGTTTAGCGTTGGCTTGATCTTGCCTAAGGTAGCAACCATCTTATCCATCGCCATATGGCCACGTTGTACTTTTTTGCCAAGTAGCTTAGATGCTTCGCCCATTCCTAAATCAAGTGCATCTTGGTTGATGTCTTTCATGATAATAGGTGTGCCTTTATAAGCAGACTGGTATGCAATACCGCCGCCCATAATACCTGCGCCTAATACAGCTGCTTGTTTGATCTCAAGTTCACTGTGTTTAGCTTGCTTCTTCGCTTTACCTTTAATGTATTGGTCAGCTAAGAAAATACCTGTTTGTGCAGCAGCTTCGCTTGTTGCTGCTAATTTAGCAAAGTTAGCGTTTTCAATCGCCATTGCTTCAGCGCGTTCACAGTTTGCTGCAGCTTTGATTGTTTTTACAGCCATAACAGGTGCTGGGTAGTGACCTTTTGTCTGACCCATTACCATGCCTTCAGCCATCGCAAAGCTCATACCTTGCTCAACACGGTTCATTTTCAGTGGCTGTAATTTTACTTGTCGTTTTGCTTGCCAATCTAGCTTGCCAGCAATTGCTTGCTCAAGTGTTGCAATACTTGACTCTAAAAGTTTGTCAGCACTAACTACTGCGTCAAAAGCACCTACTTTTAAGGCATCAGCAGCGCGGTTTTCTTTACCTGTAGTGATCCATGTCATCGCATTATCAGCGCCAATAAGGCGCGGAAGGCGAACTGTACCACCAAAACCAGGCATGATGCCTAGTTTAACTTCAGGTAGGCCAATTTTAGCGTTAGAGCTAGCAACGCGGTAATCGGTAGCAAGTGCCCACTCACATCCACCGCCAAGCGCCATGCCGTTTACAGCACTTAGCGTTGGGAAAGGTAAATCTTCAATTGCATCAAAAACGTCAGTTGCATTTTTGATCCATGCAACAAGTTCTTCTTGAGGTTTAGTGAAGGTAGGTAAAAATTCGAAAATGTCGGCACCGATAATGAAATGATCTTTATCGCTGGTGAACACCATGCCTTTGATATCTGAGTTTGTTGCCAATTCTTTTAATGCTAAAGCGCAATCTTGCAAGGTTTGCTGCGAAAGTTTATTTACTGAGCCGTCTGCACAGAACTTAAACTCGGCGATGTTGTCCTTGATGAAAGCAACTTCAAATGAATCGCTTTTATATAACATTATTATTCTCCCTAGTTTATTAACTAAGACTGGTACGATGAGTTTGCATTTCAATCAGTGTGCTTGCTTTAAAATGAAAATGCAACGAAAAATTTACTGCGCTTTATCGCGATTGGTTAAAATATAGCTGGTTTGGTGCTAAGGTGTAGGAGAAGTTTTTTGTTATTAATTCTTTAATTTTTGTTAAAGGTCATCATGAAAAAACAACTCCTTGGTTGGACAGCTGCCGCATTACTTTTTCCTTTTTTTGCAGCTGAAGCCAACGATAAACATGACGCTTTTTTAAAAGCAGAAAAAAAGGCGCGTTACGGTGATTATCAAGACATGAAAGAGGCAGCAAGTGGGCTTGATCACCCTTTGAAGCCTTATGTCGAAAAGGCTTATTGGCAACGTAATCCGAGCTTAAAACACCAGACAGAAATCGAAAACTACCTCAATGTTTACCAAAACACGCCACTAGAGTGGCCTGTACGTAAGGCATGGCTAAATTACTTAAAAAAGTACAACAAAAAAGCGGCTTATATTCGTAACTATCGCGAAACAAGCAATAACGAATTGACCTGTCCTTATTTAAGTTTTCAATTGGACTTAGGTGCGCCTGAAAAAGCCATCATGAATCAAGTTACTGATTTATGGGTGGTAGGAAAATCACAACCAAAAGAGTGCGATAAGTTGTTCTCTCTTTGGAAGAAAAAAGGTTACCAGACCGAAGAGCGGGTTTGGCAGCGCATTAGCTTGGCTGCCGAAGGGGGCTCATCAAGTTTAATCCCATACTTAAAAACACTACTGCCTCGTGCTGACCAATATTTAGCTGATTTATATCTAAAGGTACGCAAAGATCCGAGTGCTTCAGCGGGCCTTTATCGCTACAAGAAAAAATCAGCTAAAGAAGGGCAGATTGCGATTTATGGAGTTAAGCGCCTAGTATGGCGAGATAAAGACCTTGCACTGCGTGCCTGGGAAAAGCTCGAAACCATGTTCGATTATACAGACGAGCAAAAAGCGGATGTTTACTACAGCTTTGCCTTGTCGCTTGCTTCAAGTGGCCACCAACAAGCGCGCTTTTGGTTAAATAAAGTGCCTAAAGACCGTCAAACTAGAAAGTTAATGCAATGGCAACTTGGCAATATGTTAGAGAGACAAGATTGGTCTGGCATTGTGGCGTTTTTTACAGGCAAAGAAAACCTGAGCCTAGGTCAACAATATTGGTTAGCATATAGCTTAAACCAACGTGGTGAAGTCGAGCGTGCTCGTGAAATCTGGCAAACAGTAGCTAAAGAGCGTGATTATTACGGCTTTTTAGCATCTGCACGCTTAGGTATTCCGGTTAGCTTAAATAATAAAGAGATAAATATTAGTAATAAGCTAAAGCTTGAAGTGGCGAATGCTCCAGGCTTTAAGCGAGCTCGTGCTTTATATGAGCTTGAGCGCTTTACATCTGCGCGTCGTGAGTGGAATTATTTAACGGGTACATCAACCAAAGAAGAAAAGCTCGCCGCGTCTTTGCTTGCTGCTGAACTTGATTGGTACGACAGTACTATCTACACTTTGGCGCAGTTAAAAGAGTGGGACTATGTCGACTTACGTTTCCCATTTGCGTTCAAAGATGTATTTGCAACATATAGCAGTCGCAGCCATATTGATGTTGCTTGGAGCATTGCAATTTCACGTCGTGAAAGTTCTTTTGCGCCCGATGCACGTTCTCATGCCAATGCCCATGGTTTGATGCAGTTGTTACCAAGCACTGCTAAGTATATGAATAAAAGCTCTGTATCACGAAAGCAGTTATACCAGCCTCGTACTAATATTCGCCTTGGTAGTGAGTATTTGCAGTATTTGAAAAAGAAAAACCACGGCAACGAAATCCTTGCAACGGCTTCTTATAATGCGGGTTATCATCGTATTAAACGTTGGATCCCAGAGCAAGCTATGCCAGCTGAACTGTGGATTGAGTTAATTCCTTATACAGAAACACGAAACTACGTTAAGAATGTATTTGCTTACAGGCAGGTTTATCACACACGATTAGGACGCGATGGCAATGTTCTAGCGCCAATTCTTGATATGTCGATGGGTGGTTAAACTCGATTTGTCACACTATCCTCCCTCAGTTGGGGGATGGTGCTGGCTATGATAGACTGCTAACAAGTTAAATTTACTAAAGATGGGTTTACTATGGATAAATTAGCGGTGTTATATGCCGAACATATTGCAACCTTGCAACAACGCACTCGAACAATTACAGAGCGTGAAGGTTTAGAAGGGTTAGTAATTCACTCAGGTCAGGCTAAACGTCAGTTTTTAGATGACATGTATTATCCGTTTAAGGTGAATCAGCAATTTAAAGCTTGGTTACCAGTGATCGACAACCCACATTGTTGGATTGTGGTTGATGGTGCATCTAAGCCGAAACTGATTTTTTATCGTCCTGTCGACTTTTGGCATAAAGTACCTGACGAACCACGTGATTTTTGGGCTGAGTATTTTGATATTGAATTATTAGTACAGCCAGATCAGGTAGAAAAACTGCTTCCTTATGATAAAGCTAAATATGCCTATATCGGTGAATACCTAGAAGTAGCGCAAGCGCTGGGCTTTAGTATTATGAACCCAGAGCCAGTTATGAACTACCTTCATTTTCATCGTGCTTATAAAACACAGTACGAGCTTGAGTGTTTACGCCAAGCTAACCGTATCGCGGTAGATGGCCACAAAGCAGCACGTGATACGTTTTTTGCTGGTGGTTCAGAGTTTGATATTCAGCAAGCTTACCTTATGGCTACCCGCCAGAGTGAAAACGAGATGCCTTACGGCAATATCGTTGCACTAAATGAGAACTGTGCAATTTTACATTACACGCATTTTGAACCTAAAGCGCCGCAAACGCATCACTCTTTCCTTATTGACGCAGGTGCAAACTTTAATGGTTATGCTGCTGATATCACACGTACTTATGATTTTAAAAAGTCAGGTGAGTTTAGCGATTTAATTAAAGAAATGACTGAGCATCAAATCGCTTTAGGTAAAGCATTAAAACCTGGCTTGTTATACGGTGAATTGCATTTAGATTGTCACCAGCGTGTAGCGCAAGTACTAAGCGACTTTAATATTGTGAAGTTACCAGCCGCTGAAATTGTTGAGCGTGGTATTACGTCGACGTTCTTCCCGCATGGTCTTGGTCATCACCTTGGTTTACAAGTTCACGATATGGGTGGCTTCATGGCTGATGATACAGGTGCGCACCAAGCACCACCTGAAGGTCATCCGTTCCTACGTTGCACTCGCTTAATCGAAAAGAACCAAGTATTTACTATTGAACCTGGTTTATACTTTATCGACTCGTTATTAGGTGACCTTGCGCAAACTGACAACAAACAGTTTATTAACTGGGAAAAAGTTGAAGAGTTTAAGCCATTTGGCGGTATCCGTATTGAAGATAATATTATCGTTCATGAAGATAGCCTAGAAAACATGACTCGTGATCTACACTTAGATTAACGATAAAGGTTAGTGAATATCGGGGCCAATAGGCCCCATTTTTTTAGATAAGCAATTATGTCTGAATACCAATATCCGGCTGAGCCGGTTTTTTACCAAGAAGAAATCAAAAAAAGCACCTTTATTGTGCATATTGCCCACACCCCAGATCTTGCGTCAGCAAAAGCCTTTATCAAAGAAATTCAAGATAAATACAGCGATGCTCGTCATAATTGCTGGGCACATGTTGCGGGTAACCCCGGTGGTAGTCATGTGTATGGCTTTTCTGATGATGGTGAGCCCAATGGTACAGCAGGTAAGCCAATGCTTAATGTATTAACAGGCTCTGGTATTGGTGAAATTACAGCGGTGGTAACCCGTTATTTCGGGGGCATCAAGCTTGGTACAGGTGGGCTAGTTCGCGCCTATGGCGGTAGTTTAAATAATGCCATGCGAGAGCTTAAAACCATTACCAAGGTACCGAGTGTTGAGCTGGTTGGCCAAAGTGATTACAGCGTACAAGGTGCAATTGAGCAGTTATTAAAAAATCAGTATCAGGTGCTTAATATCGAAAAACAATTTGCAGAGAACATCACATGGCAAATTGAAATCGATAGCCGTCAGGCAGAGCAAGCGATTGATGATATCCATGAATTGACTCATGGCGGAGTTAGCCTAAAAGTCAGAAAAATTTGAAATGTAAAAATAATACATTCCGTTTACTTACAATTAAGGCTGTAAGACAATAAACTGTATTAGCTAAACATTTAATAAGAAAGCGATACGCCTAGATGCAATTTCGTACCATAATAAAAATTCTCGGCCAGCTGGTGGCGTTATTTAGTATCACTATGGTGCCACCGGCACTGGTGTCTTTGATCTACAAAGACGGTGGTGGTGTGCCATTCGTTCTCGCTTTCATTTTTAGTGTTGTTATTGGTTTAGCAGCTTATTATCCAAACCGTCATGAGCATGGTGATCTTAAAGCCCGTGAAGGCTTCTTGATTGTAGTCTTGTTCTGGTTGGTACTAGGTACCTTCGCTGCGGTGCCTTTAGTGTTCTTACAAGAGCCTAATCTTTCCTTAGCTGACTCCGTATTTGAGGCCTTTTCAGGGCTGACAACCACAGGGGCTACCGTACTTACGGGCATAGAATACCTACCTAAATCAGTCCTCTTTTATCGCCAGCAACTGCAATGGCTAGGTGGTATGGGGATCATCGTACTAGCAGTCGCGGTACTGCCTATGCTAGGGGTCGGTGGTATGCAGCTATACCGTGCAGAAACACCAGGTCCGGTTAAAGACTCAAAAATGACACCGCGTATTGCCGATACCGCAAAGCATCTTTGGTATATCTATGTATCGCTGACGATAGCCTGTACGCTTGCTTATTGGGCTGCAGGAATGGATTGGTTTGATGCAATCTGTCATGCGTTCTCTACGATTGCGATAGGCGGCTTCTCTACCTACGATGCATCAATGGGGCAGTTTGATAGCCCATTAATTAACTTTATTTGCGTAGTGTTTTTGCTGATCGCAGCCATTAACTTCTCGCTGCATTATGCGGCGGTAGCTTCACGCAATATTCGTGTTTATTTACGCGACCCTGAATTTAAAGTGTTCTTATTGATTCAATTAGCATTGGTCATTGTCTGTTTTACTGTACTGTCTTCAAATAATATTTATGCTGATGGTGATGAGACTCTCGATCAAGCTATGTTCCAAGCGGTATCAATGAGTACTACCGCGGGCTTTGCGACAGACAACTTCTCAGCATGGCCGCTGTTCTTACCTATTTTACTTATTTTCTCAAGTTTTATTGGCGGCTGTGCCGGCTCTACCGGTGGTGGTATGAAGGTCGTGCGGGTGTTCTTACTTTATTTACAAGGTATTCGTGAGCTCAATCGTCTTGTGCATCCAAGGGCTATTTATTCAATTAAATTAGGCCGAAAAGCACTCCCAGATAAAGTTGTAGAAGCTGTTTGGGGCTTTTTCTCTGCGTATGCTTTGGTGTTTGTCATTATTATGTTGGCGCTGATGGGCACCGGCATGGATAACATCAGTGCATTCTCAGCAACAGCTGCTTGCTTAAATAACTTAGGCCCAGGTTTAGGTGAAGTCGCTGCTCATTACGGAGCGATTTCTGATACGGCAAAATGGCTACTTACTATTGCAATGGTATTTGGTCGTTTAGAAATATTCACCCTATTAGTGTTATTTACGCCAACCTTCTGGCGAGGCTAATCAAAGTAAGGTGATTATCTAGAAGTGGAGGCATTACTGTGCCAAAAACTCAAAAACAACGTAATCTTGAAAAGCTAACCTGTATCCCTGCGGGTAGTTTGGTAGATGTTGAAATTACTACACCAACCGACAGTAAACGCGTAAAAACAGAATTTATTGGTTTGATGAATGATCAGTACATCATTATCAATTACCCATCAGCAAAGCGTTTAGCAAATGGTAGTGATTTCATCAAAGATGGGGTGATGGTCGTTATACGCGCGGTACTTGAAGCGGGTGGTGGGCAAGTAATTGCTTTTCGTCAGCAAATAAGCGCCTTGGCATCGCATCCTCACCGTTTAATTTTTCTCGAGTTTCCTAAGCAAGTGCAGCTTTATAGCTTACGTAGTGAAGCGCGTATACCTACGTTATTCCCTGCAAACTTAATCATTGCAGAGCAAAAACTGGCAGGGCTTATCAAAGATATTTCACTCACAGGCGTGCAGTTTGATCTTAATAGCAAGGAGGACTTAAGCGCTTTTAAAGGGCAAAGCTGCCAAATCACACTTAGTAAACGTGAGTTTAATGGCACAGTATGTAGCGTGCGCAAAAGAGCAGGCGGTTTTATGTTCGGTGTACAGCTTGATACGAGTGAAGATGAAATGAAAGCGTTTATGAAAGAGCACTTAATTGACCTTTCTGTGTTGGATATCTAATACCAATTCGCCATTTTGCAACAAAATGGCTATTTTCACCGATTTAGCCCTATAAATATTAAAATTAATTTATAAATAAATTTAAATAACCAATTAAATCAATATGTTATCAATTAAATTAATTTCGATTTTTTTCTTCAAGTTTTGTTGTTCAGATAGAGTTTATTTTCAAATTTCTAATTTTTCTGTTTTCTAATCCGAGTTAATCGCTATTGTCTCCATTTTAATCTTTGTAACTTATTGATTTTAAAGGTGACAAAAAACCAACCACCGAGCTTGTTGCAAAACAGCAACAAACAAATAGCGTTATTTCCCCCTAATTATCGATGTTATAGTTTAATGCATTGATTTTATTGTTCTTTTTAACTTTGGCATCGAAGTTGAAATAGTCTTAGCGAACACAGAGAAAAACTGATTCAGGAACATATCCTTTATCACAGTTGAGACAACATTGAAGGAATAGTGATTATGAAAACGTTACACAAAACTTTAGCACTTGTAGCTCTTGCAACTTCATCAGCAGCGTTTGCCGCTGACTTTGACACACTGGATGTTAATGGCGATGGCGCTATCAGCAAAAGCGAAGCATCAGTAAGCGAAACGTTAATGAGCCAATTTAAAGAGCTTGATACAGACGGCAACGGTGAGCTGTCTAAACAAGAGTACTCAAAAGCTTAATTTCATTGTAAGGACACACTGAAAAGGACTTCTAACTCAAGACAACACATTTTGAAGGAATGACATTATGAACACAGTAAATAAAACACTAGCACTTATGGCACTTGTATCTTCATCAGCAGCATTTGCGATGAGTGATTTCGATACTCTAGATGTTGATGGCAATGGTGTTATCAGCCAAAGCGAAGCATCGGTAGATGCAGAGCTAATGAGCAAATTCAGTGAATTAGACACTGACGGTAACGGTGAGTTATCGAAACAAGAATTTTCAAAAGCTTAATGTGATTAAGCAAAACCAGTTTATTTAGCTGATTAGTTCTGAGCTGCCAAAGACAGCCTAAATGGATAAGGGAATCCATGACAAAGGACAACACTGGAAGTGTGATCAGCTAACACTCTTAAAATTGAAGGAATATGATTATGAAAACAGTAAACAAAACATTAGCTTTAATCGCACTTGCATCTTCTTCAGCAGCTTTTGCAGCAACTGATTTTGACACTCTAGACGTAGACGGTAACGGCGTGGTTAGCAAAAGTGAAGCAGCCGTTGACGCAAAAATTATGTCGCAGTTTAAAACATTAGACGTGAATGGCGACGGCGTTCTTACTGAAGCAGAGTTCTCTGAAGCCGAATAACTGAATTAATACGTAGTTATACCAATTTCCACTAAACAGGGATCTCAGAAACGGATTTCACTCTTTTCAAATTCAAGGTAGTTATTATGAAACAGTTAAGCACAACAATCGCAATTTTAGCACTAGCAACATCATCAGCAGCCTTTGCACAAGGCGTAAGCTTTTCAACATTCGATACCGACGGTGATGGTGTGATCAGCAAAGAAGAAGCGTCTGCAAATATGCAGCTTGAAAAGCTATTTCCAGAGCTAGATAGCGATGGTAATGGCGAACTTTCAAAAGAAGAGTTCGCTCAAATTCAATAGAATCTTTTAGAAAAGTTAGGTACTTTCACTTCAAGAGTCGTAAAGCAGCTGTCATGGCTGCTTTTTTCGTTTATAAACTTTTTACAAGAAGATAGCGCTTACTTGGAACAGCTTTTCAACAACCGTAATGTGCTTTTTATCAATCAAGAACATGATTACATGGTCACCCGACTGAATAACTGTATCGTCATGGGCAATCAATACATCATCGTTACGCACAATTGCACCAATGGTTGTTCCTGCTGGTAGCTTAATATCAGCAATTGCGCGGCCAACAACTTTAGAAGTATGCTCATCACCGTGAGCGACAGCCTCAATGGCTTCTGCTGCACCCTTACGTAACGAATAAACATTAACGATGTCACCACGACGTACGTGTGTTAACAGCGCTGAAATAGTGGCTTGCTGAGGCGAAATAGCAATATCAATCTCACCGCCTTGTACTAGGTCAACATAAGCGCCACGCTGAATAAGCACCATGGTTTTTTGTGCGCCCATACGCTTTGCCAGCATCGCAGACATAATGTTTGCTTCATCGTCGTTAGTCACTGCGATGAATACATCCACTTGTTCAATATGTTCTTCAGATAGCAGCTCTTGATCAGAGGCATCGCCACAAAATACCACGGTGTTATCAAGCATTTCTGAGAGCTGTGCTGCGCGCTCTTTATTGCGCTCAAGCAGCTTCACGCTGTGGTTTTTCTCAAGTGAACGCGCAAGGCCCGCACCGATATTACCACCACCAGCAATCATGATCTTTTTGTAAGAACGTTCGAGCTTTTGAAGCTCATTCATGACTGCTCGAATATGCTTTGTTGCAGCGATAAAGAACACTTCATCGTCCGCTTCGATAACCGTTGTGCCAAGCGGTTTAATCGCTTTACCTTGACGATAAATAGCCGCGACACGGGTTTCGACATTCGGGATGTGCTCTTTCAAGGCTGAAAGTGCATAACCCACCAGCAAACCACCGTAATAGGCTTTCACCGCAACCAGCGATAACATGCCATCGGCAAATTGTAATACCTGCAAAGCACCCGGATAGTCGATTAAGCGACGAATATACTTAGTTACCAGCGCTTCAGGAGCAATGTAGTGGTCAACAGGTAAGTCGTCGTTATGAAATAGCTTTTCACGGTACTTTAAGTATTGCTCTGAGCGAATACGGGCAATTTTGGTTGGTGTGTTAAAAATACTATAAGCAACTTGGCAAGCAACCATGTTCACTTCATCTGAACTGGTCACGGCAATAATCATATCGGCGTCTTCTGCGCCTGCGCGACGCAATACATCGGGATGCGCACTGTGGCCAGTAACACCTTGTAAGTCGTACTTATCTTGTAGCTCTCGCAAACGGTTACCGTCGATATCGACAACGGTGATCTCATTTTGCTCACCAACGAGGTTTTCTGCCAGTGTGCCACCAACTTGTCCGGCACCGAGTATGATTATTTTCATAGCTTGTTCTTATTAGTGTTTTTTAACTAGCTTTGCATAATAGAAACCGTCACTTTCACCAGGCAATAATTGCAGGCCAGGTAAAGTAGGGGTGTCGTTTTCATGCAAAGGTATGTGTTCAGCACTTGGATTATTGGCAAGGAACTTGGCAACTTGTTGTTGGTTCTCTTGCGGTAATACAGAGCAGGTCGCATAAACTAACGTACCACCAGGCTTAAGTAGAGGCCAGATGCTATTTAGGATATCGCCTTGTAAATTAGCCAGATCTTCAATATCAGATGCACGACGTAACCATTTAATGTCAGGGTGACGGCGGATTACGCCTGTTGCTGAACAAGGCACATCAAGCAAAATACGGTCAAATTGCTGCTCATCCCACCAGATATGCGGTTGTGAAGCATCGGCACATTGTAAATCGGCAGCTAAACCAATACGCACTAAGTTTTGTTTAACGCGTTCTAGGCGCTCGCTGTCGCTATCAAGTGCTAATACGTCGGCGTCAGCAAGCTCTAGGATATGGCACGTTTTACCACCTGGCGCTGCACACGCATCTAAAATGACATCATCATTTTGAGGATCTAAAAAGCGTGCAGCTAATTGTGCCGCTGCATCTTGAACTGAGCAGGCTCCGGTATCAAATTCTGGTAATGCGTATACATCACATGGTTTAGCTAGTTTAATACCATCAGGAAAATCAGCATTAAGGGTATGCTCAATATCATTTGCTTTAAGCATTTCGCTGTATTCTTGGGTGCTGTATTGCGCTTGGTTTACACGTAACCACATAGGTGCTTGTAGCTGATTCGCTTCAAGAATTTCTTGCCAGTTATCAGGGTAAGCTGCAGTAACTTGTTTGATAAACCAACCTGGGTGGTTAAATTTGCAAACAGGAATTTGCTTTGCTTTTTCTTCAAGCTCAACTTGTTCACGTTGGAAACTGCGTAAAATAGCGTTAATCAGGCCTTTTAAACCCAGTGCGCGCATTTGCTGAAGCGCATTAACCGTTTCGCTGATTGCTGCATGAGGCGGTACACGCATGTGTTGAAGTTGGTAAATACCCACATACAACAAGAACTGAAAAATACGGCGCTTACCTTTTAGTGGTTGATCTAAAAGTTGCTGACAATAATTTTCTAGGCTAGGTAAATAGCGCAGCACACCGTAGCAAATTTGTTGTAGTAGGGCTTTATCTTTCGGCGATAATCCTTGGCTTGCAAAAGGTAGTTCTTGATTTAGCGATGCACCTTTATCGACCACGTTATAGAGGGTTTCAGCAGCAAGTGCTCTTACATTACTCATTGCTTTGACCTAATACTGAGCCAGGTTCAACCCAATCACTGCGACCATTTAAAAAGTCAGTAACAGCCATTGGTTTTTTACCTTGTGGTTGAAGAAGGGTGATTTTAAGTGCATCTTGCCCACAGCCAACGGTAATACCTTGCTTATCAGCAGCAATGATTTTACCGGCTTGTGCAGTTTGCGATACAACTTCGGCTTGCCAAATTTTTACCGTTTGTCCTGCCATTTCAGTAAAGCAAACAGGCCATGGATTAAAGGCACGGATATTACGCTCAATTTGCGCAGCATCCATTGACCAATCAATATTGGCTTCGTCTTTTGATAGCTTCTTGGCGTAATTTGCTTGTGCGTCATCTTGCTTTTCTGGGGTGATTTCACCTGCAGCAAGACGATTGATTGTACTGATCAGTGCATCAGGACCAAGTGCAGCTAATTTATCGTATAAAGAGCTACTGGTTTCTGTGCTATCAATCGGGCAACGGCTGATATGCAGCATATCGCCGGTATCTAAGCCTTCATCCATTTGCATTATTGTTACACCGGTTTCATTGTCACCAGCCCAAATAGCACGTTGGATCGGTGCAGCACCACGCCAGCGCGGTAAAATAGAGCCATGCACGTTTAAGCAGCCTAAGCGCGGTGCTTCTAAAATCGCTTTTGGTAACAGTAAGCCGTACGCCACCACAATCATAATATCGGCGTTCAGGCTGGTAAGCTCTGCAAGCGCTTCATCTGATTTTAGTGATTGCGGTTGAAATACAGGTAAATCATGAGCAAGTGCCAGTTCTTTAACTTCACTGGCTTTTAGCTTTTTACCTCGGCCCGCTGGGCGATCAGGTTGGCTATATACACCAACAACGTCGTGCTCTGAGTCAATCAGTGCTTGTAAATGGCGCGCAGCGAAATCCGGCGTACCAGCAAAAATAATGCGTAATGGTTGTGTCACAGATATTCCTATTGATTAACTTATGATTTAGCAGCCAGCTTAGCTTCTTTCTCAAGCTTTTTACGGATACGTTGGCGCTTTAAAGGCGATAGATAATCAATAAATAGGGTGCCTTTAAGGTGATCAAGCTCATGCTGAATACAAATTGCTAATAGCTCGTCAGCGTCAAGGCTGAATTCTTCACCGTTTTCATTAAGCGCTTTAACAGTAACTGTTTCTGCGCGGTCAACTTTTGCGTATGAGTAAGGAACAGATAAACAGCCTTCTTCACTCACAGTTGAACCATCTTTTTTGGTGATTTCTGGGTTGATTAACACTAACGGTTGGTCGCGCTCTTCAGATACGTCGATCACCACAATTCGCTGGTGGATATCTACTTGCGTCGCTGCTAAGCCGATACCGTTTTCGTCATACATAGTTTCAAGCATGTCTTTGACGATTTGACGAACTTCATCGTTTACTTCTGGTACTTCTTTCGCGATTGTACGTAAACGCTCATCCGGAAATCTCAAAACTTCTAACCTAGCCATAGTTACCTTTTACACTTGTGATTCATTTAGGGTATTGTATGCTCTTATTTTAGCCATTCGTGTTCACCTTTAACAGGTTTTGGTCGATAATAATCTAAAAACAACTCAAGGAAGCCAAATGAGATACCCACTAGTTGCGGCTTTGTTAGCCATTAGCTGTGCTTTTCCGGTAGCTGCTGATGTTTTAACAATTAAAAAAGATGCACCAAAACAATATGTTGTCAAAAAAGGCGATACGCTTTGGGATATCTCGGGCGTGTATCTTGATGAACCTTGGCAATGGCCTGATTTATGGCAAATGAACCCGCAAATTGCGAATCCGCATTTAATATACCCGGGTGATGCGCTCACTTTAATTTACGATAAAGACGGAAATCCTCGTTTAGTTAAAAATGCGCGTTATAAAAAACTCTCGCCAGAAGGGCGAATTACACCAAAAGGCAAGCAAGCAGTGCCGACGTTGCCTTTGGAGTTGCTGCGCCCATATTTGAGTTATGAGCAAGCGATTAGCGCCGATGTTATTGCACAAAAACCATATATTTTGGGTGCCAGTGTTAATACCAAAATGAATACTATGGGCCATACGCTTTACGTTAAAGGTGACTTAACACTTAACGAAGCTTATGGCGTATACCGTAAAGGCAATGATCTTGTTGATCCAAATACCAATGAAGTACTAGCGAATAAAGCGGAATTAGTGGCGATTGTTCGCGCATTTAGAAGCGGTGACGTAGAAAACGGCGTACCTGCCTCAGTTAAAGTTGAACTGGTAAAACAAGAAATTAAGCCGCATGACTTTTTAATGCCGGCGATGGAAGGGCAAATGTTGCCAGCCTATTTCACTATGAAACGCCCTGAAGCTACTTTAGATGGCACTATTATCGCCGCAGCTAATGAAATGCGTGAATTTAGTACCATGGACATTGTTGTACTAAACTTAGGTTCCGACCAAGTGAAACCAGGTTTTGTACTTGATATTCAGCGTCAATCACCTGAAGTGTATGACGGCCGCAATGGTCCGCGTTACCGCGAAGATTCTAACAGTCTTGAGAAATTCATGACTGATGCAAATGATGTGTTAGGAATTGAAAGCGATGAAGACAGCAATGTATGGCACATGCCAAAGGAAAAAGTCGGTGAGTTAATGGTGTTTAAGGTATATGACAACGTTAGCTACGCATTGATTGTGAAGAATCAGCACCCGATCCGAGTTGGAGATTATGCAGTTATAAACTAACTCACAATTTGGGCGCTCTAAGGAGGGAGCATGGCACAGGTTTCAGGCAAGCTATCCCATTGGCTTGCCTTTTATTTATGTAAAGGGCTTGGAATAAAAAGCCTTATTGCATTAAGTCAAAAACAGCAACTGGATGAGCTATTTAAGCTATCTAGTTTAGAGCTTCAGCAGCTGGGCTTATCACAAAGCCAAGCCGATAACTTAGTGAATACTGACTGGCAGTTAGTAGCCCACTACCAAGAGTTAATAGCAAGACTTAAAATCAAAGTCATAAGCTACTTTGATAGCAGCTATCCGCCCTTACTCAAGCAAATAGCCAATGCACCTATCTTATTATTTTGTTTAGGTAACACAGAACTATTACTGTCACCGCAAATAGCAATTGTCGGTAGTCGTAATGCCACACCGACAGGGCTTGAAGTAGCTGCTGAGTTTGCCCATCAACTTTCTGCTGTTGGCATGACGGTGACATCAGGCATGGCTATGGGTATTGATGGTGCAGCCCATAAAGGCGCATTAGCAGGGTCAGGAAACACCATTGCCGTACTTGGTACGGGTATCGATATAGCTTATCCAAAACGTCATCGCTTACTCATTAAACAGGTTGCTGAGCGGGGCTTGTTGGTTTCTGAGTTCTTACCGGGAACGGCTGCTAATGCCGCTAATTTCCCGCGCCGAAACCGTATTATCTCTGGATTGTCATTAGGTGTATTGATTGTCGAAGCGCAAATTAAAAGTGGCTCATTGGTTACCGTACGCTATGCACTTGAGCAAAATAAAGAGGTGTTTGCCGTGCCAGGTTCAATAAAAAGCCCACTTTCAGAGGCAAGCCATTTTTTAATTAAGCAAGGCGCTAAATTGACAGAAAATATTACTGATATTCTTGATGAAGTGAGCTTTTTCTGTGAAAACAGTCTATATAGTATAGAACAGCCTATTGCAGATGAACCCGACTGCCCAGTGTTTAAAAGTATAGGGTATGAGGTAACAAGTGTTGATCAAATAACACAGCGCAGCCAATTACCTGTAGACGAAGTACAAGCTCGGTTACTCGACCTAGAGCTCGCAGATAAAATCGAACGAGTACTAGATGGTTATATAAGACTTGGAGGACATAAACATGTTTGACATCCTCATGTATCTTTTTGAAAACTATATCCATAGTGAAGCTGAAATCTTTACTGAAGAGAACGAACTTACCGATGAGTTGGTTCGTGCTGGCTTCAATAAACCTGAAATCTACAAAGCCCTTGATTGGCTAGAGCAACTTGCTGACTTACAACAAAGCGATATCTACCCGTACCTTAATGCCCAACCACAACATGCTATGCGTATTTACACTGATAGTGAATGCCAAATGTTAAGTGTTGAGTGTCGCGGTTTTTTAATGTTTATCGAGCAAATAGGTGTAATTAACACTGTAACCCGCGAAATGGTTATAGATAGACTTTGTGCTCTAGATAAACCATTTATTTCTTTGGAAGACCTAAAGTGGGTGGTGCTAATGGTGTTATTTAATGTACCGGGGTCAGAGCAAGCTTACGCACAAATGGAAGACTTAATATTTGACGAGCCAGCTGATGTATTACACTAAGTAGACTTTGCTTGTATCTTTGTTGAGTTTGGGTATATTAGGCGAAAATTAGCCAACCCCACAGGAATCTTATGAGTAAAATCGACCATTCTCTTTTTTCTGCAGATAAACATGCACTCGAAAAAGAGTATGAGGTTTGCCCTAAATGCGGTTCTGAATTGGTTATGCGCAACTCAAAGTCAGGGCCGTTCTTAGGCTGTGCCAGTTACCCAAAGTGTGACTTTATCCGCCCATTAGCTCATCACGATAGCCAACAAATAAAAGTACTCGAAGACAGTGCCTGCCCAGAGTGTGGTAAGCCATTAGTAATTAAAAATGGCCGCTACGGTATGTTTATTGGGTGTACTGGCTATCCTGAGTGCCACTATATTGCTCATGATGAAGAGCCTGACGATGCCCCTCAATTACCTGCTTGTCCTAAATGCAAAAAAGGCCAGTTGGTTGCGCGTAGTAATAAGTTTGGCAAAACCTTTTATTCTTGTGATGGCTATCCGCGCTGTAAATATACCCTTAACCACAAACCTGTGCCGACCGAGTGCCCGGCCTGCCAGTGGCCAATTATGACCGAAAAGAAAACTGCCTCAGGTGTTGTGTTACAATGCCCGCAGAAGTCGTGTATGCATAAGTTAGTCGAATCTTAATGCACTTGTAATTTGTTTATTTAGGAGAGTTTCTTTGTCTGATCCTGTTGCACAACCAGCCAATGCAATTGACGCTTTGCAGCAAGGCGGTGTAATCGTTTACCCAACCGAAGCTGTTTTTGGTCTTGGTTGCGATCCTGATAACCAAGCTGCGGTTGAAAAGCTTTTAGCCATCAAACAACGCCCTGTAGAAAAAGGCTTAATTTTAATTGCTGACAATTATGGCCAGTTATTAAAGTATGTAGATGATGCCAAAATCCCGATGGATAAACGAGCTGATATCTTTTCACAATGGCCAGGTGCTATCACTTGGGTGATGCCAGCAGCAAAAGAAACTCCAAAGTGGCTAACAGGCCAGTTTGATACTATTGCGGTACGTGTTACTGATCATCCAACGGTAAAAGCCCTGTGTCAGCAATTTGGTAAGCCGTTGGTGTCAACAAGTGCAAACTTAACCGGTCAAGAAACGGTAATGACTATCGCACAAGCGAAAAGCGAATTTTCAGACACGGTAGATTTTTATGTTGATGAGCCGTTAGGTGGCAACAGCCAACCAAGTGTGATCAAAGACGCAGCGACCGGTAAAGTATTTAGAGGATAAACATGCAAAGCGAGCTACTCGAACAAGTTAAAACCTATTTAATGGCCTTACAAGATACAATTTGTCAGGGCCTTGAAAATGCTGACGGCAAAGCAAAATTTGTTGAAGATAATTGGCAGCGTGCAGAAGGCGGCGGTGGCCGTACTCGTGTTATCCAAGGTGGTAATGTCATCGAACAGGGTGGGGTAAACTACTCGCATGTATTTGGTGCTTCAATGCCAGCATCAGCAACAGCGCATCGTCCAGAGCTCGCTGGTCGTAGTTTTCATGCATGTGGTGTGTCATTAGTGATCCACCCTAATAATCCACATATTCCAACTAGCCATGCCAATGTGCGTTTTTTCATTGCCGAAAAAGAAGGCGAAGAGCCAATTTGGTGGTTTGGTGGTGGTTTTGATTTAACCCCTTATTACCCTGTTTTTGAAGATGTACAACATTGGCATCAGGTGGCTAGCGATTTATGTCAGCCATTCGGTGCAGAGGTTTACGATAAATATAAAAACTGGTGTGATGATTACTTTTTTCTAAAACACCGCAGTGAAACACGTGGTGTTGGTGGCTTATTCTTTGATGATTTAAATGAGCTTGGCTTTGAACAAAGCTTTGCCTTTATGCAGGCGGTAGGAAATGGCTATTTAGATGCTTACCTTCCTATAATTGAGCGCCGTAAAGACACGCCAACAACCGAACAGCAACGCGACTTTCAATTGTATCGTCGTGGTCGTTATGTTGAGTTTAATCTTGTTTGGGACCGCGGCACATTATTTGGCTTACAAACAGGTGGACGTACTGAATCAATTTTGATGTCGATGCCACCATTAGCTCGTTGGGAATATAACTATGTACCTGCTGCAGATAGCCCTGAGGCTAAGTTGTATCAGTACTATTTACGCCCGCAAGATTGGTTAAATAGCAAAGAATCTGATTTAGTTGCACGTCAATGGCAGCTTTAATCAAGTATTGAAAACACTCGAACCAACATTGCGTTGTCACCCTCTACGAGGGTGGCAACACTGTCACTGCTAGGCAGCTCTGCCAAGACACTAAATAGCACTTCTGCTTTTAATATTTTTAGCTTATCAGGTGTTGTATCAATAGGTGCGCTAACCTGTGTTAAGCATTGACTGATATCACAGGCATAGAAATCAAGTTTCACCTCAAAATATTCAGGGTGCTGAATAAGCTTATCAAAACCACCAACAATACTTTGTTCATACTTATCGCTTTGTGAGGTTTTATCTTGGCTGAGAAGAGATTGAGCAATCTGCTGAATATCATCACGATGTATATATTCATTAACAGTGCTTATTTGATCCGCAGATTCATTCACGCTGTGTTGATAGGTAAATAGTAACGCTGCAATAATCCCAATACAGACTAAAAGAGTTGTTAAAAATTTCATTTAAACATCCTTATTTACTATGAAATACATATAACAACTCTAGCAGTTGCACGAAAAGCGCGCAATTTAGCTTAATTTAAAGCGTCTTACTTGCTCATCAAGTGAACGAGCTAACGACAACAGCTCTTCACTGACTTTTTGGTTTTCATGGGCGTCGACTAATGAGTGCTCGGCATTGTCACTAATCGCGATAACGCTTTGGTTAATTTCTTCAGCCGCGAGGTTTTGCTGTTCAGTGGCATCAGCAATTTGCACGTTAAGTTGGTTTATCTCACTCATTTGTGAAGAAATATCACGTAATGCTTTAGCTACTTGCTTAACTTGCACAGCTCTTTCGTCTGCTTCTTCGCAAGAATTATTCATCGTATTAACGGTTTGTGCCGCTTCACTTTGTAGCTTGTCGATAGTGCGGCGAATTTCGTCGGTTGAGTCATGGGTGCGGGTCGCTAAAGTACGTACTTCATCGGCTACCACAGCAAAGCCTCGGCCAGCTTCACCAGCACGAGCCGCCTCAATCGCAGCATTAAGTGCAAGTAAGTTTGTTTGTTCGGCAATGCTACTGATCACCTCGAGTACTTTACCAACATCTAACGTTTGGGTTTGCAGTTGACTTACTTGCTCGGCAGCTGCTCTAACATCTGCCGCAAGTTGATTAATACTTTGCTCAGTGTGCTCAGCAACATGTAAGCTTTGTTGTGCAAGTTGATTACTGTGCTCTGACTTTTCAGATGCAAAATGGGTGGTGTTTTTAACTTCGCTTGATGAGCTTTCTAGTTCATTGATGGCGGCAGCGACCGAATCTGTCCCTTGCTTTTGCTTTAAGATCGCTTGCTCGGTTGCATCCGCTGAGGCATAAATGCTTTCGGCAGAGTGGATCAATACCTTAGAAGAATGAGAAACTTGAGCAATATTATCTTTAAACGCACCAATCATGTGATTAAAGCTGGTGGCAAGAGAGCTAAGCTCGTCATTATTACTGTCATCTACCGTGAGGCTTAAATCTTTATTGGTGGTTGCCAAGTGCATGGTATGGCTAATGACTTTTAAGCGTTTGATGAAAATTTTTCTAAACATCACTGCTAGTAGTGAGAAAGCCGAAATGAAAATAGCCGCTAATAGTAGCGTGTTCATTAAGGTGTTTTGCGATACTTCTTGCTCAATATCAGCCAACGAATAACTAATTTTTACTACACCTAACACATCGCCTTCTTGTGCTTGATGGCAGCCTAAGCAGTTTGTTCCTTTATAATCACTGCGAGCAAACATAGGCTTTAGATAAGTCATCGTACTTTTTTGATTATCAATAAATAGTGCTTCAGTGCCTGTTAGTGCTTTTCGCTCAGCATCGTTAGTCACAACTTGGTTGGCATTTCCAGGCCCATAAATTTTATTAACGATTGGACTACGTATGATATGAGCGTCTTCAATATTAGGGTGGCTTCTTAATTTAGTACTTAGAATTTCACGATTAGCCATAGTGCCTGTCAGCATCATGGTATTAATAGAATCAAAGTAATTATCGGCAAGCAGTTTTATGTTACTTTCAACGGTATCTCTTGCTAATTCATGTTGTTGCTGGGCACTACTAAATATACTGGCAAATAATACCAATACGCCTGTTAGTGCTAACAAAGCATAAATTTTAAATTGGATAGACTTCATTCGACGACGCTTTTTCTAAATTAAGGAAAATTTATTATCTTTATTTAGAAAAAGCGTACATTGATATAGCGCAAAGCTTAGTTAGTTTTGATTGATCATATGGCTGGCGAGTTGCGATAACGACTGTCTTAACCCTTCGCGAAGTAGTGGGTTATCAATCTCGATATCAAGCGTTTTATTCATACAATGCATCCATTGGTCACGTAGGTCTTGATCAATAGGGAAAGGCATGTGACGCTTTCTTAGCATTGGGTGACCATATTTTTCAACGAATAGGTCAGGGCCGCCCAGCCAGCCAGATAAAAACTCAAAGAAGACTTGGCGAATTCTATCTAAAGGCTGCGGATGCATATCATATAATGGTTTGGCGTATTCATCTGTGGCCATTATGTCGTAAAATCGATTTGCAATTGCTCGAGCTCCTGCTTCACCGCCAATAATTTCGTAAGGTGTTTTTTCTGGGGTAGGTGTTTCAGGCGTTGGTTTCGATTTAGAAAAAAGTCGTTTAATCATAATATTAATAAAGCTCTACAGGGCGAAGAGGTTGCTTCACTATGGACAAATACGCGGTTTTTGGAAATCCAATAAAACATTCGAAATCACCCGCAATACACGCACAATTTGCTGCATCATTAAACGAGCAAATACAATACAGCGCCATTTTAGCACCAACAGATGCATTTGAAAAAACTGTCGCTGAGTTTTTCGCTGCTGGTGGTAAAGGGGCTAATGTCACTTTGCCGTTTAAAGAGCAAGCGTTTGCTATGGTCGATGAACTAACAGAGCAAGCGAAAATTGCCGGAGCCGTAAATACTATTAAACAGCTTGAAGATGGCAGCCTACTGGGTGATAACACCGATGGTGTAGGACTTGTTAAAGATCTTTTAGCTAATAATGTCACCTTAAAAGGGCAGCGAGTTCTTCTTATTGGCGCCGGTGGTGCAGCGCGAGGTGTCATTCAGCCATTATTGAATGAGCATATCGAAAGCTTAACAATAGCCAACCGTACCGCCGAAAAAGCAAAGGCGCTAGCGAGTCATTTTAATGGTGAAATAGATGTACAGGGCTTTGCTTTAAATGATATCCCAGCAAACAACTATGATGTGGTGATTAATTCAACCTCAAGTAGTGTAACTGGAGACCTGCCGGGTATAGCTGAAGACCATGTTGCTACGTGTCAGTGCGCTTACGATATGTTTTACGCTAATGACGATACCGCATTTATTAGTTGGGTTAAGTCGATTAACACAACATGTTTAACACTCGATGGTTGTGGCATGCTAGTTGGCCAAGCAGCACAAGCTTATTTTGTATGGCGCAATAAAATGCCAGAAATTATTCCCGTTGTTATCGCGCTTAAAGCAGGAGAAATTGCGTGAATCAAGCTATTCAATTTATAGACAGACTCGAATTTAAGCCTGAAGAAAAGCAGTTGGTATTCTTCGCACAAGTAAGTGGCTTGATGGTGGAGTGTGTTATTAATACCAGCAAGTATGATTTTGCAGATCAAAGCAGTGCAGTAAATTACTTTGAATCTTATCGTTTCGATTACGAAGAACTCGCCGAGCAACTGATCGAAGATGAGCAGTATAACTCGGCAGGACAAATTGAATTAACCGAAGTGTTTTAGCCCTCAGCTAAGTATTCATCTTTAAGCTGAACATAATTATCAGCAGAGATTTTTAAAAAGGCGCGCTCTTGCTCTGTTAAAGGGCGAGCCTGTTTAACAGGGCTTCCTACATAGAGGTAACCAGACTCTAAACGCTTGTTAGGTGGTACCAGTGAACCACCACCAATGATCACATCATCTTCAACAATTGCGTTATCCATTACTATTGCGCCCATACCAACAAGTATACGATTACCAAGTTGGCAGCCGTGTAGCATAACTTTATGACCAACAGTGACATCATCACCAATAATAAGAGGGTAGCCATCGGGGTTTGACTTAGAGGCACGAGTTAAATGTAAAACACTGCCATCTTGAATGTTCGTACGTTCACCAATACGTATATAGTTAACATCACCTCGCGCAGCAACAAGAGGCCAAACACTTGAATCTTTACCAAGCGTAATATCACCCACTAAAACCGATGACTCATCAATATAAACACTATTATCGTATGTCGGAGTGATCCCTTTATAAGAACGGATAGTCATAAATTCACCTTTTAATTTTAAAATGCGCTCAGTCTAGTGTAACAGCGAAGCAAATAAATACACCAAAACAGGCCTAAATTGACTGCAAAACACCCAGTTTTAGGGCGTTTAGTTCAAAAGCTGAGCGAACAGTACGTTTTTTTAAATTTTATTGAAAAAAGTGCTTGCGTAAAAAATCCATCTCCCTATAATGCGACCCCACTGACACGGCGGGCAGCAACGAAAGGCGCTGAACAACGTAGCAGAGAGTTAAGTAAAACTTCGGTTTCAAATAATCGAAAGAAAGTTTGAAATTAAGTATTGACTCGAAAAATTAAGGATGTATTATACGCATCCCTAGCGACATCGTCGCAACGTTCTTTAACAATATAAAGCAATCATCTGTGTGGGCACTCGTACAGATTGAGTTCTAACAGCAGATTCTAGTTCGCTAGATGACGCAAACAAATTTAGAGTCTCAATTTCTTATGAGTGACTATATAGTCAATTTATACAGAATTCATTGAGCACGAAACTTCGGTTTCAAAAAGCTTTTAATTGAAGAGTTTGATCATGGCTCAGATTGAACGCTGGCGGCAGGCCTAACACATGCAAGTCGAGCGGTAACAGAGAGTAGCTTGCTACTCTGCTGACGAGCGGCGGACGGGTGAGTAATGCTTGGGAATATGCCTTATGGTGGGGGACAACAGTTGGAAACGACTGCTAATACCGCATGATGTCTACGGACCAAAGTGGGGGACCTTCGGGCCTCACGCCATAAGATTAGCCCAAGTGGGATTAAGTGGGATT
>NZ_JAKEVM010000069.1 GCF_022398475.1 Pseudoalteromonas shioyasakiensis | reverse complement strand
CTATTAGGTTAATAGTTAATCGTAAAGATTTTTTAATTCAGTATCATTACTTGTCGATTTAGTGTGCTTTTTTGCTTGGCTTAGCAAACTGACGATTAAGCTTAAATCAACCTGTTCATCTGCTGAACTATAAAGTTTAGTTCGTAATTTAGCAATTTCATCATTAAGTTGTGTATTTTTCAGTGATGCTAGTAAACACTCGATTGCTGCAGCATTTTTACCTGTCTGCTGTTTTGCATAAAGGTTCAATGCGTTATAAAACCCTGAGCTGTTGTTTTGCTTTGCAAATTGCTTAAGTTCATTCAACGATGCTGGTGAACCACTGGTAGGTAATGGCTCAGCTGCCGACTGTTGAGGGCGCTTTTTAATGTAAAGCACTAAGGTGATTAACCAAAGCCCATAGCCGGCAACTGCCACGATAATAAGCCACACAGGGGTTGTAACTTGCGTAACTGTTTGTACATTAGTTGGCGTATCACTCAGCTCATTGGAGCTTGCGGTTTGCGGCTCTGCGATAGCTGGAGCTGTTGGTGTGAGTGGATTTGTACTTGGTACTACCGTTAGTGTGCGTGAAGGTATGGTCGCATAGCTAATACGATTGATTTTAGTATTAAACCAAGGCAGCTTTATTTCAGGCAATGTGTAAGTGCCCGGTGTTTGCGGTAATAAAGCATAAGAAGCCGTTTGCTGTGAGATAACACGGCCATCACGTACCAGATGATTACTCTCTTTTTCATCAGGGTAACTTCTAAAACCTTGCACCTGCGGCATATCGATATCAGGAAGTTGCTCTTTAGTAACCCCCAATGCGGTTAAGGTGATAGTTCGAGTGATTGGCGTGCCAACTTCAACGGTGTCGTCTTTTGGTTGCCATTGCTCATCAAGGTTAACCAGTTCACTTGGTAGCCATGCACCTGTGTAGTTATCTGGAATTGGCTTGATTTCAACATCAACATCTTCGCCCATCGCTGACACAGCCATTTGGCGATAGTTTTGACGAATACGGCCGTTGAACACAGGTGCCGTAATAGTATTTACGCCACTTTTTTGTGGCTGCACTAAGTACTCACGGGTGATCACTAAATAGCGTTTGCCATCAATTAACTCATAGTCTTCAGATTGCTTGTTAATTGGGGTTAGCTCAGCGTTTTCCATTTCTGGCGTAGTTAAGTTGCCATCAAGCAATTCTTTGTTGTTGTCTAAATACAATTTAACCGTATAAACACCCGCTTCTTGCACGTATAAGCTACTTGGCTTGATGCTTGTTTTAATGAAGGCTTCTTTATTTTGTTCAGAGGTTTGGCTACGTTTAGCTACCGTTAGCTCAATGGGTTTTGAACTGACACCAGCTACAGTAAATGCTGGGATGGTATAAGTGCCTTCTTTGCGGGTCATCAGCTTTACAGACCAGTTAGTTTGCTTACTGATTTCACCATTAATAATATTAGTGCGCGAGCTAACACTGGTCGGCCCAACAACAAAGTCTTTTAATAGCACCGAAGTGTCTGGTTGTTCGCTGTTAATAGAGTCGTCTGCTGAGATGGTTAAAACAAAAAACTCACCGGCAAGGACAGGGTTTTTATCAACACTTGCCTGTAGCTGGGTGGCAGCCCAAAGCGGCGCTGCCGCGATTAGCAATAAACAACATAATAATCGCATTACCATGATTTTTCGGCTCCTCGTGGACGACGTTGATAGTTTCGTTTTTGTGCTTCTAATTGCATTTTATTTCTTAATAAGATCGCAGGATCATCGGGAACTTTGCGCAGCAGCTGGTTAAGTTGCTGGGCTTTCTCTTTCTCTTCATTAGTCAGTTCAGCAGCTTGTGTCTGCATGGCTTGTTGCTCTGCTTGCTGTTTAGCTTGTTCATCACTTTGCGAAGGCTGTGGCTGGGCATCTTGTTGCTCGGGAGCTTGCTCTGGCTGTTGTTCTCCTGATTGTGACGACGTGTCTTTTTCAGATTGCATTTCAGGTTTGTTTTGCTGGTCACTTTCAGACTCGCTTTGTTCACCTTTTTGATCTGATTGCTCACCTTGGTCTGAAGGTTGTTGGCCATCTTGCTGCTCACTCTGCTCAGAGTTTTCACCTTGCTGTGAATTTTCACCCTGTTGCTTTTGCTGGTTATCTTGCTGGCCATCAGAGTTTTGTTGATCATTGTTTTGCTGTTGATCTTGTTGCTGCTGCTGTTGCTCTTGCTGCTGCAATAACTGTTCTACGAGGGCTTGGTTTTCTTTTGCCTCAGTGAAGTCATTTTTAAGCTGTTGGGCTTGCTTATACGCTTCTATGGCTTGTTCTAGCTCTCCTGCCTTAGCAAGGGCATTACCGTAGTTGTACAAACCCGTTGCAGATTTATCTACACTAAACGCATCCATGGCCGCTTGGTAATTACCTTGCTGATAAAGAGCTGCGCCTTTAAGTTGTGTATTTTGTGCTTTTGCGGCTTGTTCAAATTGATTTTGCTGATAGGCATCAAGAGCACGTTGGTCTTGGTTTTTAAACACCTCAGGTAATTCTGCGGCGTTAACCTGTTGTTGAGGTAACAGCATAACAAACAAAAAGCCAACTACTAGGCTACTACGGCGAATTAAAAAGAGCGCTAACGGCAATAAAATAATCAGGCCGTAAATACCAGCATCAACACGCCATAACGCTTGGCTTTGTTTCTCATCTTTGAGTACTTCAGCATTGGCTGTTGGGGCAAATGTTTGGATATCTTGATTACTGGTTTGATACAGTGCAAATTTGCCACCGCTGTTGCGCGCAAGCGAACTTAAGCGGCTGACATTAAGCGTTGGAATCACAATCTGCCCTTGTATGTCTTTTAAAAAGCCACCTTCTGGTAACTTAATCGGCGCACCTTGCTCTGTGCCAACTCCGTAGACATTTAAACGATAATTAGACTGAGCGGTAAAGCGGCTAATATCTTCTTGATCTAGGCTATCAACTCCATCGGTGACTAAAATAATATCACCATCTAAATAGCCAGCTTGTTTAAGTAAGTCGTCGGCTTTTTCTAGGCCTTCAATAACATTTGAACCTTTGCTCGGCATGATATCAGGGCTTAGGCTTGGGATAAGGTTAGCCAAAGTGCTAGCGTCATTGGTTAGCGGCGAAATGGTAAATGCAGAGCCTGCATAAGCCACTAATGCCGTATCACCTTCTTTGAAAAGCTCAATCATATCAAGTGCTTTAAAGCGAGCCTGCACTAATCGGCTTGGTGCGATGTCGGTACTGAACATGGAGTACGACATATCCATCACAATGACCCGCGCATTCTTTGCTTGAAACACGGGAACTTGTTTTTTCTCAAAGCTTGGACCTGCTGCAAACACGATGGCTAACAGAGTAAAGACGGCAACCAACCAAAGCGGTTGGCTTTGTTTTTTATGATTGTCGCTCATTACAAATTGTGCCAAATGGGGGGCAATTAAATCAGCAGGGGCGCTTTTTTTGTTACGTACCAACAGCACACTAAAAATAATTAGCGCGGGAATTAATAACCAAAGTAGGGCAGGGCGAATAAATTCAAAATCCATACTAGCTCTCCTGCTTAAATTGGCGAATAGAACTGACGAGCATTGCTAAGCTTAGTAAGCCTAGCGCCACAAGCAGTGGAATATAAAACAATGATATTTGTGGGCGGAACGTTTGCTCATCGTTACTAATAGGCTCTAGCTTATCGAGCTCTTGATAAATTTGCTGCAAACCTGCCACATCTTTTGCTCTAAAGTATAAGCCGCCAGTTTGCTCGGCAATGCGTTTTAGTAAATTTTCATCTAAGTTACCGCCACTCATGCCACCCATATTAAATAGGCTAAATCCACGCGGGTTATCAGAGCCAACACCTATGGTATATACCTTAATGCCTTCTTCGCGGGCTAACAGCAGGGCATCTTCTGGATCAAGATTACCAGCGGTGTTTTGGCCATCGGTTAATAGTACAACGATACGGTTACTTTCATCCTTATTAGCGAAACGCTTTACAGATAAACCTAATGCATCACCAATGGCTGTTGCTCTACCTACTAGACCAATTTGCGCTTCGCTGAGCATTTGGCTTACGGTTTTAACATCACGAGTAAGAGGTGTTTGTAAAAATGCAGTATCACCAAATAAGATAAGACCTAGTCGGTCGCCTTGACGCTGTTCAATAAAGTCACTGAGTACGGCTTTTACCATGGTAAGCCTATCAACATACTGATTCTGGTAGGCCATATCTTGCTCTGTCATCGAGCCAGATAAATCCACCGCCAGCATAATATCGCGGCCTTCATTAGGCAGTGTGATAGGTTCATCAAGCCAAGTTGGGTTTGCAATAGCGACAACTAAAGAGATCCAAACAGCCCATTCAAGCAATGAAACTTTTCGGCTGTGTTGCTGTACTGCTTGATTATTTAAGCCCAGCTTAGCAAAGCCTGGGATACGTAAACGTAACTGCCCTTGCTGCTTTAACGGCATAAAGCGGCTTAATATCCAAGGCAGAGGTAAAAGCACAAAACACCATGGCCAACTAAACTCAAACATTAATTGGCTCCTTGAGTTTAAAGTTGCTAATAGCACTGCGTAATTTAGCCCCGAGCTCAGCATTATTACTTTGTTGTTGATAAAGCGGCATCAACTCGTCGTAACTAAAGTTGTCGCCACTGAGTTTAGATAAACTTTCTGACCACTTAGCCAAAGGCTGAGAAGCAAGCTGACTGCTGTAATAATGACGAGTTAAGCGTTTTAAAATAATGTGCAGCTCTTGCGCATTATCATCACTAAGGGTTTTACTTAATTTAATGGCTTGTTTTTTGGCTTTTTTAAACTGCTGGTTTTTATATATAAGCACTAAGCCGAAAATTATTAACGAACCAACTAAGGCGATAATTAGCCACCAAATTGGAGCAAGTGGCCACCATGCAACCTCGGTCGGTGCAATGACATCATGTAAGCCATCTAGCGGATTTTTTTGCATTGTTACTTTCTCACTAATTGCAGCTCAAGAGGAGTGGCTGCACTGAATGAAATTAAACTAAGCCCAGATTTTTGTAAGCGTTTTAATCTGTTAGAAAACGACTCTTCGGCAGACTTAGCAAAGCGCTCGCGAAATTGCTTATCCATTAATGGTAAAGCAAGCTCTTGGCCATTTGCCGACACTGTCACCGTTTGTTTAAAAGCAGGTAGCTGGTGCTCGAACGGATCACTTATATGACAGCCAATCAATTCACAGTGCCTGCTCAGTATTTCAAGTTGTTTGAAACTTGCTTCATCAAGGGCGCTAAAATCAGAGACGATATAAACCAAGCTTCCTGGTTTTGCTAAATGATTAAGACGTTTAAGGTTTTCGCTAAATAAGCTGGTGGCTGTTTGATCGATATTAGTCAGAGCTTGGCTGTGAATATCACATAAGTTGTGACAAAGCTTTAACACTGCTTTCTCTCGTGAGGTCGGTTTTAATTCGTGATGACCTTGCTGGTTAAACACCAAGCCACCAATGCGATCACCTCGTTGACACGCCGACCAAGCAACCAGTGCGCTAATGTGCGCTGCTTGCACCGACTTTAACAGTAACTTTGAGCCAAACAGCATCGAGTTAGAAAAGTCGGTAAAGACAAAAACAGGGCGTTCTTTTTCTTCTTGAAACAGCTTAGTGTGGGTTTCGCCAGTGCGTGCGGTAACACGCCAGTCGATAGAGCGTATATCATCACCGGCTTGGTAATGACGCACCTCGGCAAACTCCATACCGCGCCCTTTATGAGGTGCAAGGTATTGCCCAGCTAAGCTGTTTTTGATTTTTACTTTGGGCGCAAGTTCTAGCAAACGAGCTTTGGCTTTGTAATACATCAACTCTTTGAGTGATAAATTGACGCCTTGACTATGACTCGCTGCTAACCACGCCGCTGTATCAAATTGGCTCGACATAGCTTATGGCACTGCCACCAATTCTAAAATACGGCTGATCACATCGTCTTTACTGATGCCATCGGCCTGTGCTTCGTAACTTAAGATAATACGGTGACGCAATACATTATGCAGCACTGCTTGAATATCATCTGGGGCAACAAAGTCACGGCCTTCTAGCCAAGCATGCGCGCGGGCACACTTATCAAGGGCAATGGTTGCACGTGGGCTTGCGCCATATTCAATCCAGCGTCCAAGTTGTTCATCAAGCTCTGCTGCTTCACGAGTGGCAACAATTAACTGTACTAGGTATTTCTCAAGCGGCTCAGCTAAATACAAACCTAATATCGCTTTACGGGCAGCAAATAGCTCACTTTGACTAATTTGCTGTGTCGTTGCTTGATTGTCAGAGATAGCCTCGCCACGGGTTAGGCGTAGGATATCTAATTCGTGTTCAGCACCCGGGTAATCAATGCTTAAATGCAATAAGAAGCGGTCAAGCTGAGCTTCTGGTAGTGGGTAAGTGCCTTCTTGCTCTAGTGGGTTTTGGGTTGCCATAACCATAAATAGATCAGACAGCGGATAGGTGTTTTTACCAACCGTTACTTGGCGTTCAGCCATAGCTTCTAGTAGGGCTGATTGCACTTTAGCTGGGGCACGGTTAATTTCATCAGCCAAAATTAGGTTATGAAATAACGGGCCCTTTTCAAATACGAACTCACTGGTTTGCTGGCGATAAATATCAGTACCAGTTACATCTGCAGGTAATAAGTCTGGGGTAAATTGTACACGTTGGAAACTGCCTTCAACGCCTTTCGCTAAGGCATTGACTGCACGCGTTTTCGCAAGACCAGGAGGGCCTTCAACTAATAAGTGGCCATCTGCCAAAATTGCGATTAACAGTGCTTGAGTTAATTGTGGTTGGCCGATAATTTGCGTGTCTAGATATGATTTTAATTGTGAAAATGCGTTAACTGCCATAATAAAAAGACTGTCCTAAAAGCGTGAGTCAAAAATTGTTTTTGTTATGCGCCAATGCGTTATATTCAGTACCGATAAATTATTTGCGCGGTACCGTGGTGGGGCGCTATTAACAAGTTATAAGGATTCAAAAGTTATAACACAAGTGTTAGACACAAAATCCTCAAATAGTTCGTTATTTTTTAAGGATTTTTAGCCTACCATATAAATACGGTGTTTTTTTGTAAATAGGCCGAAAAAAGCCTGTGGTTGAAAACTTACTATTGGCATTCGTACACGGGTTGTTTTAGAATCAGGAAAAACAAACAGGTCAGACCTGTCAGTGGGAGAGCATAAATGTCTGAGCAAAATATACTTAAAACAGCAAAAGGCGATCGTATCGCTATCGTTAGCGGCCTGCGAACGCCATTCGCAAAGCAAGCCACAGCATTCCATCATGTACCAGCCCTTGATATGGGTAAGTTAGTTGTCAACGAAATGCTTGAACGACTTAACTTTGATAAATCTGAAATTGACCAACTTGTATTTGGACAAGTAGTGCAAATGCCAGAAGCGCCAAACATTGCCCGTGAAATCGTATTAGGTACGGGTATGCCTGTTTCTGTTGATGCATATTCTGTTTCGCGTGCGTGTGCAACAAGTTTCCAAGCCATTGCTAACGTAGCCGAGTCAATTATGGCAGGCTCAGTGCAAGTAGGTATTGCTGGTGGTGCTGACTCATCGTCTGTATTACCTATTGGTGTTAGTAAAAAATTAGCGGGTAGCCTTGTTGATTTAAACAAAGCACGTACGCTTGGTCAGCGATTAAAGATTTTCTCTAAACTACGTCTAAAAGATTTACTTCCTGTTCCGCCTGCGGTCGCTGAGTACTCTACTGGTTTATCTATGGGTCAAACAGCAGAGCAAATGGCGAAAACACATAGCATCAGCCGTGAAGATCAAGATGCCTTAGCACATCGTTCGCACACCCTTGCAAGTCAGGCGTGGGCTGATGGTAAACTTAAAGATGAAGTAATGACTGCCCATGTTGCACCTTATAAGAGCTTTATTGAGCAAGACAATAACATTCGTCATAACTCAACAGTTGAAGGCTACGCGAAATTAAAACCAGTATTTGACCGTCAACATGGCTCAGTGACCGCAGCTAACGCAACGCCATTAACTGATGGTGCCGCTGCGGTATTAATGATGAGTGAGAGTAAAGCAAAAGCATTGGGTTACGACATTCTAGGTTATGTACGCAGTTTTGCTTTCTCAGCAATTGGTGTACATGAAGATATGCTAATGGGTCCGGCGCACTCAACGCCAATTGCCCTAGATAGAGCAGGTATCACATTAGCTGATTTAGATTTAATCGAAATGCATGAAGCATTTGCAGCGCAAACACTGGCTAATATGAAGATGTTTGCGTCAGATAAATTTGCACAAGAAAAGCTAGGTCGCAGCAAAGCGATCGGCGAAATTAACATGGACAAGTTCAATGTATTAGGTGGCTCACTTGCATACGGTCACCCATTTGCGGCAACAGGTGCGCGCCTGATCACGCAAAGCTTACATGAACTTAATCGTCGCGGTGGCGGCTTAGCGCTTACGACTGCGTGTGCAGCGGGTGGCTTAGGCGCAGCCTTTGTATTGGAGAGTGCGTAATGACAGATTCAGTATTTAGTTTATCAGTGGCTGATGACGGCGTAGCCGTTGTAACCATTGATGTGCCGGGTGAGAAAATGAACACCCTGCGCAGTAGTTTTGCAGAAGATTTAAAAACCTTACTCAAAGACGCACAAGCGCAAGCAGTAAAAGGCATGGTATTTATTAGTGGTAAAAGCGATAACTTTATCGCCGGTGCTGATATTAAAATGCTTGATAGCGCCAATAGCCGTGAAGATGCATTAGCGTTAAGCGAAATGTGTCAGCAAGCATTTTTCGATATGAAAAAGCTGCCTTTCCCAACAGTAAGTGCTATTCATGGTGCTGCATTGGGTGGCGGTTTAGAGTTTGCTTTAGCGTGTGATTATCGCGTGTGTTCAGACAGCGATATCACTAAGCTTGGTTTGCCAGAAGTACAGTTAGGCTTATTACCTGGTGGTGGCGGTACTCAACGTTTACCAAAATTAGTTGGCTTGCAAAAAGCACTTGAGTGGATGCTTACAGGTAAGCAAGTGCGTGCTAAGCAAGCGAAGAAAACAGGCTTAGTAAATGACTGTGTACCACACAGTGTATTACTTGACGTTGCTAAAGAGTTTGCTCTGAAAGGTAAGGCGAAGGCTACTAAACCTAAGCTAGACCGTTTAAGTCAATTACTTGAGTCAAACCCATTTGGTCGCAATATTATTTTCAAAAAAGCACAAGAAAACGTGCTGAAGAAAACAGGCGGTCACTACCCGGCACCTTTAGCCATTATTAAAGCTGTTCGTGCAAGTGTTGAACTTGATCAGTTAAAAGCATACAAAACTGAAGCTGAAGGCTTTGCCACGCTGGTAATGAGTGATGAGTCAAAAGCATTACGCGGTATTTTCTTTGCAACCACTGAAATGAAAAAAGAGTGGCGTAATGATGATGCGCCAGCAATCGCTAAAGCGGCAGTATTAGGCGGCGGCCTCATGGGCGCGGGTATTGCCCATGTTAGTGCTGTAAAAGCGGGTGTTCCAGTGCGCATTAAAGATGTGGCTGAAAAGGGCATCAGCAATGCAATGAACTACAGCTATAAGATTTTAGATAAAAAGCAAAAGCGTCGTATTTTATCTAAAGCTGATCTACAACAAACCATGAACCGCATTACCGGTACCACCGATTACAGCGGCTTTAAACACATTGATATCGTTATCGAAGCCGTGTTTGAAGATCTTGCTTTAAAGCAAGGTATGGTGGCTGATGTAGAACGTGAGTGCCAAGACAACACTATTTTTGCAAGTAATACCTCATCATTACCAATTGCACAAATTGCTGCTGATGCAGCACGCCCAGAAAATGTAATTGGTCTGCATTACTTCTCACCTGTTGAGAAAATGCCACTTGTTGAGATCATTCCACATGAAGGTACGTCTGAAGAGACTATCGCACGCGTTGTTAACTTCGCCCGTAAGCAAGGTAAAACACCAATTGTGGTTAAAGATATGGCTGGTTTCTATGTAAACCGTATCTTAGCGCCTTATGTCAATGAAGCGGCTAATTTACTGCTAGCAGGTGAGCCAATTGAAAAGATTGACCAAGCATTGGTTGAGTTTGGATTCCCGGTAGGGCCTTTAGCGCTTCTTGATGAAGTAGGGATTGATATCGGTTCTAAAATTGCGCCAATCCTTGAAAAAGAATTGGGCGAGCGCTTTAAAGCCCCGGATGCCTTTAATCGCTTAATCGATTCTAAGCGTTTAGGTCGTAAGACTGGCCGTGGTTTTTATCTTTACGACAAGAAAGATAAAAAAGTGGATGAGTCAGTATACGAGCTACTTGGTGTTACGCCATCACCTCGTTTAAACAAGAGCGAAATTGCTAAACGTTGTGTTGCGCAAATGCTAAATGAAGCGGTGCGCTGTTTAGATGATGGCATTATTGCAAGCCCGCGTGATGGTGATATTGGTGCTATTTTTGGTATTGGTTTCCCACCATTCTTAGGCGGTCCATTTAGCTATATGGATAAACTGGGTGCAGCACAAGTGAGCTCTGAAATGGCGACTTTTGCTAACTACAACCCAATTTTCACACCTTGCGATACGTTAAAAGCAATGGCTGAAAAAGGTGGTCGTTTTTACCAAGCAGAAAGCGAAGAGCCGGCAGTAGTTGAAGCTACGCCTGTCGATCCGGTTGAAGTAACCAAAGAGGTGGTTGAAGACGAGCAAGCGTCAGAAGATGCTGATACAGAAACGACTAAGAGCTAATTCTTTAAATTAGTTAATTTTAAAAGCCCTGCTCATTGAGCGGGGCTTTTTTCTTCTATATTGGCCATAAGTGGTATTTAACTCTCGAAATCAGTTTGTTATAACTAGACTTATTTACAAAGCGATTAATCACCATGACTCTCACCACTGCGCGATTAACATTACGGCTGTTAAATGCCGATGACTGGCCATTGTTTTATACTTTGCATAATGATGCCGAAGTTATAGCTAAATGCTTCGATAAGCCCTCAGAGGCGCAGCTGCGAGCTAAGTTTAATGAACGCTTAAAGCCTTGGCAGCCAAATTCGAATTCACCACTTTGTTTAGTTATTGTTGAAACCAGTACTGGTAAAGAGGTGGGGGTAACTGGGTTTACTTCATCAACAGTGCCAGATAGTCAAGAAGTCGGTTATTTGTTGCTGCCTAATTTTCATGGTCGTGGCTATGCCACAGAGTCTTTGCAAGCAGTGCTTGATTACGCCAAATCAGAACATGCTGTACGTGAATTTAAAGCGGTTGTCACCGAGGGTAATATCGGTTCAGAAAAAGTACTTGAGAAATGTGGTTTTCAGTTAGTCGATAGGCAGCTAGATGCGTATGCTATTGGCGGTGTTTTGTATACCGATCATCATTTTCATTTAAGTTGCACTGATCACAGAGCGTGATCAGTGCGCAATTTTACAGATGAAGCTCAATCGCTTTTCTGTCTTTTTCTGGCATATTCGCAACCACTAAATCAAACGAATTATCAATCATTCGTTCAATCTCTCCTTGTGGTACGGTGCCGTCTAAAATAACCGTATTCCATAAACGTTTGTTCATGTGATAACCCGGGATCACCGACGGGAAAATATCACGCAGTGCTTGGGCTTCATCTGGATCGCATTTCAGATTTAGCCACCATACAAGGTTTCCCTCATCGTCTGTTTGGCCTTCTTTGCCCTCGGCAAGGGTGGCAAACATTTTATGATTCACCTTGTAAACGTCGACATCTTGGCCAAATGGTTGGGTGATCATCACCAATGGCTTTTTCATTAAATACTCGTGTACTGTGTGTTGATTCATGATCCAATCCTTGAAGTCATTTTTCGTAGTTATAAAGATAGCAGCTTTTTCGTAGTTTTGAGACAACTATTGTCATAATTTGCTGAAAAATCGAATAAATAACGGCTGCGAGTCAAAACTGTAAATTTTTATTGAACAAAAGCCATTACGTGGTAAATTTCTGTCATCAAAAAACGATAGGAATACACCCATGCCTAAGGCAAGTGAAGTTAAAAAAGGCGCCGCTATCGAGCATAACGGCCGTGTTTTAGTAGTTAAAGATATTCAACGTTCAGTACCACAAGGTCGTGCTGGTGGCAGTTTATACCGTATGCGTTTATACGATGTGGTAACAGGCGGTAAAGTTGATGAAACATTTAAAGACAGCGACATGCTAAAGCTTGCTGATCTCATTCGTCGTGAAGCTATGTTCTCTTACATTGACGGTGAAGAGTATGTTTTCATGGATAACGAAGACTACACGCCATATAACCTAAATAAAGAAGCGATCAGCGAAGAGATTTTATTCGTTAATGAAGAAACTCAAGGTCTTCACGTTATTGTGATTGATGGCTCGCCAGTTGGCTTAGATTTACCATCGAGTGTTGAGCTTGTAGTTGAAGAAACAGACCCTTCAATCAAGGGCGCTTCAGCAAGTGCACGTTCAAAGCCTGCACGTTTAACAACGGGTTTAACGATTCAAGTTCCTGAGCATATTTCAACAGGCGACCGTATTCGTATTAATACCGTTGAGCATAAATTTATGGGTCGCGCAGAAAAATAATTCTGTAACCCCTTTGAAAGCCGGCTTATAGCCGGTTTTTTTGTTTTATTTGTAACGCGCTCATAACAAAATTCATTGAAAAAGGAACGAAAAACGCGCATTATTATTGGCTTACGAAAACAATAATAAATACCAGTAGTAGATTAATGTTGAACCACGGATTGGAAAACAGAGAATACATCAAACTCCCCGAAGGCGTTGATATCGCCATAACTCCCGCTGGCGTTGTTGCCCGAAGCTATGCCTACATTATCGATTTTATTATCCGTAGTTTGGTTTTACTTGCTGTAGGTACTGTATTTGCCTTTTTTGGCGATGCTGGGCAAGGACTTATATTAATTGCTTACTTTTTAATTTCATGGGGTTATAACATCCTGTTTGAAATGGAAAGTGGCCAAACGCCGGGTAAAAAGCGCCTTAAAATCCGTGTTGTGCAAGACAATGGCTTACCAGCAAGCTTTTCGCAAATTGTAGTGCGTAACCTACTACGTCCAGCCGATATGCTACCTATAGGCTATTTCTTAGGCCTTGTGGTTATGTTGTTTAACAACCGTTTTAAACGCATTGGTGATTGGACTGCAGGCACCATGGTTATTTACGACGATGAGTTAGCTACGCGCCCTGAATTATCTCAAGGTGAAGTGCATATTCCTACCATTAGCTTAACCACCGAAGAGCAATTAGCGGTGCTTGCTTTTGCAGAGCGTCATGATGAATTATCTGATGCAAGGCGCCGTGAATTGGCAGCTATTTTAGCTGCACCGTTTTCTGCTGAAGAGCATGAGATTGAGGCGCAACTTGTTAGTTACGCACGCCACTTTGCAGGTCAAGTTCAACACGATAACGATTACCCGCAGCAGGAGGGTAAGCAATGAAGCAAGCTCAATTTGTAAAATCAAATAGCGTCAGTTGGGATGAATTTGAAGCGCTTTGCGAGCAAAGTAGTGCGGAGTCTTTACCTATTAATTTCCCTAACTTGTATCGCAAAGTCTGTAATGATTTAGCCATTGCGCAAAGTCGTCAATACAGCCCGGTGTTGATTGAGCAAATAAACAGGTTGGTACAGTTAGGACAAAAGCGCCTTTATTTATCTCGAAGCAATCAATTTTCTGAAATATGGCATGTGGCCCGCACGGCATTTCCGCGTGCACTGTATGAAAATCGTTTAATGCTTGGTATTAACTTATTGGCATTTTGGGGATTGGCCTTAATTGCTTTTATTTGGGTAACTATCGACCCTGATGCTGCGTATACATTTTTAGGGCAAGGCACTGTCCTTAATATCGAACAAATGTATAACCCTAGTGGTAGCGTTCAATCGGCGGAGCGCGGCGCATCGCAAGATCTGATGATGTTCGGGGTCTATATCTACAATAACATTGGTATCGCATTTCAGATGTTTGCAGGTGGCGTATTGTTCTGTGTTGGCGCTGCTTTTTTTCTATTGTTCAATAGTTTTTATTTTGGTGCTGTTGCAGCTCACATTGTGAATGTTGGATTTGAAGGGCCGTTTTTTTCGTTTGTAATAACCCATGGCTCATTTGAGTTAACCGCTATCATCATTGCCTCAGCGGCCGGGTGTCAAATAGGTTATGGCTTGTTAAATCCTGGGCAGTATACTCGCGCATATGCGATGAAACAGGCTGCAGAAAAAGCGCTTCCACTGATTGTTGGCGCATTTTTAATGTTAGTCATTGCCGCTTTTATCGAAGCATTTTGGTCACCCCGTGATATTGCTAACGAAGTTAAATATTTAGTTGGCAGCGGTTGTTGGGCTTATGTCGTTTTTCGCTTATACAGGGGAATGCGTTATGGAGCTTAATCGACTTAGCTTCAATCCTCGCAAGCGCAGTGCTTACGAAACCTTTGATTTAACAGTGTTGCTAGTTAAGCAGCATGCTCTAGCGTTGGTTTCTTTGTATTTGATGATGGCAGTACCCGTATTTTTGATTGTCGGCTTTTTATTAAGCTGGGGCATAGGTGGCTTTGTTGTTTGGTGGCTTAAACCTGTATTTGAGCGACCTTTACTCGATTACATGTCAAAAGCGGTTTTCAATCAGCCAGTCAACATAATGAGTAGCTTAAAGTCACTCAAGCAGTTAAAAATCGCTGATATATTAGCGCATTTAACCGTTTTTAGGCTCAGCCCAAACAGAGCATTTTTAGCCCCTGTAGAACAACTTGAACGACTATCAGGTGAGCGCAAAACTAAGCGTAAGCAGGTGTTGTTTGCTTCAACTAAGCCTAAGCAGACATTGTGGATGCTGTTCTGTGTACATTTTGAGTTTATCTTATTGATGGGAATATCGGCACTGACAATTGCACTTGTGCCCCATTCATTCTCTGCACAAGAAGCCATGTACCAAATATTCGAAGCGCCAATCTGGGTTGAGATAGCGTTTAACTTTATTTATATCATCAGTATCTCGTTAGTCGCACCGTTATTTGTAACAGGTGGATTTTTTGCCTACTTACACCGCCGTGTTGAACTAGAAGGCTGGGATATCGAGCTGGCATTTAAAAATATTCGCACCCGTCTTGCAGGCGTAGTCAGTGCTGTAGCACTACTTATACTTACAACGTTTACACTGCAACCATCAACAAGCTATGCAGAGCAAATCGATAAGCAAGCGGTAAAAGATCAAGTTACGGCTCTTTATAATGAGCCTAATGTCATTGAAACTGAGACCACATGGGTGCCAAATATCGAAGCAAAAGGTAGCTCATCAGAGAGTGATTGGTCTTGGCTTATCGATGTGTTTACTGCCATTGGTGAAGTGTTTGGCATATTTGTTTGGGTACTGGTCGGTTTATTAGTTATTTGGTTGGTTTATTACCTAATGCAAAAACGCGGTTTTTTTGCAAATTTAAGCTTACCAGAACGTACAAAAGTAAATGAAGAGCCAGTTATCCCAACCTTATTTGCAGAAATTAAAAGTAAGGATTTACCAGCAGATTTAATTGCCGCTGCAAAGCAATGTTTTGAGCAAGGTGAGCACCGCTTGGCGCTGGCGTATTTGCTTCATCATGCGCTGAGTTGGGCGCAGCAACAACATGAAGTGCGCTTGCACCGCTCGATGACTGAGCGCGAATGTAAACGTGCAATTGATGCTAGGGTGCCAAATCAAGGACAAGCAATTTTTGCCCGCTTATTTTCTGCGTGGGTCACGGTTGCTTGGGGCCATAAAACCCCTGATATCGACTTTATCGAGCTGACAGAGCAAATTACGGCAATGACAACAGAGACTAAGGAGCAAGCCCATGAAGCTTAAGGTTGTGCTCATAGCGGTGCTAGTGGTGTTTAGCTTATTTGTTATTGCTGGTATTGCTTCTTTAGATTGGCAGAAAAAAGAAATAGAAATTGGCTTTCATAGTGATGTGGCAAAAGATAACTTCACGATGGCTAAGCGGCTACTTAAAGTCAATGGTATCGATTGGAATAAAAACAAACGCTTGGCAGAGCAAGCACAAAGTGATGAGTTAAACATAGACCCACAAAGTATCTTAATTTTGGATGAGGCGGTGCTTGCTGACTCCTACCAATTAGATGTGCAGCTTGCTGATTGGGTCGCTGATGGCGGACGTTTAATTTATGTATTAAACAGGCAACGTGATGAGCTGGCGATTGATAGCACCGTATTTTTTAGTCAGCTTGGCATCAATGTACAAAGCCAAGAAGATGTTTTTGAATATGATTTTGCGATGCTCAAAGAAGGGAATAAAAATAGTAATTTATTAATTGATGAAAACACTCAGCTTGACCTTGAGCTAAGCCGTGCCTTTTTTATTGAAAACTGCCCCGGTGTGAGTACAAATAATGATAACGGCGATACCTTGATGTGTGACTTTGCATTTGGTCAAGGTAGGGTCATTGTGATGCCATCGCTGTTACCTTTTACCAATTACCGACTTCGCCATCTGGATCATGGCAGTTTATTGCTTTGGTTAAGTAAAGGGGCTGAAAAAGTAACGTATGTACCTTATCTGACTTACCCAAACTGGTTTGCTAAATTATGGCACTGGAGCTGGCAATTTGTGGTGACGTTGCTGTTATTAATTGTGCTTGCAGTGTGGCATATCAGTAGTCGTATCGGCCGCTCTTATGCTCCTGACTTCGATATAAAAACCAGCTTTAATCAGCATATTCGAGCAGTAGCAAACTTTTATTCAGAGCATGGTCACGAAGCCGTGTTATTTACTGCACTCAAGAAAGATTTTTACGCCAAAGTAGAGTCGCGAGTGCCTAACTTTAAGATGCTTAGTGCTGAAAAGCAGGCGCAGATCATCGCTAATTTAACTCATTTTGAAAAACAACAGGTGGCTGAGTTGCTTGCTAGCAAGTTGCCTGAGTCCAAAGAACAACGAACAGAATATATAAAACGATTTAAACAATTAAGGAATGCCTTATGAGCACGGAATTAGACACTAATCGCATGAGCTTAGTTGAGGCAGCTGATGCAGTAAAACAAGTAAAGCATAACATTTCGCGTGTGTTAGTTGGTCAAGATGCTATTGTTGAAGATGTGCTTACGGTGCTCTTTGCGGGTGGTCATGTGTTACTTGAAGGGGTTCCAGGGCTTGGTAAAACGCTACTGGTTAGAGCCTTAGCAAAAAGCTTAAATGTAGACTTTTCGCGAGTGCAGTTTACACCGGATTTAATGCCTTCAGATGTTGTTGGTCATAGTTTGTATGATATGAAATCAGGTGAATTTAATATCAAAAAAGGCCCAGCATTTACTAATATTTTGCTGGCTGATGAAATCAACCGTGCACCAGCTAAAACGCAATCAGCTCTTCTTGAGGTGATGCAAGAGCAACAAATCACCATTGATGGCGAGTCATTATCTATTGATTCACCGTTTATGGTATTAGCCACTCAAAACCCATTAGATCAAGAAGGGACGTACCCACTGCCTGAGGCTGAATTAGACCGTTTTATGATGAAAGTGGAGCTTGGTTTTCCTTCTCATGAATCGGAAGTTGAGCTTTTAAAACTGAATACACAAATTGTCTCTAATGAAACCAAAGTAGAGCAGCTCCCTGCGGTATTGGATGCTAATCGAATTGCGGAAATTAAACAGCTTTGTGCAGATATCTTAGTAGACGAACAAATACTGAATTATGCCGTCGATATCGTGCGTAGTTCACGAACTTGGCAAGGCGTATTGCACGGCGCAGGGTTACGTGCCTCAATTAATATCATTAAAGCGGCAAAAGTAATGGCATTAATGAATGGCCGTGACTTTGTAACTCCTGATGATGTGAAGTCAGTGTCTGTGAATATTTTAAGACACCGATTAATTTTATCGGCTGATTTGGAGCTGGAAGGGGTGTCATTTGATGAAGTGATCAATGCCATTTTAGCCAGTGTTGAAGCACCACGCTCATGAAACGCATCAAGCATAGACCTGCAAAACGCTTAATACAATTAACAGCTTTACAGCTGTTATTGTTGCTTGTCTGTGCCATTGCATCAGTTGACAGCTTAGTGCTAACGGCCTTGCTCTTAGCGCCTTTATTGCTCGCATTTGTAGATTACATAGCGGCGAAGTCAGAGCCTTTACTTGAAGTAAGTGCACAAACGAGTCTCAACATGGCTTTGTATCGCCGCCAAGCATTGCAGCTAGTGATTAAAAATAAAGCGAAGCATGCGACCATGCTAGATGTCAGTGTTCATTTAAGTAATGCAATTGAGCTACAAAAGCCACAGCAAACGGTGTTTATTGATGCAATGCAACAAGCAAAGCAGAGCTTTAGCTTACGCGCTCACAAACGAGGTGATGCGCAGATCAGTGCCATTGAAGTTAGGGTAGGGTCGCCATTTGGTCTTTGGCAAACAAACTGGTTAGCTGAGCAAGCAATTCAATTAAAAGTGTATCCCGACTTTAGCCGTGTTACCTCAAAGCAGCATTTAAATGGCGTAGTGAATAAGCCTATTTCAGGCTTAAAGCTCACTAAAAAGCGCGGTGATGGTATCGAATTTCAGCAACTACGCGAATACCGCCAAGGTGATAGTGTTAGGCAAATAGACTGGCAGGCGACCAGTAAGCGTCGAAAACTCATTTCTCGTGAGTATCAAGAAGAGCAAAACCAACATGTCATAGTGATGCTCGATGCTTCTAAAAAAATGGCCATAGAAGCCAATGAAGGCAGCCACTTTGATCATGCTTTAAATGCATTGCTACTGCTGTCACACACAGTTTTAAAGCAAGGTGATTGGTTTAGCATGCAAAGCTTTAACCAAAATCTGCGCTGGTTACCCGATGTCAAAGGCGCGCAGAATGTATCACGGGTAATGAATCACTTTTATGATCTATACCCAGATAAGAGCAGCAGTGACTATTTAGTGGCTGTGAACCAATTAATCGCTAAACGCAGTAAACGTTCTTTAGTGTTATTAGTTACCACCCTTGATGAGCAAAGCATTGATGAGTTAATGCCTGCAATTAAGCTATTACAAAAACACCACTTAGTGGCACTTATTAATATTAATAACCGTGCTGTAAATGAGGTGCTCGATGAGCCTATTGAAAAGTACGAAGATGCAACCAGTTACTGTGCAGCATTAGCACTACTAAATTCACATAAAGCCAATATGGCGAAGCTGAAAAAACAAGGTGTAATAGCCATTGACTGTAACCCTGAGCAGCTGCTACCGCATGTGCTTAACACCTATTTAAATGTGAAGCACTCCGGGGCATTGTAAGACCAGCTAGCAATAAAAAAGGCATTGAATTCAATGCCTTTTTATTAAATAACGAAACGATTATTTTTGATTATCAATAGCTTCGTTAATTTTGTATTGGAAATAAATAACGTTAAAGAAAAACGTTAAAATACCACCTAAATGAACTGGTTCATTACTGCCTTCATTAATCAACTCTTTAATCGATGTACGAAGAGAGAAAATTAATACAATGGCAACAACAAACGAAATCAGTGACACAATACCACCAATTTCAGGTGAAACTCCTGTAAAAGACAACGCAATATTCACAATGTACAAAGCAACATAGCCATAAACTAAGCCTTGGCTTACCTGGTTTTTTGCTAATGCATTGGCTTTATTGGTTCGGCTTACTAGCCAGTATACGGCGTAGATACCAAATGTGAAAAGACATAAAAAGAACACGCCCCAAGCAGAAAAGCGGTCAAAGTTTAAAATAGGTTTATTACCGCTGGTATTTTGCTGTGTAAGCTCAGCTTCTGGCGCTTCATAGATGTTAGCTGATTCTTCAGACATAACGATTCCTCATAATTATTTTTGTATATTCCTTTGTGCAAATTGCACGTACCGATAATAGCAGTGAGGCTGGTTTTTGTACATCATTTCAACAGCCTAGAAAGTAAGGTTAACTACCATAAAGGTCAGTATAAATAAGCCTTATAGAGGGTATAGCATGAGTGAAGTTTTAAAGGTTGCTGAATTTATGTACACTGTCGCAGATTTTAATGAGGTGCTGTGTGTTATTTGTATTTTTGAGCTGTGTATTTATTTTGGTGATGTATTTAGAGTCTTTGTCTAAAGGGATGCCGGTAAAGCGTTGGATGCTGCTAGGTGGAGTGCTTGGGCCTATCGCTTGGTGTTTATTTAACGTGCATTATCGCCGCGCATTTGTGCGCCATGTTGGCCGCCAATCTTGTGGCTGGCGCCCTTAAACTTTTGCTGTTTTTAACAGGCTCGGCGCAGATTTATCGAGTTGTTTTTGTAGGAAGGCGGTAAATTCAGGCTGAGACAGTGGCTTAGAGTAGTAGTAGCCTTGAACCGTCTGGCACTTTAACTGCTCTAACATCACAACCTGTTCGGCTTGTTCAACCCCTTCTGCAACCACATGCAAATCAAGGTTATGGGCAATAGTCACAATTGAGTCAACCATATTGCGGCCACGCTCTGATTGCATGTCGTCAATAAAGGCTTTATCAACTTTCAAGGTATTAAGCGGGAACTGTTTAAGATAGGCTAAAGATGAGTAACCCGTGCCAAAGTCATCCATCGCAAGGTGAATACCCCGAGCACTGAGTGAACGCATTACTGCAATTGCTTCGTTAGGGTCGTCCATAACCGTACCTTCGGTGATCTCCAGTTCAAGGAAGTAAGAGGGCAATTCATTCTTTTGCAAAATCACATCAATACGAGTGGTTAAATCAGGTAAGCTAAACTGCTTAGCCGATAAGTTCACAGCAACACGACCGTTGAATAAGCCTTGATCTATCCATGCTTTTACATCGCGGCATGCTTTATTTAAAACAACTTCACCAATTTCGATAATTTGCCCAGTTTCTTCAGCGATAGGAATAAACACTCCTGGGCTGATCACACCTTTTTTCGGGGTAATAAAGCGCACAAGAGCTTCCATACCATCGAGTTTACCTGTACGAATATTCATTTTCGGTTGGTAATACACTTCAAAGTGATCTTCTTTTAAGCCGTAACGCATTAAGTTTTCGATTTGTAAGCGTTTAACTGCTTCACGGTTCATAGTGTCGTTGAAGAACAGATAGCTATTGCCTTTTTTCTTAGCGTGATACATGGCTGTATCCGCATTTTTAAGTAATAGTTCTGGGGTATTGCCATCTTCAGGGAACAGCACGATACCGACACTTGAGGTGATCACTAGTTCGTGACCCGCCATATTAAAAGGTGTGGCAATGGCGGCTAAAAAGAGTTTTGCCATGCGAGTAATGGTATGAATATCGTTGGTACCCGACATGACCAGTGCAAACTCATCACCGCCTAGGCGATAAAACACATCTTTTTCACGGGTTAACTTATTCAAGCGCATCGCAAGCTTAGATAGCAAGCTATCCCCAAGTTGGTGACCCAGAGAGTCGTTAATTTTTTTAAAGTTATCTAGGTCAAACACTAATAAAGCGTGATGGTTATCTTGCTTAGCGAGCTTTTTCAGGTTGGTGAAAAATAAGTTTCGGTTAGGTAAGCCCGTTGTGCGGTCTCGGTTCGATAAGTTATGTAATTGTGATTCGGCTTTTTTACGCTCAGTTTGATCAGAAAAAACAACGACATAGTTACATATTTGGTTATGCTCATTTTTGATTTCATCAATTGAAATTTCAATCGGTAACAGCTGCCTTTTCGCATTGCGAAGTTTAACCTCTTGCTGCCAATGCTCCGTGGCTTTTACGGTGGCTTTAATTTCATCCACATAGCTTTGGTCATAGCCATTTAAGGTAAAATCTTTCTTTAAATATTGCTCTCGGGTACCACCAAATAGCGTTAAGAAGCTTGGGTTTAAGTCAACCAGCTTAAAGTTTTTATCGAAAATGGCGATGGCGTCAGTTAGCGACTCAACGCATTTAGCGAATAGGTTTAAACGGGCTTCTGTTGATTTAAGCTGAGAAATATCTCTTACAGTGCCTGTCATACGCAAAGGGTTGAGGTTTGTGTCTTTTTCGATGATCTTGCCGCGATCTAGTACCCAATGCCAACGACCGAGACTGTCTTTAATCCGGTAACTTGCTTCAAAAAAGGCGGTGTGTTCGGCAAAGTGTTTTTTTAGTGCTGTTTCAACGTGTTGTAAGTCGTGTGGGTGAATCAATTCGCGGTTAGGGGGAAAGCCGCTGCTACTGTTTGTATCTGAGGTGTATTTATCGTTAATTCGCAGCACTTCTCCGGTTTTAATATTCCAATCCCAGAGGGTATCGCCACTGCCTTCTACGGTACTTTTTAAGCGATGTTCTGAAATACGCAGTTGTTTTCGAGAGCGCTTTAATTTGAAAATTATAAATAATAGGTACGGCAATAACAGCATCATAATAGCACTTGGAATAAGCAGCAATGTGCTCTGTTCAAGCTCTATGGGGCTGGCGGATGCTGAAAAAATCCCAGCCATACTTATTGTTAAAAAAGC
>NZ_JAKEVM010000068.1 GCF_022398475.1 Pseudoalteromonas shioyasakiensis | reverse complement strand
ACAAACATAAGTTTATTAATAATCTAATGCCATTAAATCATACTAGTACGAACAGAGTGACAGCTCTACGCGAAAATTTGAACCTTTCTCAACAAGAATTTGCCGATAAAATAGGTATAACACAGGGGGCTTTATCACAGTTGGAGGCTGGAAAGTCGACCTTGTCTCTCAGTACTATCACTAAAATCAGCCAAGTGTTTAATGTTGATTGTAACTGGCTTATTTTAGGTATTGAGGGGTACGATGAATCGAACTTTCAGAGTTATCAAAAAGCCTTAGAGACTTCATTTATCCCGCTAGTTAATGAAGAAGCTCACGCTGGATATATAGAACAGTGTAGTGATGAAGACTATATTAAAACTCTGGATGTTTATAAAATTCCAGGGTTTGAAAATGGTAATTATCGTCTATTCGAAGTTGAAGGCGATAGCATGATGCCAACTATCCGCCCTAGAGAAACGCTGATCACTGAGCAGATCAAGGATATTAAGCAGTTAGAGAATGGTTCAGTGTGTGTTGTTGTCACTAAAGATGGCATTGTAGCTAAACGTCTCTTTAGCCATGACACAGACCCTATCAGTTACTTATTTAAGAGTGATAACCCTGAGTACAAAACATATTCAATTCAGGGAAGTGATATCTTAGAAATCTGGCGTGTAAAAGCAAAAATAAGCTCTATAACAGATCAAGATTCACAGATTCAAAGTCAGCGTTTCCAGTCTATTGAAAATGAAATTAGACAACTTAAAGAGCATATTAGTAGACTGTTACCGCCACAATCGTAGCGGTAATAACTAAAGCTGACTTAGTTTTATATCTCTTAGTGGTAAGTTGACGTAAAACTGAGAGCCTTCATTGATATTTGCTTCTGCTGTAATTGTTCCATGGTGTCGTTCGACTATTTTCTTACAAATAGCCAAGCCTAACCCTGTTCCTTCGTATGCTTGTTTAGAGTGAACCCGTTCAAAAAGGTTAAAGATTCTGTCTTTAAATTCATTATTAAAACCTATTCCATTATCAATGACAGCGATAACAATATGCTCGTCTGTTCGCTCAACTGACTTAATCCCTATAATGGGTGGTTGATGTGGGTGACTAAATTTAAGCGCATTAAGAATTAAGTTTTGAAATAAACGCTGGATTTGTCGTTTATCACCATAGATTTCACCGATATCTTCTATATGAAACACTGCTGACTTATCAGCTATAATTAGCTCAAGGTCATCAAGAATATCATCAAAAACATCTTGTGCTGAAAAGCTACGAAACTCTTCGCCTTTTCGATTGATTCTAGAAAAACTTAATACTCCTTTGATAAGTTTTTGCATTCTTTCGGCAGAATCCATCATACGAGAGATATAAGAAGCGTTTCTTTCTCCAATCTGTTCTTTAGAGTTTTGCAGGCGATCGCCGAACATTTGTATTTTTCGTAAGGGTTCTTGTAAATCATGAGACGCAACAAAAGCAAACCGTTCTAACTCTTGGTTAGACTCTTCAGATTTTCTAAGTGCGATTTCAAGGTCAAGCTCGGCTTGTTGTCGAGTGAGTATTTCCGACTTTAAAGCGGCGGTTCGCTCATTAACTTTAGTTTCTAGTAAGTCGTTTAACTTTTTAAGGCGCTCAGATTTTTCGATAACATGATTAACTAGGTGATTGCGAAACTTTATAGCGCAAGATATTTCGTTTGCCTTCCAAGGTGAGCATTTATTACGTACATTCTCTTGCCATAAACGAAATGAGCTACGAGGCATAAGGCGGTGACTACCGTCGTCAAGAAATTCGATTATCTTTTCAGGTTTCCCACCCCAATTCTTTGTTTCAATCACCTCTTTACGAAACCACATAATAAATAGGTTTTCATTAGTAGAAACAGGCATAGCAAGTACGCCGCTTGCAATATTAGCAAACTTACTAAATTCAGCATTTTCATTAGACAAATGATGGTTATGATACAGCAGTTTATCTTCTAGGTGGTTGCTTTTTAACCACTCAAATAAATGATAAATATCATCGTTTGCGGGTACATCCCCAAAACTTTCAATATCTTTTTCTAGCCGCCAAGCAACACCATCAGCACTTAGCATGTTAAGTAAAGCAGGAACTTGTTTGCGTAAGCCATCAATGAAAAAGACTTCTTCAGACATATGCTCTGCTATTTCTGCACTGATGGCGGTGGCTTTAGCTTCTTGAATCGCTTCGGTAGATTGTGTTTTGAGGGAAATTATATATGAGAGCATCAACCCCATATACTGTGCAACTTGTCGTGCCTCAAAAGGGACAACATGGCTTGAATAGTGGTGACAAGCAATTAACCCCCATAATTTACCAGCAATAATAATACTGATAGACATTGATGCTTTAACACCCATATTGCGTAAATATTGGCAATGAATGGGGGATACACTTCTGGTTATACACGTGCTTAAATCTACAGGCTTGTCTTGTGGGTAGATAGGTGATACTTCAGCATCCACATCTGCAAGTAACCTTATAGGATTACGCAAATATAAAGCGCGTGCTTGCTTTGGAATATCTGACTCGGGAAAGTGTTGATGTAGAAATGAGTTTAACTCATTTTTTTTAGCTTCTGCTACGACTTGACCATTATATTCATGGTCAAACTGATAGAGCATAACGCGATCAAAACCTGTTAAGTTACGGACTTCTTCTACTGCTGTGTCGAATGATGAATTTAGCTCTTTTTTGTCAGCAATTAGGTGAAGAGATTGCTTCATCAAGTAATTCATGGGATCAATACTTGAGTGCTCTTTCTTTATATCAAACTCAAGTTCAATGAGTAAGTATTCATCGTTACGAGAAATAACACCTTTAATAGAAGTCTCAGGCGATTTACCTTTTAACTCAATCTTGAGTGGGTTAATGGCATGAAAGTCCTTATGGGCTTTATTTTTCTCGATAATGTCGGCTGTATTTGCTGCAAACACATCACTTACATGTGAGCCTAGTATGCGCTCTTTTTGTGTGTTTAAAAGTGCTAAAATGTTTTCGCTGAAATAGCATATTTTTAGTGTTTCAGGGTCAACAACAAGCAAGTAGCCATGCGGTTGAATAGAGCCTGGAATATGAATGGGTTCTTTATGGCAATTATCTAATGAGACTTCAAACTTATTGCTCAATTTATATCTCCAAGCGCTTGAGAGATTAAGCTAAATGCCTTATTTGCTCCCAATAAAATGTCATCTGCTGAGTTTGGGTTGTCGTTATGATACTGCTTTAGTGCGTGGATAAATTGAGCCCACTTCTGATTCCTAAGTTCACCATAACTATAAAAAAAACGGATCCCTTCAAGCTCATTTATCCAATTATGCTTTTTAAGCGCTTTAAATATGTGACCTCCACCCATGGTGGCTCCCTCCATTACATACATCATTCCAAATGCATGTGATACGTTGCAGATATTTTTTAAATCATCGTGTTTATATAATTTAACAGATGGAGCGTGTTGAGATGTTTGCAAATAAGCAATATCTTGATTTAACCAGCTTAGCTTGCTGCGGCCAACAAGTAGTTTTTTTGTGGCACTAAAGGTTGATATAGCACCCTCCATAATAGAATAGCTACTATGCATTGCGATTAAAATTTCTAAATACGATTGTTGGGTCATATTTTTATCGAATAATACTGCACCTAGTTGTTTTTCCACACGAGAGTGAAGGGAGTCGGTACTATTTTTTATAAAAGTATGAATATTATTTTGATCGCTATTGCAAGTTATTACAGTGGCGTTTGATAAAGCTGAACCCATTGTTATCCTGAACGTATTTGGAGCATTCTAGTAGTATTCGCACCAGTATATACTTAGGTACAAGTATGTAAAATACAAAATTAAGGGTGATTAGGAAAAGGCAACTATTTATTGCGGGTTCAAATGACTTGTAAAGTTAGAAGGTCTTTGTTTATTTACAGAGCAAGTAAATGAATGCAAAAAACCCAGCCGGAGCTGGGTTTTTTAAGCAAAGTGCTTGGGAGGGATAATTACATCATGCCGCCCATACCACCCATGCCGCCCATATCTGGAGCAGCTGGTACATCTTCTTTCGGGATTTCAGCAACCATAGCTTCAGTTGTGATCATAAGACCTGCGATTGAAGCTGCGTACTGTAGTGCCGAACGCGTTACTTTAGTTGGGTCTAAGATACCCATTTCGATCATGTCGTTGTACTCGCCTGATGCTGCGTTGTAACCGTAGTTACCTTCACCGCCTTTTACTGAGTTAACAACAACAGATGCTTCGTCACCTGCGTTAGTTACGATTTGACGAAGTGGTGCTTCCATCGCACGTAGTGCAACTTTGATACCGTGGCTTTGGTCTTCGTTGTCGCCAGCAAGTTCAACAAGTTTGCTTGCTACGCGAACTAGTGCAACACCACCACCTGGTACAACACCTTCTTCAACCGCTGCGCGAGTTGCGTGTAGTGCATCTTCAACGCGGTCTTTTTTCTCTTTCATTTCGATTTCAGTTGCTGCGCCAACTTTGATTACTGCAACACCGCCAGCTAGTTTAGCCATACGCTCTTGTAGTTTCTCTTTATCGTAGTCAGACGTCGCTTCTTCGATTTGTGCTTTGATTTGTGCAACACGACCATTGATGCCGTCTTCTTCGCCTGCACCGTCGATGATTGTTGTATCATCTTTAGTGATCACAACGCGCTTCGCTGTACCTAGGTCTTCGATTGTCGCTTTCTCTAGCTCTAAACCGATTTCTTCAGAAATAACAGTACCACCTGTTAACACTGCGATGTCTTGTAGCATTGCTTTACGACGGTCGCCGAAACCAGGTGCTTTAACCGCAGATACTTTAACGATGCCGCGCATGTTGTTCACAACAAGAGTTGCAAGTGCTTCACCTTCAAGGTCTTCAGCAATGATAAGTAGTGGCTTGCTAGCTTTTGCAACAGCTTCTAATGTAGGTAGTAGCTCACGGATGTTAGATACTTTTTTGTCTACAAGTAGAATGAATGGGTTGTCTAGCTCTACAGCGCCTTTTTCAGCGTTGTTGATGAAATATGGAGAAAGGTAACCGCGGTCAAACTGCATACCTTCAACTACGTCTAGTTCGTTTTCTAACGACTGACCTTCTTCAACAGTGATAACGCCTGAATCACGGCCTACTTTTTCCATTGCTTCTGCAATGATGTCACCGATTTCTTTATCAGAGTTAGCAGAAATAGTACCTACTTGTGCAATTGCTTTAGTGTCTGCACATGGAACAGAAAGTGCTTTAAGCTCTTCAACTGCTGCAGTAACTGCTTTGTCGATACCGCGCTTAAGGTCCATTGGGTTCATACCTGCTGCAACTGCTTTTAAGCCTTCGTTTACGATAGCTTGTGCTAATACTGTTGCAGTTGTTGTACCGTCACCTGCAGCGTCATTCGCTTTCGACGCTACTTCTTTAACCATTTGTGCGCCCATGTTTTCGAACTTGTCTTCAAGCTCGATTTCTTTTGCTACAGATACACCATCTTTAGTGATCACTGGAGCGCCGAATGATTTGTCTAATACAACGTTACGGCCTTTAGGACCTAAAGTTACTTTTACTGCGTTTGCTAAAATGTTTACGCCAGTTAGCATTTTGCCACGTGCGTCACCTGCAAAAAGTACTTCTTTTGCTGCCATGATTAAATTCCTCTTAAATTCTGTAAACGGGTTGCTAAACGAAAAGTAGGATTAGCCTACAATGCCTAGAATGTTATCTTCACGCATGATCAGGTACTCTTGACCTTCGATCTTTTCAGCTTTTTCAACATAAGAGCCGAACAGCACAGTGTCACCGGCTTTAACTTCTAATGCTCTTACTTCACCGTTGTCTAAAACACGGCCATTACCAACAGCGATAACTTCTCCGCGAGTTGATTTTTCAGCTGCAGAGCCAGTTAATACAATACCGCCAGCAGACTTAGTTTCTTCTTCTAGACGCTTAACGATGACGCGATCATGTAAAGGACGAATGTTCATTTATTTAGTTCTCCTAACAGTTTCTGAACAGTACAGAAAAAATCTTGTGTTATTGCAGGGGAGTGCTAAGCCACCCGTTGCGTTTCATTGCATTCATTAATGGGGGTGGCTTAAAAAAATCCAAGTACAAAAATTAAAAAATTTTAATCTTTTCGCTCAAATTCACCATCAATAGTTGTAGGTTGATGGTTTGGTTCTTCATGAGTGGTTGTTTTACTATAGTATTGGAAGTGTGCAGAGCCTTGATTTGCCTGCGAACTCATGCGCACAGTCGCTTGACTAGCAAGGCCTGCAGCCAGTTTGTTGCGGATTGCTGGCGTAAGTAGTAAAAAGCCAAAAAAGTCAGTCATGATGCCTGGTGTCATTAATAAAACACCGGCGATAATGACACATAATCCAGTAAATAATTCTTTTGCAGGCATTTGCCCTTGTGCCATTTGTAATTGCACGTTTTGAATCGCGCCCATACCTTGCTGCTTCACTAATTTCGCACCGACAATCGCGGTCACAATTACAAGCGCTATGGTGGCAAAGCCGCCGATCACTTCACTCACTTGGATGAGTAACGCGATCTCCACAATCGGCACTAAAATAAATAACAAAAACAAAAATCTAAACATAACGCTCTCTAAAAAATGTCATTCTCTTTCGAGTCAGTGAAATATAAATTGGGGTGAGCAGGTCATTTTTCAAGACGGAACCTAGGATCACCTTGCTCGCTACACATTATAGTTACTATCGGCTACTATGGTGCGACTCACGTAATCAAATAAAGGTTCCTTATGACTACGCATTTTCGACTTATTTTTACGACTTGTGCAAATGAGGCTGAAGCCCGCCAGTTGGCACAACATCTAGTTAAAGAAAAGCTAGCTGCTTGTGTGAATATTTTGCCTACTATTGAATCTATTTACATGTGGGAAGGCGAGGTTACTCAAGCTATTGAGAGTAAGTTACTGATCAAAACTAAGTCAGAAAAAATGAATGAGGTGATCCAAACTATCAAGAAATTGCATAGTTATGAGGTGCCTGAAATTCAGGTCGTTGATGTGGCTACAGGCAATTTAGCCTATTTTAATTGGATGGATGAGGTACTTAATTAATGCGATCGTTCCTTTTATTACTTTGTGCATTGTGGCTTATGCCAGTAAGCGCGAGTAATAACAATTTACTTGGAAATCTACTACAACCTGCGGAGCAAACATTTCTCCCAGTTGATCAAGCTTTTGTTTTCGATTTTGACCAGCAAGGCAAAACCTTATTTATTGGCTGGGATATTGCGCCTGATTATTACCTTTATAAAAAGAAAGTCGAAATTATTGCCAAAGGCGCAGATATTGAAATTCCTGATCTTGGCAAGGGCGTGATTATTGAAGATGAGTTTTTTGGTAAGACCGAGGTATTCTTTGATTCGTTAAGTGTGGTTTCTAAGCTCAGTAACGTCACAGAAGGTGCGGTTGTTAAAGTGCGTTTTCAAGGCTGTGCTGAGGCGGGGTTATGTTATCCGCCAGAAGTTAGAACCATTCCTTTATCTGTGATTGCAGGTGAGCAAGTATCACAGGCTGCAGATGCGGGGAACGCATTAGCGGCATTAACACAAGCAGCCGATACTAATGAAGCGTCATCAGCCCCTTCTCAAGAAGTTTCAAAACCAGCTGGTGAGCAGTCATATACCGATAAGCTGGCATCGCAAGGTTTACTAACTAACCTAGTAATCTTCTTTTTAGTTGGTGTTGGTCTTGCCTTTACGCCATGCGTATTCCCAATGTTTCCGATTCTGTCGAGCCTTATAGCAGGTCAGCAGAATTTATCGACTAAAAAAGCGTTCTCGCTGTCGTTTGTATATGTACAAGGTATGGCCGTTACTTACGCAGCACTGGGCTTAGTGGTTGCATCATTAGGTGGGCAAGTACAAGGGTATTTACAGCATCCGACGGTACTAATTAGCTTTAGTATCTTATTTGTATTATTGGCAATGTCGATGTTTGGCTGGTACGAAATCAAATTACCTAGCGGCATGATGAATAAGCTCACTCAGGTTAGTAACCAGCAAAAAGGCGGCAACTATGTTGGCGTATTTATGATGGGTGTACTGTCTGGTTTGATTGCCTCACCGTGTACAACAGCACCATTGTCTGCTGCTTTACTTTATGTGGCGCAAAGTGGTGACTATCTTGTCGGTGGTTTAACACTTTATGTGCTCAGTTTAGGCATGGGCTTACCGTTATTATTACTGGGGACTTCTGGCGGTAAATTACTACCAAAAGCCGGTGGTTGGATGGAGCAAGTGAAAACCCTATTTGGTTTCATTATGCTAGTTGTACCACTTATTCTGCTTGAGCGTATTGTTGATATTGAAATCATTTGGTTAATGGCGGGTTTATTAGCTCTTGCTACAGCACTTTATTTACACCATTGGCAAAGTGGTCAATCACAAGGCAAGCTAAAAACAGCATTGTGGTTTGCAGCAACCTTATTGGTTGTGACTGGGGCGAGTTTAACGAAAAATTATTTTTGGCCTAGTAAAGCGGTGGTTGCTGAAGCTGCTGTAAAAACACATGGTTTTAGACAAGTTGCTAATCTAAGTGAATTAAAAGAAGAAATTGCACAGGCAAGTAGCGAGGGGCGCTTAGTAATGGTCGACTTATATGCCGACTGGTGCGTTGCCTGTAAAGAGTTTGAGCACTACACGTTTCCTGACGCTAAAGTGCAAGAGCAATTTGCTCACTTTGAATTAATTCAAATCGATTTAACTGAAAGCGATGCAAAAACCATAGAGCTAATGGAAGAATACACGGTATTTGGGTTGCCGAGCATTTTGTTCTTCGATAGCCAAGGTAATGAGCTTTTAGAGCAACGCGTAACAGGCTTTTTAAATGCCAAAGACTTTGCAGAACATTTAGCAAAAGTTCGAAATAGCGCTAAATAAACGCAAACGTGCAAGAAAATAGCAAAACGCCACTCATCTGAGTGGCGTTTTCGTATCTGCATCATAAAAAATACTTATTTTAAGTGAAAAATAGCAAATTCACTCAGTGAAGCTCAATTAATCAACAGGAAAACGCTTAGAATGACCCTGTTGTGTGCCTTGCTATGCTTGACTTTGCCAAGAATAGGGAGTGATTAGACCAGTATTTTGCTGCTATTTACGTCGAAATATCTATAATAGGTGGTTAACGTGAGGAATAGTTGCTATTTTACATCAGCACGCTTAGGTTAAGCGTGGGGTTATGATGAATATGGTTAAACTGCTTACTTATAGGATATATCGCGTATTATGGCTGCAAAATTCAAACTTTTAGTTCTAAATGGGCCAAATTTAAACATGCTTGGCAAGCGTGAACCAGAAAAGTACGGCACTCAATCTCTTGATGAGATTATAGCTGAACTTAGTCAGGTTGCTGCCGGTCTCAATGTTGATTTAACGCATTTCCAAAGTAACAGTGAAGCTGCATTAATAGAACGCATTCACGATGCATGGCAAGCGGTTGATGCAATTATTATCAACCCTGCTGCATTTACGCATACAAGCGTAGCCTTACGGGATGCATTACTTAGTGTAAACATTCCCTTTTACGAGGTGCATTTAAGTAATGTGCATGCTCGAGAAGCATTCCGTCATCATTCGTATTTTTCGGATGTGGCACAAGGCGTCATTATTGGATTAGGAGCAATGGGTTATAAGGTGGCACTTGAAGCTGCTGTTAGCCGGTTGCAAAACACACATTAATTTTTAAATAACTAACAGGCGGGTCGTTCAATGGATATTCGCAAGATCAAAAAACTTATCGAATTAGTAGAAGAATCTGGTATTGCTGAATTAGAAATCACTGAAGGTGAAGAGTCAGTACGCATCAATCGTAACAATATGTCTGCAGCACCTGCAATGCAGTATGCACCACAACAGTTTGCAGCACCTGCGCCAGCAGCGGCACCAGCTCCTGTAGCAGAAGCTCCAGCAGCAGAAGCGGCTGCTCCAGCTGCACCGACTGGTCACCAAGTTAAATCTCCTATGGTAGGTTCATTCTACTCAGCGGCTTCTCCAGAAGCAGCACCATACGTAGAAGTAGGTTCTAAAGTAAATGTTGGCGATACGTTATGTATCGTTGAAGCAATGAAGATGATGAACCAAATCGAATCTGATAAAGCAGGCACAGTAAAAGCTATCTTAGTTGAAAATGGCGAGCCAGTAGAATTCGATCAACCTTTATTCATCATTGAATAATAGCGCAACAAAAGGCCAACTCTATGTTAGATAAAGTAGTCATTGCAAACCGAGGTGAAATTGCACTTCGCGTACTGCGCGCCTGCAAAGAGCTTGGGATCAAAACTGTTGCTGTGCATTCAACGGCAGACCGTGATCTTAAGCACGTGTTACTGGCAGACGAAACAATTTGTATTGGTAAACCAGCAGCCACTGAAAGTTACTTAGATATTCCGCGCATTATTGCAGCGGCAGAAGTAACAGACGCAGTTGCTATCCACCCAGGTTATGGTTTCCTTTCTGAAAATGCAGACTTTGCTGATCAAGTTGAGCAAAGCGGCTTTGTATTTATCGGTCCTAAAGGCGACACAATTCGTTTAATGGGTGACAAAGTTTCTGCAATCGAAGCGATGCGTAAAGCCGGTGTACCTTGTGTACCAGGTTCTGATGGCCCATTAACGGCAGACAGTGAGCGCAACATTCAAATCGCTAAGCGTATTGGTTACCCTGTAATCATTAAAGCAGCAGGCGGCGGCGGTGGTCGTGGTATGCGTGTTGTTCGCAGCGAAAAAGAGCTGATTGATTCAATCGCTCTTACTCAGCAAGAAGCAAAGCAGTTCTTCGGTAATGGTATGGTTTACATGGAAAAATTCCTTGAAAACCCACGTCACATCGAAGTTCAAGTACTTGCTGATGGCCAAGGCAATGCAGTTCACTTAGGTGAGCGTGATTGTTCAATGCAACGTCGTCACCAAAAAGTTGTTGAAGAAGCGCCAGCGCCAGGTATCACAGCTGAAATGCGTAAGTTCATCGGTGACCGTTGTACTCGTGCATGTATCGAAATCGGTTATCGCGGTGCAGGTACGTTCGAATTCTTATACGAAAACGGCGAGTTCTATTTCATCGAAATGAATACCCGTATTCAGGTTGAGCACCCTGTAACAGAAATGGTTACTGGCGTTGACTTAATCAAAGAACAGCTAAAAATTGCAGCGGGTCAACCATTATCATTCACACAAGAAGATGTGGTTATTCGTGGTCATGCAATTGAGTGCCGTATTAATGCGGAAGACCCAGACACCTTTATTCCATCACCAGGTAAAATCACGCGATTCCACCCTGCTGGCGGTTTAGGTATTCGTTGGGACAGCCACATCTACGCAGATTACACAGTACCACCTCATTACGATTCAATGATTGGTAAGCTGATCTGTTACGGTGAAAACCGTGATGTAGCTATTGCTCGTTCACGCAATGCGTTAAACGAATTAGTGATCGATGGCATCAAGACCAACACACCACTGCACAAGAAAATCTTGGCAGATGAAAACTTCCAAAACGGTGGTACAAACATCCACTACCTTGAGAAGAAACTAGGTCTGTAAACAAAATTCTGTTTAAGCTAAAAAGCCGGCAACTTTGCCGGCTTTTTTTTGTCAAACTAGGCATAAGAGCGGCTCTCGCCTTACAAAATTATTCTGGTATGATTAACAAAGTAATGTGTTTTTAGTTTTTCATGAGGTAATAATGACCGACAGTGTTGGTTTTCCACTCGCTGATGAAGCAGCAACGGTTAATATGGGTAAGCAACTTGCAACCTTGATGGAGCAAGGGGCAGTCATCTATTTACATGGTGATTTAGGTGCCGGTAAAACGACATTAACCCGTGGTATCGTGCAAGGTTTCGGTCATCAAGGTAAGGTTAAGAGTCCAACTTATACACTGGTTGAGCCTTACCAATTAGCTAAAGCTGATGTCTATCACTTTGATTTATATCGCTTAGGTGACCCTGAAGAACTTGAATATATGGGAATTCGTGACTATTTTTCACCACAGGCTATTTGTGTTGTGGAATGGCCAGAAAAAGGCGGCGAATTTATTCCAACACCGGATCTTGATATCACCCTACGCTATGAAGGCGAGGCGCGTGCCATTGCAATTAACAGCTTAACCGAACGTGGTCAGGCAATTGTTCAGCAACTTAAGAGCGCGCAAGAATAAACATATAAAAATAAAGGTGTATTAGTAAAAATGGGTCGTTGTACGTTTAAACTATTAACTACTTTGATGTTATTGGTTGTGAGCCAGATTGCGCTTGCACAAAATACTATTAATAGCGTACGTGTGTGGCCTTCACCTGACAGCACTCGTGTGGTCTTTGATTTAAACGATAAACCTGATTTCAGCTATTTCATGCTGAAAAATCCAGCTCGTTTAGTCATTGATTTAAAAAATACCGACAAACTAGATAGCTTGCCAGCTATTCCTAAAAAGCATCAGATTGTTTCAAAACTACGTTACTCAAAACCTAAAGACAGCAAAAGTGTGCGCTTTGTTTTTGAGTTAGCCCGTGCCAGCAAACCAGTGGTATTTGCTTTACTACCAACTGATCCATATAAACACCGCTTAGTGGTTGACCTTGTTGATAAAACACCGAAGGCAGAGCCTGTTGCTTCGACCAACACCAGTGTGAAAAAGCGTGAGCTTCATCAAGAGCGCGATATTGTTATTGCGATTGACGCAGGTCATGGTGGTGAAGACCCAGGTTCAATTGGTCCGTCAGGGACTTATGAAAAAGACATTACGCTACAAATAGCGAAGCGTTTAGAGCGAATGATAGATGCTGAAAAAGGCATGATTTCGCGTATGGTGCGCCGCAGTGACTACTTTGTAAATTTAAACACCCGTACTAGCATTGCCCGTAAGAAAAAAGCTGACTTCTTTGTGTCGATTCATGCGGATGCCTTTACTAGCCCGCAGCCAAACGGTGCTTCTGTGTGGGTGCTATCACTGCGCCGTGCAAATTCAGAAATTGGTAAATGGATTGAGGATAAAGAAAAACACTCGGAGCTTTTAGGTGGTGCAGCTGGGGTATTAAAAGATACCGCAAGCGAAAAATATTTAGCGCAAGCACTGCTAGATATGTCGATGGATCACTCGATGAAAACAGGCTTTAGTGTCGCAGAAGAAGTGGTTAGCGAATTACGAAAAGTGGCTAAAATGCATAAAAAACGCCCACAAGCGGCGAGCCTTGCAGTATTAAAGTCACCTGATATTCCGTCTATTTTGGTTGAAACAGGGTTTATCTCGAATCCACGCGAAGAGCGAATGCTAAAAACGGCGCAGCATCAGGAGCGCTTAGCAAAAGCAATTTTCACCTCGATTAAAAGTTACTATATGCAAAACCCGCCAGATGACTCGCTATTCGCTAAGTTAAAGTCGCAGTTTCCGACTAAACACAAAGTTCGCCCTGGTGAGTCGTTAAGTATTTTAGCAAGCAGATATAACACCTCTGTGAGTAAGCTAAAAACGGCCAACAACTTAAAATCAAATACCTTATTTATTGGTCAAGAGCTTGATATTCCTCAAAGTTAGTCAATTTTCGTGTTAGGAACACTATGAGTATAGAAATACTACCCGCGCGATTGGCTAACCAAATTGCTGCGGGTGAAGTGGTTGAACGCCCAGCATCCGTTGTTAAAGAGCTGGTAGAAAACAGTTTAGATGCTGGCGCAACGCGCATTCAAATAGATATTGAACGTGGTGGTCATAAGCTTATTCGCATTCGCGATAATGGCTCTGGCATTAATAAAGATGAATTAACATTAGCCTTGTCGCGCCATGCTACGAGTAAGCTTAAGTCACTCGATGACCTAGAGAACATCTGTTCACTTGGCTTTCGTGGTGAAGCGTTAGCATCAATTAGTTCTGTTTCTCGCTTAACCTTAAGCTCAAAGCCAAAGCAGCAAGAGGCTGCATGGCAAGCGTTTGCTGAAGGTCGCGATATGGCGGTGCAGATTAAGCCAACCGCACACCCTGATGGCACCACCATTGAGGTGAAAGACTTATTCTTTAATACCCCTGCGCGCCGTAAATTCCTTCGCACCGAGAAAACCGAGTTTTCACATATTGATGAGCTCATAAAGCGTATTGCGCTGAGTAGTTTTGATGTCTCTATCACCTTGACTCATAATGGCAAAGTTGTGCGCCAATACCGTGCTAAACCAAACCCTGAGCAAGCAATAGCGCGTGTCGCTCAAGTTGCTGGCAAAGCATTTAGTGAGCAGGGGCTGCATATTCAGTCAGGTGAAGCAGGTTTGATGCTGCGCGGTTGGGTATTACCCGTGGGCTCAACGAATAGCACGCAATATACCTATGTGAATAATCGCATGATGCGCGATAAACTCATTCTGCATGCAATTCGCCAAGCCTTTGAAGAAGTCGCAGGCTCTGAAGAGCTGCCCGGTTTTGTCATTTATATTGATATTGACCCACGTCAGGTCGATGTAAACGTGCACCCAGCAAAACATGAAGTGCGTTTTCATCAAGGCCGTTTAGTGCATGACTTTATCCTGCAGGCAATAAAACAAGTGGTGGTGCCGCTTCAGCACGAAGCTGGTTTTACAGAGCATAATGACACTGCTTTTCAGCATGCTCCGTTTGATGAGGCGCACTCAAGCAGCACACAGCCAAGTTTTACTCAATCAGCGCCAACAGAGCAGTATGATTACCCTAAATCTGAATTACAGCCGACACGTTCAGCGAGTTATTCTGGGGCAACTGGAGCAGGGCGCTCTGGCGGTGGTTTTAGTAGTGACAGCCAAGGTCGCAGTAAAACATCGCACCAAGATGTCAATGCATTTTATCAAGGGATCAGCGAGCAACATGCTGCGCATTTTGACCAAGTACGCCCTGAACCAAGTGTTACAGCACCGGTTGTAGAGCAAGCAAAACTTGCCAAGCTTATTCATGTACGAGATGGCGAGTGCGTATTTAGTGAAGACAACCAACTCTTTGCTGCGCACTTTAAGCATGCATTAGCACTCGACTGGCAAGCGCACGTAGAGCAAGCTGGTAGCCTTGATGGCAAAGCCTTGTTGTTACCTGTGCGAGTAAATGCAAGTGCTGATGATATTAGTGCTTTAAATGCTCAGCAGTCGTGGTTTACCTTACTTGGTTTTGATTTAGTCATTGAAAAACAGTTTGTGATGGTGAAAAAGCTTCCGCCTTGTGTCTATTTACTTGATGTAAGTGATGCTATTGAGCGACTTATTGCTGGCTGTAAAGCCTCACCAAGTTCACTCGATGAATGGTTAGCTTGGTTAGCTCAGCAAATCCCAGCACGCTATTACGCAAGCCAAGCCTTTTTGGAGCAAGTGGCTCGGTTAGAAAATAATCCACAAACTATGCAACGTTTACGTCAAAAAGCAGTTAAAATAGAACTATCTCAGTTTTTAAACTAAGCAAGGTATTTAGGCTTGAATAACTTACCCGTCATTTTTTTAATGGGACCAACCGCTGCAGGGAAAACAGATTTAGCAATTTCGCTGTGTGAGCATTTAAACACAGAAATAATCAGTGTTGATTCAGCATTAGTCTATAAAGATATGGACATTGGCACCGCAAAGCCAAATGCCGAAGAGCTTGCTCGTGCGCCACATCACTTGATCGATATTATCGACCCAGCAGATAGTTATTCAGTGGCAGATTTTCGCCGTGATGCAATTGAAAAGATTGATCTATTTCATCAGCAAGGTAAAGTACCTGTATTGGTTGGCGGTACAATGATGTATTTTAAGTCGCTTATTGATGGCTTATCACCGCTACCAGAGGCATCACCTGAAGTACGTGCTGAACTCGAAAAGGAAGCAAAGCAGTTTGGCTGGCCACATTTGCATAAAGAGCTTGTGAAAATCGATCCTGATGCAGCGAAAAAAATGAGCGAAAATGATTCGCAAAGAATTAATCGTGCATTAGAAGTGTATCGTATTACAGGCAAAACAATGACTGAGCTGCAAAAACAAAAGCAGCCTGAGCTTCCTTATACTTTCCATCAATTTGCCATTGCACCTGATGATCGCAGTGATTTACATCAGCGAATTGAGAAAAGGTTTAAAATAATGCTCGATCAGGGGTTTGAAAATGAAGTTTCATCCCTATATAAACGTAATGATTTACACCCAGACCTGCCTTCGATTCGTTGTGTGGGTTATAGACAAATGTGGGATTACATTGCTGGCGAAATTGACTATGATGAAATGGTCTTTCGTGGTATTGCAGCCACACGGCAGTTAGCCAAGCGACAACTCACTTGGTTAAGAGGTTGGCCTGAAGTAACTTGGTTGACCACGGGTGATGAAGAAAACTTGCAACGTGTAGTAAGTTCGCTAAGCTAGTAGTAGCTGGAAGTTTTTTAGCTTTGTTAAATTAGTTCAGCTACTTAATTATAATAACACCTAGAACGAAGGAAAATAACATGGCAAAAGGCCAGTCGTTACAAGACCCATTTTTAAATGCGTTACGTCGTGAGCGCATTCCAGTATCAATCTTTTTGGTTAATGGCATTAAATTGCAGGGTAAAATCCAGTCATTTGACCAATTTGTTATTTTACTTGAAAACACCGTAAATCAAATGGTGTATAAACACGCTATTTCAACTGTTGTTCCAGCGCGTTCTGTTAACTTCCAAGGCGTTCAAGGAAGTGATGATTCAGAAGAGCAAGAATCTGGAAATTTTTAAACTTAGGAGCGTAATGCTTGTTTGACCGTTATGAAGCCGGCGAACAGGCAGTTTTAGTTCATATCGACTTACCTAAAGAGGGAGATCGCGAAGATCTTCACGAATTAGAGTTGTTGGTATCTTCTGCTGGTGTTAGTAGTTTGGCGATTGTGCAAGGCAGTCGTCAAGCACCACATCCGAAACTTTTCGTCGGGACCGGAAAAGCAGAAGAAATCGCTGAAACTGTCAAAATCCACAATGCAGATGTCATCATTTTCAACCATCAACTTAGTCCGTCACAGGAACGCAATTTAGAAAGCGTTTGCCAGTGCCGCGTTCTTGATCGTACGAGTTTGATCTTAGATATTTTTGCGCAGCGAGCGCGTACTCACGAAGGTAAACTTCAGGTTGAGTTAGCTCAGTTACGCCACATTTCTACTCGCTTGATCCGTGGTTGGACCCACCTTGAAAGACAAAAAGGCGGGATAGGTTTACGTGGCCCAGGTGAAACCCAGCTCGAAACCGATAGACGATTACTGCGCGCAAGAATTAAAAACATTCGTGCCCGTTTAGATAAAGTTGCTGTTCAACGTGAGCAGGGACGACGTGCGCGTACGCGCAATGAAATTCCAACTGTGTCACTGGTAGGTTATACCAATGCGGGTAAATCAACGTTATTTAACCGTATTACAGACTCAGATGTGTATGCTGCTGACCAGCTATTCGCAACCCTAGATCCAACCTTACGTAAGTTGGATATCGGCGATATAGGTCCAATTATTTTAGCTGATACGGTAGGTTTTATTCGTCACTTACCACATGACCTTGTTGCAGCATTTAAAGCAACCTTAACAGAAACTCGTGAAGCTGATTTACAGCTACATGTTATCGATGTGGCAGACCCTCGTCGAAAAGAAAATATTGAGCAAGTACAATCTGTTTTAAAAGAAATAGAAGCAGATGAAGTGCCGCAATTATTGGTTTATAACAAAATTGATGCGCTAGATGACGTTGCGCCACGTATAGATAGAAACGACGAAGGTCAACCGGTACGAGTCTGGTTGTCGGCGCGCACTGGCGTTGGTTGTGAACTGCTAAGTGAGGCAATTAATGAGTTACTTGCCAAAAAGATGTTTGCTGATGAGCTAAAATTACCACCACAACATGGTCGTATTCGGGCAGCATTATTCAACTTAAATGCAGTTCATCAAGAGTGTTTTGATGAGCAAGGAAACTGGTTATTATCGGTACGCTTGCCAATGGCAGAATGGAATCGCTTGAAAAAAGAGATGGGACAAGACCTCGACTCTTTCGTAGTGACTGATTAAAAATCACCAGCATTTGTCTTTTTTAGTATGAGAAATGCTGTAGATTTGATAGATTTAACCTAATTCATTTAGATAACAATGGAGTATAGCTATGGCCTGGAATGAACCGGGTAATAATGGCAATGATAAAGATCCGTGGAATAATAAAGGCGGAAAAGATCAAGGCCCACCTGATTTAGACGAGGTAATGCGTAAGTTCGGCAACAAGTTTGGCGGTTTATTTGGTGGTAATAAGCCAGGTAAAAACGGCGGTGGACTTGGTGGCGCAGGCATTTCTTTCATCCTTATTATTGCCATCATTGTATGGGCATTAAGTGGTATTTACACGGTAAAAGAAGCTGAGCGCGGTATTGTTTTACAATTTGGGCAATACGATCGCATTGCAGAACCTGGCTTACGTTGGAAAATGACCTTCATTGAACGCGTGATCCCTGTTGATATCGAAGCGGTACGCTCGTTATCTGCTAAAGGTTTTATGCTTACCGAAGACGAAAACGTGGTAAATGTAGAGTTTGAAGTACAGTACCGTGTTATCGACCCACATCTTTACAAGTTCAGCGTTACTGATGCTGACCACAGCTTACAACAAGCACTTGATAGTGCATTACGTTATGTAATTGGCCACGTAAAAATGGACCAAGTACTAACAACAGGTCGTGAGTTAGTGCGTCAACAAACGTGGGATGAGCTTAACAAAATCATCGAGCCATACAATCTAGGTATTATTGTAAGCGATGTGAACTTTAAAGATTCACGTCCACCAGGCGAAGTAAAAGACGCGTTTGATGACGCTATTGCTGCACAAGAAGATGAAGAGCGTTTCATCCGTGAAGCAGAAGCCTATGCTCGTGAAATTGAACCTCGTGCCCGTGGTCAAGTTACTCGTATGACGCAAGAAGCAGAAGCGTACCGTGAACGTATTACATTAGAAGCACAAGGTGAGGTAGCACGTTTTGAAAAGCTATTACCTGAGTACCAAGCTGCTAAAGAGGTAACTCGTAAGCGTCTTTACATCGATGCGATGGAAGAAGTGCTAGGTAACAGCTCTAAAGTGTTAGTTGATGTTGAAGGTGGTAATAACATGATGTATTTACCGCTTGATAAAATCATGGAAAAGCAAGGTACAGCAACACGTGTTGCATTACCAAGCTCAAGTGATATCAAAGACCTTCGCAATAAAATAAACACGTCGCGTAACAGCACGGTAAATTCAAGCAATGACCGTTTCGCAACTGACCGTTTTAATGAGGGGAGATAAGCAAGATGAAAAATTTTAGTTTAGTAATACTTGCCATTGCTATTGTGCTGTCTTTCTCTTCAATTTTTGTTGTGCAAGAAGGCGAGAAGGCAATCGTACTGTTATTCAGCAAAGTTGAAAAAGACAGTGACGACAAGGCTGTAGTATACGGCCCAGGTTTACACCTAAAAGTGCCTTTCTTTAGCCAAGTACGTCGTTTAGATGCACGTATTCAAACGCTAGATGGTGCACCTGACCGTTTCGTAACAAGTGAGAAAAAAGACTTAATCGTTGATTCTTACGTTAAGTGGCGCATTAATGACTTTAGTGCATTCTACCTGCGTGCCCGTGGTGATAAGCAATACGCTGAAACACTACTTAAGCAAAAGGTGAACAACGGTCTGCGTACTAATTTCGGTTCTCGTACTATCAGAGAGATCGTTTCTGGTGAGCGTAGTGAGTTGATGGAAGAAGCATTAGTTCAAGCGTCTGAAAGTGCACAAGAGCTAGGTATTGAAGTACTTGATGTACGCGTTAAGCAAATTAACTTACCACAAGAAGTGAGTAGTTCAATCTTCCAACGTATGCGTGCTGAGCGTACTGCGGTTGCAAAAGAGCACCGTTCTGAAGGTCAAGAAAAAGCTGAAACAATTCGTGCAGAAGTCGACCGCCGTGTAACAGTAATGCTTGCAGACGCTGAGCGTAATGCGCGTACTGTTCGTGGTCAAGGTGATGCCGATGCAGCCGCTATCTATGCTAACGCTTATAACAAAGACGCTGAGTTCTTCGGTTTTGTGCGTAGCCTAGAAGCTTACAAAAACACCTTTAAAAATAAGCAAGACGTGATGGTGATTTCACCTGATAGCGACTTCTTTAATTATATGAAAGGTACAAAAGCACAGTAATTAATATTTGTGTGATAAAAAGCCCTGCTTTATGTAGGGCTTTTTTGTTTTTGCGTGTGATTAATTTTTATCCTTAACTATTTTATAAACCCCTGTTCTGCATGTAGTTGTTTAAGTAATTAAGAAGTTAAAAATTCATGCGCAGAAAAAATAAGCTAAACGGGGTGATCTTTCACCTCGTTTTCTGATAAAATCTCGTCCTAATTTTTTCTAAGTGAATTTGCAATGGGTAAAAACGTTGTTGTACTAGGCACCCAATGGGGTGACGAAGGTAAGGGTAAGGTAGTTGACCTCCTTACAGACAAAGCATCTTTAGTAGTTCGTTATCAAGGTGGTCATAACGCAGGCCATACTCTGGTAATCAACGGTGAAAAGACGGTTTTACACCTTATTCCATCGGGTGTATTACGTGACAATGTTAAGTGTGTGATCGGTAACGGTGTTGTTTTATCACCAGAAGCATTAATGAAAGAAATCGGCATGCTAGAAGAGCGTGGCGTACCAGTACGTGAGCGCTTATTAATCAGCGAAGCATGTCCATTAATTTTACCTTTCCACATTGCATTAGATTTAGCCCGTGAAAAAGCACGTGGCGATAAGCCAATTGGTACTACAGGTCGTGGTATCGGTCCAGCTTATGAAGATAAAGTAGCACGTCGTGGTTTACGTGTAGGTGACTTATTCAACCCTGAACAGTTTGCTAGCAAGCTTAAAGAAGTATTGGAATACCATAACTTCACATTAGAGCATTACTACAAAGCTGAACCAGTTGATTTCCAGAAGACATTTGACGATGCAATGGCTATCGCAGATATCTTAAAAGCAATGGTTGTTGATGTTACTGAGCTTCTTGATCAAACGCGTTTAGCGGGCGACAACATCTTATTTGAAGGTGCGCAAGGTACATTACTTGATATCGACCACGGTACTTACCCGTACGTAACATCATCAAACACAACTGCTGGTGGTGTAGCAACAGGTGCTGGTTTTGGTCCATTACACCTTGATTACGTGCTAGGTATTATTAAAGCTTACACTACACGTGTAGGTTCTGGTCCATTCCCTACAGAGCTTTACGACGGTCTTGATAAACAAGATCCAGTTGGTAAGCACTTAGGTGACAAAGGTCATGAGTTCGGTGCAACGACAGGTCGTTTACGCCGTACAGGTTGGTTAGACGCAGTGGCAATGCGCCGCGCAGTGCAAATCAACAGTATCTCAGGTTTCTGTTTAACTAAACTAGACGTTTTAGACGGTTTAGAAACATTAAAAATCTGTACTGGTTACCAGTTAGAAGATGGCACAGTAACGAACGTTACACCATTAGCAGCTGAAGGTTACGAGAAAGTAACACCAGTATACGAAGAGATGCCAGGCTGGTCAGAAAACACAGTAGGTGCTACGTCAGTTGATCAATTACCGCAAGCGGCACTTGATTACATCAAACGTATTGAAGAAATCACTGGCGTTCCAGTTGATATCATCTCTACTGGCCCAGACCGTGTAGAAACTATGGTATTACGCAGCCCGTTTGCATAATCGTCATAGTGACTGAAAAAAGAAGCTGCCTCGGCAGCTTTTTTTGTGCCCGAAATTCACTCTGGAATGATAATTGTATATTATTTGCTAAGACTGACTTTATTTAAGTGATTTTGATGCGTGTTTTATTGCCTTTAACATTACTCTTCTCAAGCCTAAGCATGGCTGAAGAGCCTATAACAGCTGTGCCTCTGTACACAGAGAGCGAGTTAATTGGCTTGATCAATAAAAATGCACACCTAGCACGTGTAAAGGCAGATGATTGCCAGTTAGTGCAAGATATCGAAGCGCGAGCCAATAAAATGGCACTGCCATCGTATCAGTTCTTGTATGGCGATATGCTAGCTTATGCTGTGTGTGTAGACCGTAATGTAGAGTTAGGGGTCTATTACATGCGTCAGGCTGCTCAACAAGGGCTAGGCGCGGCATTAGAGCAACTTGGTCGCTACTACGATGTAGGCCAGTTAGTGCAGCAAGATAAAGCGATGGCGGTAACCTATTTACGAGAAGCATCAGCCCAAGGCAACTTAAAGGCACAAATGCGACTGGTTAACCTATTTAATCAAGGTTATGGCAGCCCACGCGATTATGAAGATGCCTACCGTTGGTTATTTCATTCAATGGTTGCCGATAAAGCAACTCACAAGAAAGTCGAAAATTTACTCGCTAAGCTTGCCGAAAAAATGCCAGACAGCGTCGTTGCACGCGCCCGTTTACCTATGTAGGTAAATATAAATACATATAAAAAAGGCCAGCTAATGC
>NZ_JAKEVM010000067.1 GCF_022398475.1 Pseudoalteromonas shioyasakiensis | reverse complement strand
TCTAAGCGCAGCTAAATATATTTGCTCAATAGTTTTTAAATCTGCGATAGGAACATGCTCATTAACTTGATGAATGGTATGGTTTCGCACTCCACATTCAATCACTTGCGTGTGCTCATTAGCAAAAAAGCGACCATCTGATGTGCCACCACTAGTACTAAGCATCGGAAAGCTGCCAGTGATTTCATGCACGGCTTGTTCAAGCTGCTGCAATAAGCAATTGCTTGCTTGATGCAGGGTATAAAATGATTCACACGGGCGTTCCCAAACAAGCGTTAGCTGTGATGCTAGATCTGCCAATGCAAACTGAATTTCTTCTTTAACGTCTTTACTTTTATAGCCATGACTATAACGTACGTTAAACGTGAGCTCACATTGAGCAGGAACAAGATTATCGACCACATTGGCAATATTAATTCCGGTCACTTGCAGTGTTGTAGCCGAACTAGCTTCATCTTTGTGCCAACTAATTGCCGTTAGGCGCTTCACAACCTCTGCACTTAAATGCGCTGCGTTTATGGTGTTTTCTGGATAAGCAACATGCCCAGCTTTACCTTGAATAGATAATCGAGCAGACAAAGCGCCTCTTCTGCCATTTTTAATGGTATCACCCACATGCAAATGACTCGTCGGCTCGCCTACTAGGCAACCATCAAGCACAACACCTTGTTTGGCTAGACGCTCAGCAATCAGTAAAGAGCCGTATTCAGCCTCGCCCTCTTCATCTGAGGTAATTAACCAGTAAAATGTGCCGCGTTTATTGCTATTTTGCGCTAAAAAACGTTTTGTTGCGCAAAGCATAGCAGCAACGCCGCCTTTCATGTCTGCTGCGCCACGGCCATAGATATTGCCATCGACTATCTCACCACTAAAAGGATCAACTCGCCAATCACCTTCTGCAGTAGGGACCACATCAATATGACCAGAAAAAGCAACGATAGGGCCATCACCAAAGGTGATTTTAGCAATTAAATTAGTAACATGATTAAAGCTAAATACTTCACAGTCAAAGCCGAGCTGGCTTAAATTACTTTCAAGCCAATCAATTGCACCAGCTTGAGCAGGCGTTACCGATTTAAATCGGATCAAGGTTTGTAATGTTTCTACCACGTCAGACTGCACTACTGAGCGCGTTGCTAACTCTGCATTTGATATCAAACTCATAATAACCCTAGTCAGTTAGAAAGCTTAGGTTATTACAACGAGAGATTATGACCGCAGTGTGAAACTTAAATTAATGATTTCCTTCTTCAATGAGGGTTTCTTGGGTTACCTTGGCAATATCTTTGTCTTCTTTGGTTAATTGTGTTCGCTGCCAACGACCAGCTGCGAACCAAAGATAAGTAATAATAGCCACAAGTACATTAGTAATAGCAAACGAATACCATATGCCCTGTGGTCCAAGTGAAGTATGCTTTGACAAAATATACGCGGTAGGAAATTGAATAACGCATTGCGAAAGCAGTGACACAACCATAGCATTGAGCATGTTTCCTGAAGCCCTAAATGCAGCAACCACACAAAGCTGCACGCCTATTCCGCCCCAAGTTAAACACATAACGCGAATGAACTCTGCGCCACCAGCAATCACAGACTCATCATCAGGAATGAAAAAAGCCACAAAGTATTCAGCAAACAGATAAGCAACAACGCCCACTAATGTTAGGCCTAGTAATCCCCAAAGCGAGGCTAAACGTGTTATTTGTGCTGCACGCTGTGGATTTCTTGCCCCCATGTTTTGACCAACCAAGGTTGAAACAGCCATTGAAAGACCCATTGCAGGGATCATCACCATTTGTAAAATATTAGAACCAACACCATAAGAGGCAATGGTGTGCGTACCAAAGCTGGCAACCAAAAACGACATAATGATTAAGCCAAAGGCTCTCGCAGAAAGTTCAACCGAGCCAGGAGCCCCTAAAAAGAAGGCTTGTTTCATATATTGCCAGTCTGGTTTAAAGCTAGAGAGTTTAAGTTGGATGCCGTGGCGGCCTCGCAAAAACACCCATACCCCGATTGCAGCCGCTAAGCTTTGCGTGATTAGTGTGGCTAGTGCAGCCCCCATTACGCCAAATCCAGCAAAGTCACCAAAACCAAAAATCAGTAAAGGGTCGAGCACAAAATTGAGTAATACAGTAGCGCTTACAATATAAAGCGGTACCTTGGTTTGCCCTATGCCACGCATTAAGGCTTGAAACATGGCATAAATAAATACAAACACAACGCCAATAAAAGATACATGCATAAATTTAAGCGCATCACCAAACACTTGATCTTCAACACCTAATAAAGTCAAAAAGTAAGGAGAAAGCACATAGCCTATTAAACCAAGTATGGTTGCGGTAATTGTCACCATTAACATAGTTTGGGCAGCAACATGGTTTACCTGATCTTGCTGACCAGCTCCCATGTATTGAGCGGATAAAATAGCGCCCGCCATTGCCAAACCAGAGCCAATAGCAATCACCAAAAAGGTAACGGGCATACTGACAGAAACGGCAGCCACTTGTTCTGCCCCTAAGCGCCCTACCCAAAATGCATCGGTCAACTGATAAGCAGACTGCAAAATATTGATTAAGATGATCGGGATACCTAATTTAAGTAACGCTTTTGAAATCGAGCCATGAAGAAATAAGTGCTGAGGATCAGCCATGAAAAACACCTAATTAAGCAAATAACCCTGTTAGTTTACCAGCCGCAACTGAATATAGAGTCAATAAGAGTCAATCTTTTTTTTGCTGTACCTGTTTAAAAACTTAATCTAAATCAATAAATGGCTTCACTTAGTTCAAACATTTTTGAAACTTTGATCTAGAACAGGTTTTGTCCGCTTCAAGTTAGTAATAATAGCCTCAACCAAATAAGACAAGTAGTTCGCGGAGAACAACATGAAAACTAAATTAAGCATTGCATTACTTACTTCACTATTAGCACTCTCTCCTGTTGCAAACGCAAACTTAAGCGTGAACGTAGGTGCAATTAATGTAAACCCTGATAACGACAGCTCAAAAATCAATGAAGCACCAACGTTAGGTCTACGTGCAGATGATGATACTCAGCTAGGTATTACTGTAGATTATGCGCTTGATGACAATTGGGTAATTGAATTAGTAGCAGCAACACCTTTTAGTCATGATGTTCAAGGTGCAGGTGGTTTAGCAGGTAACAAAATTGCGAAAATCAAACATTTACCACCAACACTTTTAGCGCAGTACCACTTCTTAGACTCAACTTATAAGTTCCGTCCATTTGTGGGTGTAGGCGTAAACTATACTGTTTTCTTTGATGAAGAGCCTTCAGCTGCACTAAAAGCAACACTAGGCACTGACGATGTAGAAGTTAAACTAGATGATTCATTTGGCTTTGCAGCTCAAGCTGGTTTTAACTATATGATGAGTGAAAACTGGGGCCTTCATGGCATGGTTTCACTAATCGACATCGATACAGATGCAACTGTTTATGCTGACGGCGCAAAAGCGTTAACTTCAACTGTAGAAATCGACCCAGTTGTTGCTATGTTCGGTGTTAAATACAAATTCTAACTTTCATTTTGTGAAAGCCCATACGCACAAAAAGGCCATTTATTGGCCTTTTTTATTTCCATTCATCTCCTAATACCAAATTGCTATTTGTCTAAATTTTAAGACAAATTCTGTCAACCAATAAATTTGAACTACACTTAAAACTTAAGCTACACCTTTATCATTGGTTATTAAGTCACCAGTACAAAATATCATCGAAACTATGCCCAAGAGCATGCAATATCTGAATTTTCAGAGCTGGTCAATTGTTGTCCCTATTAGCCAGCAATTATAAAATAACCATAATAATTTTGACGTATAGAATGTAAATTGTGTGATAACGAGGGGCGTTAGTTGAAAATATTTTTTAATTCTTTAGTTCTGCTTACGTGTCTTAATTTAACTGCATGTAAAGTAAAAGACCCGAACGAAGATAAACCAGATGAGCAAACGCAGGTCACAATCAGCGATCGCGAAAAGCTGCTTGCTGGTAGTGCAAATATTTCTTTTACGATCACCGATGAAAATCAAACACCACTAAGCAATATCAGTGTTACCTTAGCTGGGCAAAGCTATCAGTCTGATAGCGATGGTACTATAAGTGTTAGTAACCTTGCTTATGGCAATCATGCGATTATGGTTGAGCAAACGGGATATTTTCCGCGTGCAAGTATTGTCGTTAATCAACCAGACTCATCGACAACTACAGTCCAACTCCAAACTAAAGCATCGAGCAGTAAAAGCCTCTTATTTGCTGGCGATACCATGTTTGGCCGTCGTTATTTAGATCCCAATTTAAAAACCATGGGCACGTCTATTCCCGATGTAACTGATGCCTTGATCCATCCAGGTACAGCCGGGGCAGACAGTATTGCAATTACTGCTGATGTCGCAGCCCTATTTGAAAATGCTGACTTTGCATCAGTTAACCTAGAATCGCCAGTGACGACTAATCCAGCAACCGTCCATCCAACCAAAGAGTTCAGCTTTTTTAGTCTACCAGACTCACTGCAAGGGCTAACCGAGATAGGCATAGATTATGTTGGTCTTGGTAATAACCATATCTACGATTACTTGCAATCCGGCTTAGAAGATACCCTTATTGAAGTAAGCAATGCTGGCTTACTACATAGCGGTGCAGGACTTGATGAAACCCAAGCAATGACCACAGTGAGTAAAACACTTGAAGATGTAACGCTCGTGCTTTTTGCCGCCACTTCAATCACAGGGACAGAACACGAATACAGCTACATTGCTGATACTGAAAAAGGCGGGGCTGCAAATTTAACCGACTCGGATACAGTTAAATCTTCACTAGAAGAACAGGATTCTTCACAATTTATCATTGCCCAAATGCACGGAGGTGATGAATACACCTATTCTCCTTCAAGCTATATTGGCAGCCGGTTTGAAGCATTATCAAAGCAAAATACAGATCTCCTTATTGCTCACCACCCCCATGTAGCGCAAGGCTTTGCTGTCTATAACGATATTCCTGCTGTACTCGGTCTTGGTAATTTCGTATTTGACCAACCTCGCCTTGATACCTTACTCGGTGTTGCTGTGATGATCGATTTAAACACAGAAACGCAAACCGTCAACCGGGCTTTTGCTTATCCTATTTTTGTTGAAGATTATAAACCACGCTTTACAACAGGTTTTTTAACTCACTACTTATTAAGACGCCTTGCTGAGTTTTCTGATGACAATATCACTTTAATTCCTCGTGATAATTATGGTGAAGTCTATTTTAGTCAAAATCAGGCAACAAAGAGCACGACAGACGTCACTATTGAGGTAAATAGCAATAGTGACATTATTGACTTGCGACAATACGCCCCTTCATCAGCCGCATTCGTATCTGAGATCGAAGTAACCAGTGGCGAACTCAGTAGTATGGTCTTTGGCCGCGACATAATGGTGTTTGGTGATTTTGAAGATTGGGATAACGACAGCGAGGCGTTTGAAGTAAGCCGCTGGGATCACACCAGTGACAGCGTTTTTCCATGTACAGACCAACCTTATGCTGGCATTCAAGCACTTTGCTCAAGTCGTGACGAGTTCGATAATACGCCATCGATAATACCGTTTAGACATACAATGCGAGTGATGGAATTAACAGATGAAAATGGCGATCCACTTCTGAGTAAAGACTTCTCATTTTATGGTTATTTACAATCAGAAAATGGTGGAAAAATTGATGCTCTATTAAGTTATACAACCGAAATAGACGATCTTACTTTTTCACAACATAAAATAGATGTAAGTGAAGGCGGTGACCAAGCATGGCATGCATTTAGTCATGACTTTAGTTTACCGTCAGATGAGTTCACTTTAGGACCAAAAGAACTTCCACCAAGAGGTGTGAAACTGCAATTTAGACATTATGCACCAAGTACAGGTGAAGCAATCTCTCGCTTAGATAATGTTGCACTAATTAGCTGGCAAAATGCTATCAGCTTAGATAATGGACTATGGCAAACCGAGAAAATGCACGGTTTTGACTTTTTAAAAATCTCAGCAAGTGATGATACGAGTGTAAAAATTACGTTCACATTACTTGATTAAGGAGGAGATGTGTCTGCTGTTCAACAATTGTTGCGTTTAAAAAACTTGCGCGCATTTTGGCTTACTTTAAGCTTATTTTGTGTGGTCTTGTTAAGTAATATGTTCAACCTCTTTCAGGCGAGCAATGCTTTTTTCTATCAAAATTTAGAGTCACTAAGCCACACTCAACAAACTAATGTTGTACTTATTACCAGCGACCGCTTAACAGACAACCACCAGCAACTCGTTGAAAAATTGGTTGAATATCAACCTCGCGCGATTGTAGTGCTGGCTAATGAAACATTAGTCGCACCAAAACTAGAAAATGTCTATTACCCATACGCTGAGGGAGAATATTGCGTACCACAAATTGATAATTGGGCTACTTACCAAATGCGCATTCCTCAATCAAATGAGCTTGAATGCAAAAGTATTTGGCAGCAGATATTTAATTATGATTCAGAACACGTTCAACTTATTGACTTTGATTTAGCTGTCACTGCGCTGCCAAAATTTAGTGCTGAACGGGTGCTAAATGTTGACGTAATGAGTGAGCAACTTGAAAATAAGATTATTATCATTGGTCAAAAAGCGGCCGCTTTTAATGTCTTTATTCACGCCCCAAAAGTCGACGGCTTAAATGATCCTTTATTACTGATAGCCTATCTCGCTGACAGTATTGATAAACAAACAACTGTAAAACAACTAAATAGCTTACTGACTATTTTTATTGAGCTTGCGCTTGTTTTTGTACTGCTTTTTAGCTTTCAAAAACTGTCGCTCATATATTCTTTTATTATTGCCTTAAATAGCGTGCTGCTATGGTGCTTATTGGGCTATTTTTTCATAGAATTTAATCAACTTTTCATCCCAATCGGACAATACATAGTATTGACATTTATCACCTTATTTTGGGTAATTGTTGTTCGAAAGATGTCTGAAGATAACGAGCTGAACACTGTTGTGAACAATATTCAGCAAAAAATGATGGGCCGTTTTATCCCACAAAGCTTTATTGAGCAAGCCTCGCCGTGGGATCCAATCATTCAATTAATTAGCCAGCAGCTAGACTTAGAAAAATCAATATTCCTTGCCCGAAAAGAAGATGATCATCGTGTTGTTGAAATTCGTGCGATAAATTGTAATTTAGATGATATTCAAGAGATGCGTCGTGATTACAAGCGCACTCCTTACAGCAAAGCGTTAAAATCATTAGGGGTTGTACAAATTACCCGCCCCTTCTTTACACATATTAAAGAAGGTGAAATCGAATTTATGGCGCCCTTGGTTTATGCCGGTGACGTCCGCGGCTTTTGGGCACTATCTGTTATCCCTAACAAATACTTCAATCAGCAAGCGTTTGAAAAAAACGTCAATAAATTCGCAGCTCAAGTTGCTGAATTGCTTTTCCATTATCATATATTTAAAACGACTCAAGCGAGTAACAATAGCTTATTAAATCAATTACTAACCTTAAAGCTACATGAGCCGATTAGTGAGCAGGTTAAACAATCTATTAATGAAATGGAGCAAAAGCTAACAACCTTAGAAATGGTATTTAATCATACCCGCTCTGCCACTGTTTTATTTAATTTGTTTGGTCAAGTAATTCAAACAAACGCATCCCTTGAACAATTTGCCAAGCAGCACCAACTTGCGATTTTTGAAATGACGGCACTAGACCTACTTTGCAAGAGCTGTGATTTAGACGCTGAAATTGCTAAAGGGAAATTGCGTTATATCACTCTAAACAAAGCAGAAGTAGCCTTACCAGCTAAGTTTGGCGAACAAGACTATACCTTAAATATTAAAGCCCTACACACTGACAGCTCACAAGCGGCATCCGGTGAGCCTTTTCAAGTATCAGGTATATTATTTGAATTTATCGATAACCATGTAGCTCGTAATGAGGGGCAAGGTTAATGGATTTTGTGTTAGCACTCTTCCCTGCAGGTAGTGGCCTTGGTCAATCTGTTATTACAACAGTTTGGGTAGGCACTGCAGTTGTATGCTTACTTAACTTGCGCTTCGGCTTTCCATTAACAGGCCTTGTAGTACCCGGTTATATCGTTCCTTTGTTAATAATTAGTCCGACCTCTGCGGCAGTTATTATCATTGAAGCTATTGTTGTATATGCCTTAATGCGTTTTAGCGCACATTATATGATGGAAAAATTTGGCTATAGCCAAATGTTTGGTCGTGATCGTTTTTTTGCCATCATATTGATAAGTATCCTAGTTCGAGTATGTATGGATACCTTGTTTTGGCCGTTAATTGCAAACCAATTAAGTCGCTGGGATATCACCTTTGATTATGCTTCACAGCTCTACTCTCTTGGCCTGATCATTATCGCTTTAACAGCTAATGTAATGTGGAACGGAGGCTTTAAATATGGCTTAAAAGTAACCTTTATTCAGTTACTTATTACCTTTATTCTCGTACGTTTTGTGCTCATGCCTTTCACAAACTTTAGTATTGCTAACTTGGGTATTATGTACGAAGCAGTAGCTGCGTCGATTATTGCGGCTCCCAAAGCCTATATCATCCTAGTTATTACCGCTTTTCTTGCCTCTCGGGCGAATATTAAGTACGGCTGGGAGTTTAACGGTATCATGCTACCAGCACTTCTTGCCCTTCAACTTACTCAACCGAGTAAATTACTAACTTCATTTGCTGAAACAGCCATTATTTTGGCCGTTGGCGGGGCACTTATTCATTTTACTAGGCTTAGACACGCCAATATTGAAGGTGCCAGATTATTGATGCTGTTCTTCACTATCGGCTTTATTTATAAACTGATTCTTAACTACATTGTGGTCTGGTATTTCCCTGCCATAAAAGTGACCGATACTTTCGCGTTTGGTTATATGTTAGCGACCTTACTTGCTTTAAAGATTTATCAAAAAAACGCCTTAGGTCTTGTCGTCAGAGCAACATTACAAACTTCGATAGTGGGTGGTGTACTTGCCATTATCGTTGGCTTTATTGTTATGCTAATTCCTTCGATACTATCTAAGCCGAACCTTAAACCCGAAACTGAAATTCAGCATGTTATTACGCTCAATCAGCAAGTTAGTCAGTATAAAAGTTACCTTTATACCAGTCGCAGTAATAAAGTTAGTGTAAGTAGTTATAAAGCAAATCAAGCCGTTGCTGAGTTTAAGTATGCTGTTTATCAGCTAAATAAGGCAATCATTAAACAGCAAGATATCGCTGAGCTCTCAGCTTTATTTTCTAGCATTGGCTTTTTACTGCAAGGTGATGAAAACTATATTTATCTGATTGATACAATTGAAGATAGGCAACGCGGACTGTTTGTTTTCAACAAACAACCTAAAACCCCTTTATTAGTCACCGTGCCATTTCCAATTACTGAAAGTTTAGCCAGTGATTCTGCGGCCCTGATTTTCGAACAGCTACAAAGTAAAGCTTTGGTATTTGGTACAAGTAAAACGCCACAAAAGACCTTAGCGAAAGAAAATCAACAAAGCCCATTTTATCAGGCGTTTATCTCTGCATTAGAAGGTACAGAGATATTGCAAATTCGAGAGGCCAACCGCCATACTGCTACTTTGCTTTCAGACAAAACAATACACGCAAACAGCCAATATTGGATCTATAACCAATTACCGAGCTCAGTAAGTCAACGCGAGTTACATGATTTTGTCGGCAGTGAAACAACCTCTTTTGGCACGGCAACGAGTAGCAGCCTACCTTCTTCAAGCTTTTCTGGTTCAATGTTCGAAATGTTTTTAGATGGTGATAATTACACCAATATTTTAGCCAGTATATACCGTGATAATTTCAATTACAGTAATCTACAGTTGAATGAATTAAATGAAGAAATCAATCAAATAGTTGATATTTATTCGACTCACATAAGCAAAAAAGGCAGTTTTGACTATCAACCACTTTCTAATAGTCAGGTCGCACTTTGGGAGTTTGAAGTCTTAACGCCACTTTACAAGCTGATTGCTCGCATTGGTAATGATGCGCTGACTGAAGATATGCTAAACCAGCTAAAACAAATTAATGGCACCGCACAGCTTTTGAGCTATCAATTAAGGCTTGTGAAGAACAACAGTGGCCGTTATTTACTGCTGAGCCCGCTAGATACTCCTGCTGCATTACAACAAGGCCAAGGCATATTCCTATTTAATTTGACCGAACACGAAGCAATTACCTTAAGTGTCCCTAGACCTTTATTTGAAAGTAATACGTTAAGTTTTGCCAGTGAGTTATTTGCTAAGTCGAACGCTGCTAACCTACTCGTTGCAGGGGCGCACCCTTATGCACATCCACAAGCAAATGTATTAGCTGCAGATAATGTTGATTCTTTATTCAATATTATTCACCAAAGCTTCTTACGTTTTACACAAAACCAGCCTAGTTTGAATATTCAAATTCGCAGCCATAGCGCACCTTCATGGATACGCCCAAATGCAATCGCATTCTCAACAACACAAATAAGCGATACAGCGATCCCATTAATGAAGCAAGTTGATAATGAACTCAACGCGTTAGGTGTCAATTATCAAACAGTCATGGGGCAACAAGCCACTCGCGGTCTCGAGATTGGTAGCTCTCCGCAATCCGGTTACCAGCAGTTTAATGCCAATAGTGAGCTGGCAACCTTGTGGCTCGCTTCAGACTTTAAACAACAGTTTTCGATGGATCAAAGTAGTGTGTTACAACGTTTATTAGCCATTTCGAGTAACTCTAAGGTTAAGGTAATAAACCTTGCCACTCTATCGCCATTTAACTGGCAACCGTTGGATGTTAACAAGAACCAACAGCTACAAACCCTTGTAAATAACTATGTCGCTAATCAGCGTCTCACATCGTTGCGAGATTTTTGCTTCCAAATCCCCGCTTGTAGTTTACAAACCATCAAGCTGGAACACCTTGATAAATTCGCACTAATGATAAAGCAGAACAATAACATCCTTGCGATCTATAACCCGACAAACAATCAACTGATTGATGTAAAAGCATTTAACCTGCTAATGGGAGGAGGTCAGCGTGTATTTAATTAAACGCTTATTCGCCCTATTACTTATTTTGACATTACTTTTAGCTATATTTTTTGCAGGGCGCAGCTTTTTAGTGTGGCTAGACTCAGCAGAGCCCGTGGATGCACGTAGCAATACCGAAACGCGATCTAATGTACAGTGGTTAAGTAGCGAAAAGCCACTGCGATTTACATTTTCTAATCAGCGAACTCATTCATTACGAATTCTCTCGAATGCCGTGTTTGACCAATCTGTGTTTCTTGAATTACCGGTCAATTACGCAATTAAATACGTTCTATATGACGATAAAGGTAATGTGATTTTAGATAAAATTTACCATCACGCTTCAAAACTAGTTAACAATAGTGAAGAACAACAGATCAAACAAATAATAGAGAATAAACAATCACTAAACGTTGCTTCTGGGCAGTCTTTTTATTTGCCAATCACTCATTATCCAAATGCCAAAAGCCTTGATTTAACGCTGATCCCAGAAGAAAAATCACTACAAGGCGTGGTTGTCCGTGTTCATGCAAAAACCCCTGAACAAAATATCGACCCACTCAACAGTTGGCTTAAACGCCCTCTAGAAAGGCGAAAACGTGCCACTGACTATTTAACTATGGGTGAAAACACGCTAACCAGCGCTGAAATTAGTAATGCGATGGCATTTTGGTGGCAAAAAATTGCACCTCAAGGGATCCCTGGTATCGACTTTAAATCTGACATTTTGTATGAAACGCTACCTTACAATGTCACTACTTATGACTTTAGCATGCAGCAGCATGACTTAGGCGCTTATTACACTGAACTTGGCCTCTGTGCCAGTATTAAACTTGATGTGACTGACAGCCTTATTTTCACCGTCAACTCAGAGCAGCTATTACCATCGCTAACTTGGTATGATAAGCATCAGTTCAAGGCGCCAATACCAATCAGTGTATCTCCAACCGATAGCAAAAATAGCTATAAGACAGAGCTTATTGATGCAGGCCTAGTCACCATTTGTAGTGAAGAGCCATTACTGACAAATTGGCGAACAGCGTCAAGCACACCAATTTTAACGAGTTATGCAGGCAGCTATTTGGTGAACGAATTTGCCAGTGTAGATTTTGATATAGAGCCAAATAGTAATCTCAATATTGACGTTCGTGCATTGCAAAGTAGTCAGCTTAACGTGGTTATTTATGATGAACGTAACCTAGCAATAGAAGATTACACCGTGACTTTAAAAGGTGAAGTGTCAGACTTCGACCGATTAATCACCGATACAACTCAAAGACAGCGTGTCGGTATGCTCAATAGTTACTATTTACGTACCCCAGATAATGCTCATCATCTGAAAATTAGCGCTGAAAAAGATGTCTACGTTCGATTAAAATCTCGGTTAGCAGATTTCAATTATCAACGAACAATTTCTCATCAATATCTACCCGAGCCAATCAATGGTTTTTACGATATTGCCGCTTGGTATGAACAAAGAGCTGCAAATCATTATGAGTTAACGCAGCTAGCACATTTTACTAATATCCGTACTTTTACTCCGCCTAAAGAGCCGGATTTAGTGACAACTTTTTATCAATCTAAAGAGCTCTTTGCAAAGCTGCCATTATCAAATGTCGCTTTAGTGCTAAGTCCTGATCGCTATTTTATGCCGAAGTTACCACCGCAGGTGTTTAACTTTGGCTTATATAACAAAAATAACTATTCACCTTATGACGATTCTGAGGACAATAGTTTAGTTTATCGCTTAACTAACAAAAGCAGCAAAGAAGTCGCGGTGTCTGAGCTATCGGTCGAGGCATTAAAGCAATTACAGTCACAGGCGAAAACTATTTACCAAAATTGGTATGGAGATCGCCCGTGGATAAAGCAACGCATTTACCAACTTGATAAAAATACTCCTTTGACACTTGATTTCACAAAACAACAGCGCCCTATGAGCTTAGTATTTAAAGTGTTTCGTGCAAATAGCAGCGAACCTGTAGAGTTATCGCTTACACAAAATGCCGACTACAAAGCAGGGCTGACCAGTGAATACAGCATCGCTAAACAACGCTTTATGCTAAATCAATCGGCATTACTCGATGCTTTTTTAATTCACCCAAAAAATAGTCAGTTAACAAGCTATCCTAGCGTTACTCAAACAATCACTAATGACATTGCTGAGTTACACTCCCTAACACTGCAAACAACTGACACGGTGTGGGTTTCTATACTTGAGGAATATCCTTTGCAGGAGCAAAAAGTAAGGTGGTGGAACCATGAAAACTAAAATAATGATGATTATAGTTTGGCTCTTTGTATCTACATGCCACGCAACACCTAGTTTAAATGAGCTTACCTTGAGCTTAAAGTTATGGCTTGTTGATCAGCAACAGACTCCCACACACTTTAATGTCAACCAAGGTGCTCTATTTGCAAATGAATCTTTAAATTCCGGTGGTGAAATTCATTATAAACAGCAAGGTGAAAAGTGCATTGCTTATGCACCACATCGCTTTTATGACAAACACACACATACTATTGCAAAGGCACTATATGCACACTGCCAAGTATTTTTAAGCAACACTAAACACCGCAACGACCGTGATGAGCATGGAGAACTTATTGACTTTGGTAAGTATAAACCAAGCGCGAGTAATGCCTTTATTCTTGCATACTCTGAACATGTTGAGTCATTTTCGATTTATCAGATCCATGGTTACGCAAAAGAAAAAAGGAAGACTCCTGAGGGTAAAAAAGCTGATGCAATTATAAGTAATGGTCATGCAATACCTAGCAAGCGGACGATTGCAATCACAGCCTGTTTAAATGAACAGCTAGATATTACAGCTATGGTTTATGGCCTTGATGTTAAAGAACTTGGAGGCACCACCAATATTCTTGCATCGCTGGCTCCTAACAACAGTCAGTTTTTCCATATCGAGTTAAGTCGCCAGTTGCGTGAGCGATTAGTTTCTAATAACCAGCTATTTAAGTTGTTTAACCAATGCCTTATTTCATAATTGCTATTATTTTACTGCTGCTTTCAATGCAGCCTGCATACGCTGTTGATACAAATAGAGGTGTTCTTGAGCCCGCAATTTGGCTGCAAACCTCGCCAAAGCTCGCGCCCTATACCACCAGCCAAGATATGAACTTTAGTGCCAAGCAACATCGCTATCTTTGGCTTCCGAAAGGGCATTGGCTAGACATTGACCCTGAGCTTCTTAATAAATTCATTATTAGTGCGGGGAATACCCAATACATACAACAACGCCTACAAGTGCATCGCGATTTATTATGCGATACGAAGCGATGCCAACTCCCCGCTATGAGCCATAACCGAATTGTCGCCATCCAAAATCACCTAGATGAGGGTGCCACGTTCAGCGCTATGATTGGTCATATACCACAAAATGTAGATAGCTTTAGACGAGCCTTGTCGCTTGCTAAGCCCTCAGTTGTAACTAAAAACCGCAATGGCAGTGAACGTTATTATCAACTAAGCAAAGATGATGAAGTCACCTTGTTTTTCTCGGCAGCAAAAAAGCTTAAATTATCTGTTCGCCAAAATATGCAACAGCCTGATGAAAAAGGTGTTGTTTATGCGTATGTCGATAAACAATTGGTTGCTAAAATCAATACCATTAATAGCCAAGCATTAGAATATAAAGAACAGTCGTTAGGCCTTGAAAATACTGAGTACCTAGCCATCGCTGCCGGACAATACTTAACGATAAAAAGTAAAACCGATGCATTTATCAAACTAGAGCAAAGTCACCGCGCAATTTATGATGATAATGCTGCAGAAAAAGAACAAGAAAAATTACTGTTACCCTACTGGTATCAAGTCGCTGATGATGCCATTATAGCGGTTTATCGCGACCACTCATTGCAAGTGTTTAGTGATGATATATTTAAAGCAAATAACTCACTTGCCCTAAAACGCCGTACCAACTTGCTATCTATGATGACTGGGCAATCTCAGCTTAAGGGTAGTTATCGCACTTTGAACCCAGTTGAGTCTCAAAATAGTATGGTTACTGAACTCGCTGAGCAACGCTTAGTAGACGATCAGTTTTATCCGCGTATAAATCAACAGCTCCGCCTTATAAGCACTTTAAGCCAATCTGCACAGCTATTTGATTTATCTAGTGAAAAACGTGCAACACCTTGGTTAACTTTAATTGCAAGGAGTACTAAAGACAGCCAATTGAAACTATCTGCAGGTGAAAATAGTTGGTTAGTAAACCTAAAAGCAACAAATGACTTTCAAACATTATTTATCTCTGTGCCACTGAGCAGTCAGTCATTAACAATTCAAAGCTTAAGTAGTCAATCAAATAAAGTTGAGTTTGCGCTGTATGCAAGAACGCTTGCTGATCTGCCCAGCGACGAAGTGATATATCAACAAGCAGTTAATGCTAAGAATATAAGCCCTGCGATATCAAAACTGATTGCAGATGACCTACACAAACAACATGCTGATTATTTAGCGGCCATCGAGCCCTACGCGCCAGCACGTAAAAACGTCTCTGCATTTAATGCCGAACAATCATTATTAACAGCGAAAGACTTAGCTAATAGCGCCCCTCTCGATGCCTTAGCATTTTTAAAACCTCTGACCCAAAATGCGAATAAAACAATTGCTAAACAAGCTTGGCAACTTAGAGTCGCAATTTTACGTAAACAGCAACAGTTCCACTTAGCCAATAGTTATTTAGAAGGCCTATACAAAAGTACACAGCAATTAGAACTGAAGCAATTTGCAGCAAAAGCCTTGATTGATAGTTATCAAACAGAACGTCAAGATATTAAACTATTTGCACTGTGTGCAGGTAACTTAACAAGCATAAATGAGTGCCCGCCAGTTTTGATTAATTTAGCGGTAAAACAGCAAAAACATCGTTTGGCTGCGTGGCTGGCTCACTCATCAACTGTGCCAACTAAAGTGTCTGAAAGCTTTAAAGCGCTTAACTATCAAACTCTCAGTGCCCCTCCCTTCATTGATGAAGCGCGTTATTTAGTAAAAGCTGGTATGCAAGAAACCTTTATTAACAGCCAGAGGAAATATCAAAATACTATCATCACAAAAACAATGCCATGGCACTTTACAGCCCAAACACCTATTAATTTAGTTATTAAGGCTCGCACAGCAGCCAAGCAGAACGGTGAGTATCAAACCGCTTGGCTTATGGCTGAGAGTCAATATCAGCATAAACTCATGCCTATTTTTAGTGATATACCCGCAACTACTTTGTTTGTTAAAAACCAACAAGCGGCCTCAATTGCAGCCACACTAGTAATTCGCCTTAAAGCTGGTGAAGCGCTAAAAATAACAGCTGACCATACGAGTTATCTTGATGTGAGCTTCATTCCAGACTCTTTATTTAGTCAGTTCGATTATGTGTCTGACGCCGCAAATAAATCCCCATCAAATGATATTATGTCGCTTATCTACTCTGCAGACGCTACACAAGCCGAACTTTTATTAAATGGGCTTTATTTACTTAGTAAAAAGCGTCTTACCAATAACCAATACACACAACTTCTTCAGCGCTTAGAAACCTTAGGTGCGGATTCTAAGTCGACCTTTTTACAAAACAGAATAGAAAGTTATGGTCAATGGCAGCCATTAGATAGTTTGCTCGACTTTGCTGGTACGCGATTATTTGACATGCAAAGTACAGCACAAAGTAGCTTTGCAGATCGTTTTACATTGCTTAATACACAGGCAGGCTCCAATAAAGGCATACTGCTGCGCCCATTCCACACATTAAACATTGATTTAGCACAAACTGAAGGGCAACAAATTCGCTTTAAATTTAACTTTTCTACTGCTGAATTGGCTCGTGCAAATGTTGCTAACCTGTCATTACAATTAGCAAATGATCAAAAGATCTGGTCAGTCACAGAGCAGCAAAGCATTCCTTTCACATTTAACAAACGTGAATTGGATAACAACATCATTTCTGTCAGGTGGCTGAACCCGTACCTATCGCAGCATCTAACAATTGAAGCTGAACAATATGTTACAGGTCGCTGGCAACACCTAGAGCTGCCGACAACGTTACTCTTTTACACAGTGACACCTGATACGCCTTTAATGGCCAAATTACCTGCTGACAGACTCATTAAGTTAGAACAGATGAATGAATTTAAGCGAACAGAAAGACGTTTCTTCCACCCTGCGGGTAAGGTTGAAGTGACTGCAGATAAATTACAATACGTTCGTTTGTATAGCTGGCAGCTAAGTGAGCAAAGCAATAAAATTTCACCTTACTCACAGGCAAAAACCCTGTTGCCAGAACTGGTCACTTATCAAGCGCCAGAAAAGCCCTCTATTATCAATGAGCAGATAAACCTACATAGTGACGAATTAAATTGGCAGGGATTTATTCGCTACGATCAACAAACAATTTTCCAAAGTGCCGAAGATATACCTGCCCGTGAAGAAATAGATATAGGTGCCCGCTTACGTCTCAATGATGATAACCACTGGTATCAATTAGAGGGCTATTACTCTATGAGCGATAGCCAGGCTGATATTTTTGCCCTAAATGGTTACCATTCTTGGCAAGATGAAAACAGCCCATGGTATATCGACACGCAAATCAACTCACGTTGGCAGCCAAGCCATGATAGTTTTGACTTACAGTATACATTAGATGCAAGTATCAGTATTGGTCAGTCTTGGCAGCGCGATACTGTGCACCGCCACCAATGGCAAGTAACGCCTTACATTCGCTATAACAGCGCAGACCTTGATGATTACTTAGCAGATGAGCAACTAAACTCGAGCGTTTTCAACTTCTACCGTGAAAATCATGCATCTGGCTGGTTGAGTTATTACCAGTACCGTTATCAACCTTGGGTTGATAACTACCTTAATTTTGGTGTTTCCTCTGGTTCTAACGATGACTGGATAAGCCTAGACTACTTACGTTTCAACTCAAGTTGGAACCAATATTATCGTGGCCACATTTTTCAAGTTGGTTTAGATAGCTACTATCGCTTTGCCGATGAGCATAGAGCTACAGCCACATGGCAATACATCACTCGCTTTGCGTGGCAAAAACAAGTCAATTTAGGCAGTTTTACAAATGGCTGGCTGAAACTAAGCTGGCAGCAAGACTGGGTCTGGAACAATCATAATATTAGTCTCGAGTTTTCATCAGGTAATAACCAGCACACCGGCTTTGCACCTTTTGCTCATGATGAAATTATTTTCCCTGCACTTCAACTTAACCATTTGCTAGAGCACAGTGATTATGAGCAGTAAACAACTTAAACAACGCCTAGAAACCTTGCTATTTGCTGATATAGCTAGTTTTTGGCTAGACTTATACCGTCAGAAGTATCATGAACTTGTTGATGAATTAAGCCAATGGGAGCTGATAAAAAATCAACCTGACGATGACGATGAAGATGACTGGCTTTTATTACAAGCGATTGCTTTCCTTACTCACAAGATTGAAACCTTGCAGAATCAGTTGCTTAAACTTGATACCGACCATCGCCGTTTTGTAGAGCGTTTGAGCCATGCAGAGTTAAAAGCAGAACGTGAGTTTCACATTCTTGATTACGCATACATTTTAGGGGCAGACCGACTGCAGCTAAAAAAAGATCAAGAGGCTTTTCAGCGCTGGTTTGATGAAGGTGCGATGATTAATCGCTATCAAGATAAAACCTCTGAGCTTGAACAATCACTGAAATTTTTAATTGGTAAACTTGGGGATTTAGCGAATCGCTATTTACGTAGCCACGCTGACGAAATTGCGCAATCATGGCTGACTCTAAATTTAGAAAGCTTTTTCTTGTCGTTATTAGAAAAAACTGACAATGAAGCCATTCGCAACTCAATTTTTCGCGCTTTGGCAAATCAAGTGCAGCTAATAAGTGAATATGTAGATGATCCTGAGTTTAATGCCGAATTAGTAGAAAACTTACTACAGTCTCTTGAAAAAATAACAACCCCGCATGCTGCAAAAGTCGATATCTTAGAAATTTTAATTAATTTAAGGCCAACATTCACACGCTACTATATGCGCTCTCATATTGATTTAGAACTACCTGAAAATGAGCAAATTGACCGAAGGCAGTTATTTTTACTCAGTGCCTTTGCTGGCATCCTTAGCAAACAGCTTAACCTCAGTGAGGTTAACATTAAACTATTATTTTTACTCGCCAAACATCGCTACCCAAGAGTAAGGCAAAGTGTCTATGAGCTGTGTTCTGTGTTGCCATGGCCATGCTCGCAACAGCTTATTTTAGAAGGCTTACAAAATGAGACTCAACAGGCTGTTAGGTTAACTCTGATCAAGCAATTAGCCGATCCACGTTTCAGTGAGCATCAGCAAGGATTCAAAGTTTGGCAACAACAATTAATAGCAACGGCTAGCTTTGCTGAAAAGCGCTTATTACTCGAGTTAAGTCCTCGCATTATGTTTAACCTGCAAGTGGATTGCCATACAGAGCAGCAAGCTAATAGTTTATTTAAATCATTTGTGGAATTTTTAAATCAGCGCCTAGAAGATGAGCCAAGTCTCGCTATTCGCCGCATTATCAGCCGTGTACGGGAACAACTTGTCAGCTTTGTGCACCAGCAGCAAGTAGCACAACTTGAAGTTGACCTGAGCGCCCACAAAAATCTAGATTTAGCTGATTGGAATGAGCAGTTACTCGGCAGGTTATTAAGTAATCAAGCGCAAAATTATGAAGCCTACAATGTCAGTGCGCGAAAGAAATCATGGCAAGTACAATATGGCTACAAGCGAGGCTTTCGTTTTTGGCGACTTTGGCATGAATTCAAAACGCCGAGTACTGATAAACGCCAGAGTTTTAACCACTTGCATGCAAGAAAACCAAGTGCATTTATGCATGTACCCAGTAGTACAGTGGCTGAAATTAGTCAAACAGAAGTCCCTGGCGAACCACGCTTTGATGAACAGCAATTTAGTGCTCGTGAACACTTGCCATTACTCGACTTTCTTTTGAGCAGCCTTTCTCAAGACAACCTAAAAACGCCAGCAAAAACCTATACACCGGATGGTATTCTCATAGTGACCCCACCGAAGAGCCTATTTAAAAGGCTTTACTGCTATAGCTGGATATCGTTTAACTATGAAAAATTAAACGAACTGAGAAATGGCTCAGAAGTTGAACAAAAACAGTTTTTAGAGATATTAAAAAGTAAAGGGTTTACACTTGATTTTCAGCCGTATGGTAGCGTACTAGATACAAACTTCCCGGTAGAAACAAGTATCAGTAGGTTATATAACAAACTCGCAATTACACCATTTCTGTTTAATCTATGGTCAAGCTTTAAAGAGTATGCGTATTCAATTTACCAAAATAGCATAGGCCAGCTTATATTCTTTGTGCTCAGCTTTATTGCCTACTTTTGGGCAAGGCATTTGAAAATTAGTCGTCAAATAAAGTCTGACAGAGCACACATTCCGGTTTCAATTGGTGGTTGGGGAACGCGAGGAAAGTCAGGAACTGAGCGTTTAAAAGCTGCACTTTTTAGTAGCCTCACGTTAAAAGTTGTTAGTAAAACCACAGGCTGTGAAGCGACCATGATCTATGCCAGAGCCAGTGGTGAACAGTTCGAAATCCCTCTATTTAGACCCTTTGATAAAGCCAGCATTTGGGAACAAAGTGACGTTTTACACTTTGCCAAAAATGTAAATGCGGATGTTTTTTTATGGGAATGCATGGGGTTAACTCCGCGTTATGTCAGAATTTTGCGCAACTGGATGCAAGATAGCTTTTCAACTATCACTAACGCCTACCCGGATCATGAAGACATTTTAGGACCAACAGGTATCGATGTTGCTAATGAAACAAGCCATTTTATTGGTGAAAACAGCTTAGTATTCACCAGCGAGCAAAACATGGCCCCTATACTTGAGGCGAATGCGAAGCAAAAGAATTCAAATTTAATTCAGGTTCATTGGGCTGACGGCCTACAAATTACCGAAGATATTCGAGCCCTTTATCCATATCAAGAGCACCCTGCAAATATTGCTTTAGTTTGTAAAATGGCCAAACACATTGGCCTCAGCAAAGATTATGTATTTAAAGAAACCTCTGCGCGAATTATTCCTGATATCGGCGTATTACAACAGTTTCCTAGGGCACCAATAGGTTCTATAGAGCAGTCTTTTGTAAATAGTATGTCGGCAAATGAGCGCTTAGCAACGCTTGAGAATTGGCGCAGACTCAGCCTTTATGAGCTCAATGATTGCCCTAAGACACAAGTCATTGCATTAATTAATAACCGTAATGATCGTGTCGCTCGCTCGAAAGTATTCGCTAATATTTTGAGCCATGACTTAAGGTTTGACCGAATTGTAGTGATAGGTACTAATGTAGATGGCTTTTATAGTTATTTTATTAATGCATTAACAGAGCGAATTGATAAGCTCATTGAAAATAATGATATTGAAGAACTTGAAAGCCTATTGGTACAACTGAACTTATTTACTGCAGAGCAGCTCCATGCCCGCTTTGTCAATGCATATGGGCAAACCAATGCAGATAAATTAATGTCGCTGAGTGAAGGGACACTCAATAAAGCCTGCGTAAAAGAAATTCTCGGAGATATTTTAGACTCACAAGTAGGTGTTATTTTGAGTTATTTCTGCCACCACTTTCAACGAAATGCGCTTGCTGCTTTACAAGAAAACATAGCTGAAAATGCAAATGAAATAAAAGAGCGCCTATTAACTATTACTAAGTCTAAAATAACAGTCCATGAAAATAGTAACTTATCTGCCGATGAACTTACTATTTCAACCGCCGATTTAGCTCTGCCAAATACACATCAGGTTATTGTAGGCATGCAAAACATAAAAGGTGCGGGTTTAAACTACGTGTACGCATGGCAACAGTGGCAGAAAATACATCAAACCATTCGCCACTTATTTACTGAACAGTGTTCAGCTAAAGAGTTTCGTACCGCACTTACAAACTTAAATATGATTGTTTCGTTCAATCTCATTGAAATAGACTATATGAAACAACATTTAGCAACTTTAAAGAAAACTCACCTTGCGCAAAATGAGTTTTGCCAGGCTGAAATATCTAGCCTGTTAGAAAAACTTGAAGAAGATGAATCAAACCAGAAGCAGGAGCAACAACAAGCCTTACTTGTGAAATACTTCAATCAACTAATTGAATCATTTTTAGATGCCGGTGCTGCAGTAAAACGGAAAAAGCGCGCAAACCAAATTTATCGCGATATTGCAGATCAGCGTATCACTTTAGAAAAAGCGATTAAGCTACTCGGTAAACTTAGTCGCAATCAAAAGTCTGGATGGTTCGCGAACAAGTCAAATCAAGACTAACTTTATAGTTAGACCCAAGACCAAACCCTAATACTTACGGGTTTGTTTTTTTTGAGCTATAAAAAAATCTTGAAAAATCAGAAATTTCCGATCAAAAAACAAGCTTTTACAAATCATAAAGTTAAACGATTAAACGTAAAATCACCGCAAATCCGGCTTGTTCCTTAATTGAACAAAAGCCATTTAAAGCAGTAAAATTATACTATTCAAT
>NZ_JAKEVM010000066.1 GCF_022398475.1 Pseudoalteromonas shioyasakiensis | reverse complement strand
GTTGAATATTTATTTCTTTAATATTGCTTTTTAGCCTGTTTTTTGAATTGATTTTTATGTTGACTTACAGGCCCCAGCGCGGTACTAATAGAAAAAGACAGCGGGATGGCTAGATTTCCGCTACAAATGAACAGAATTTGGTTACAGATAAATGCTTACAAACAAACTTTCTCTAATTCTAATTAACGTCGTGGTGATTATTATTACCGCGGGGGCTAGTTAGTGCTTAGAGAAAAGTGAAGCATTTAAAAAGCCCCCCGCACTTAACAGTCCGGGGGGCTTTTTCGTTTTAAGGTTTGAGTTGCAGCAAATACACAATGTCACTGAGGAATGAGGATTTACGATGACAGGCGCAGAGTTAACAATCGATTTATTAGCCAAACATGGCGTTAAGGATGTTTTTGGATACCCAGGTGGTGCCATCATGCCTATTTACGACGCCTTGTACGGTGCGCCAGTCAAACATTATTTGACGCGTCATGAACAAGGGGCGGGTTTTGCAGCTGTAGGGTTTGCCCGCAGCACAGGCAAGTTAGGTGTGTGCTTTGCAACTTCAGGCCCTGGTGCGACTAACTTAATAACAGCCCTTGCTGATGCGATGATGGATTCAGTGCCGTTACTTGCAATCACAGGGCAAGTACCTACCGCTGCGATAGGCTCCGACGCTTTTCAGGAAGTGGATGTGTTAGGTATGTCGTTATCATGTACTAAACATAGTTACATGGTTGAAAGAGCTGAAGACTTAGCCGAAATACTACAAGAAGCCATCCACCTAGCGCAAAGCGGCCGCCCAGGCCCTGTATTAGTTGATATCCCAAAAGACATCCAAATGGCGCAAGTGCCATTCCACCCTTGGTTAGCCGCCGAAGATCATTTACCAAAATTAGACGCAAACCAAGTTGCGATAGCTAACCAAATCTTAAGTGAAGCGCAGCGCCCTGTGGCGTATATCGGTGGTGGTGTACAGGCTGCTGATGCACAAAACGAGCTTATGCAGTTTTTAGAAAAAACACATATGCCTGCGGTATCGACGTTAAAAGCGCTAGGCAGCGTATTACCTGATTATGAATATGATCTTGGCATGCTAGGTATGCATGGTGGTAAAGCGGCTAACTTAGCAGTGCAAGAGTGTGATGTTTTGGTTTGTATCGGTGCTCGTTTTGACGACCGTGTTACTGGCAATTTAAGCAAGTTTGCCGCAAAAGCAAAAGTGATACACCTTGATATCGATGCCGCAGAGGTTGGTAAGCGTAAGCCTGCAAAAGCATCATTAGTCGCAGATTTAAAAACCTCATTACCGCAACTTGATTGTTTTGTAACGCCTGATGAGTGGTTAACGCACATCGAAAGCATGATGAAAGAACATGCATGGCGTTATGACTATCCAGGCGAGAAAGTATTTGCCCCTTATTTATTAAACCAACTAAGCCAAAAAATGCCATCAACTGGCGTTGTGTGCTGTGATGTGGGTCAGCACCAAATGTGGGTGGCACAGCACATGAAGTTTAGCCACCCAAGTAATCACTTAAGTAGTGGTGGTGCGGGTACCATGGGCTTTGGTTTACCGGCCGCTATCGGCGCTCAAGTTGCTCGTCCAAATGATTTTGTGATCACAGTGTCGGGTGATGGCTCAATCATGATGAACATTCAAGAACTGGCAACAATTCGCCGTAACAATCTGCCAGTTAAAATTCTAATCCTAGATAACCAGCGCTTAGGCATGGTACGTCAATGGCAGCAGCTATTTTTTGAAGGTCGTTATTCTGAAACAAACCTTTCAGATAATCCTGATTTTGTTCAGTTAGCAGCGGTGTTTGGCATTCCAGGTCAAACGATCACTAAAGCAGATGAAGTCGATGCTGCGGTTGATGCGTTAGTAAATAGTGAAGGTCCATACATTCTGCATGCCTGTATAGATGATAAAGAAAATGTATGGCCGCTTGTACCACCCGGTGCTGCCAATGATGAAATGATGACGGAGACAGTAAAATGAAACACACCCTAACGATTGCGCTAAAAAATCAAAGTGTCGCTGTAGAGCGCTTTTTACGCGTTGCGCGTCATCGTGGCTTTGACCTAACAACCATGAATTTAGAAATGGCTGATGAAGCGTTTCACGTCACCATGACGGTAGACAGCGATAAGCCAATTTATCTACTAACATCACAATTGAATAAATTGGTTGATGTGAAACACGTCAATGTTGAAAACCAATTTCAACAACAAGCAATCTAGTAAAAATCAACAGGTAACTAGAGTAATCAGATTGATGCTTTAGTGAGAAATAAATTAGGAATGAGGAAGTCAGTGGCATGCCACTGCAACAACTGAGGTAATTATGGCTAAATTAAGAAGTGCAACAACAACAGAAGGTCGCAAACGTGCAGGGGCGCGTGCTTTATGGCGTGCAACAGGGATGACAGATAAAGACTTCGGTAAGCCAATTATCGCTGTTGTTAACTCATATACTCAGTTTGTACCGGGCCATGTTCACCTTAACCAACTTAGTGAGCTAATGGCTGAAACCATCACTGAAGCCGGTGGTGTACCAAAAGAATTTAATACTATTGCAATCGACGATGGTATCGCAATGGGTCACGGCGGCATGCTGTATTCACTACCATCGCGTGACTTAATTGCTGATTCAGTGGAATACATGGTTAATGCGCACTGTGCTGATGCTATGATCTGTATTTCTAACTGCGACAAAATCACCCCGGGGATGATGCTCGCAGCACTGCGTTTAAATATCCCGGTTATTTTCGTATCAGGTGGTCCAATGGAAGCGGGTAAAACACGCCTTGCTGATATCGACATTAAACTTGATTTAGTGGATGCCATGGTAAAAGGCGCTGATACCACAGTAAGCGATGAAGACTCTGAAAAAGTAGAGCGCTCTGCGTGTCCTACTTGTGGTTCATGTTCGGGTATGTTTACTGCCAACTCAATGAACTGCTTATTAGAAGCGATTGGTTTAGCACTGCCGGGTAACGGTACCACACTTGCTACGCATAAAGACCGTAAACAACTTTACGTTGAAGCAGGTGCGCGCATTGTTGATTTATGCCGTGAGTATTATCAAAAAGATAATGCAGCAGTATTACCACGTGCAATTGCTAATCGCACTGCCTTTATGAATGCAATGGTGGTTGATATTGCCATGGGTGGTTCATCAAATACGGTTTTACACTTATTAGCTGCAGCGCAAGAAGCGGGTGTTGATTTTGATATGTCGCACATCGATGAGCTTTCTCGTAAAACTCCTTTCCTTTGTAAGGTGGCGCCTGCAACCAATAAATATCATATTGAAGATGTGCACCGTGCTGGTGGCATGATGGCAATTATCCGTGAATTAGGTAAGGCTGGCCTTGTCGATTTAACTGTTGATCACGTGGCAGGACACACTATGGCCGAAATGGTGACTAAATGGGATGCCACCGATCCTAATAATGAAGTAGCGCAAAAATTCTATAAAGCAGGCCCTGCTGGTATCCGCACTACAAAAGCAATGAGCCAAGAGTGCCGCTGGCCAGAACTTGATAATGACCGTGAAAACGGCTGTATTCGCAGTGTTGAAAATGCCTTTCGTCAAGATGGTGGCTTAGCTGTACTTTCAGGTAACTTAGCCCTTGATGGCTGTATTGTTAAAAGTGCCGGTGTAGTTGAAGAAATGCTGCACTTTGAAGGCCCTGCGGTTGTATACGAATCACAAGATGATTCGGTAGAGGGTATTCTTAACGGCGAAGTGAAAGCGGGTGACGTTGTTGTAATTCGTTACGAAGGACCAAAAGGCGGCCCAGGCATGCAAGAAATGCTGTATCCAACGAGTTACTTAAAATCAATGGGCTTAGGTGAAAAGTGTGCGCTTATCACCGATGGTCGTTTCTCGGGTGGTACATCGGGTTTATCAATTGGTCACGTTTCACCAGAAGCAGCAAGTGGTGGTGCAATCGCCTATGTTGAAAATGGCGATAAAATAGTAATTGATATCGCAACCCGTGAAATCACCCTAGCCCTGTCTGATGAAGAACTTGAAGCACGTAAACAAAAGCAACTTGCACGTGGTAAAGATGCTTATAAACCACTTGATCGTGACCGCTATGTTTCATCTGCACTTAAAGCCTATGCGTTACTTGCAACCAGTGCAGACAAAGGAGCTGTTCGCGATTTAGCAAAACTTGAGGAGCTTAGTTAATTATGGTTTCTCAAGAGCTCGATTATTTTCGCGCTATTATCCAAGCGAACATGGAGCCCCTTGCAAAAGTCACTGAGGTCAGCGAAATGGCTGATCTTAGTGCACGGCTAGGCAACCATGTGTGGTTAAAGCGTGAAGACCAACAACCGGTTTATTCATTTAAGCTTCGTGGTGCATTTCATAAACTGAGCAAGTTGCCAAAAGGTTCTGATGTGATCACAGCCTCAGCGGGTAACCATGCACAAGGCGTTGCACTCAGTGCTTCATTTTTAGGCCATAAAGCTACGATTGTGATGCCAGTCACAACACCAGAAATTAAAGTGAATGCAGTACGTTCACTCGGTGGTGAAGTGGTATTACACGGCCATCATTTTGATGCGGCAAAAGCCCATGCTTTAGAGCTGACAGAGCAGCGTAACGGGGTGTTTGTGCCACCGTTTGATGATCCTGATGTGATTGTTGGCCAAGGTACCGTTGCCCGTGAATTAATGCAGCAATTGAATGACCTTGATGCTGTTTTTATTCCTGTTGGCGGTGGTGGTTTGCTAGCAGGCATGGCGGTGTACATTAAGTCGTTACGTCCTGATATCAAAGTCATTGGTGTTGAAGCTGATGAGAGTGCTTGCCTAAAAGCAGCGCTTGAAGCAGGCAAGCCCGTTGAGCTTGACCGTGTGGGTAGCTTTGCAGATGGTGTAGCCGTAAAAGTTATTGGCACAGAAACATTTCGTTTAGCGCAAAAGTTTTGTGATGAAGTGGTCACTGTAACGGGCGACGAAATCTGCGCCGCAATGCAAGATATCTTTGTTTCGACTCGTGCTATAGCGGAGCCTTCAGGGGCGCTATCAACAGCGGGCCTTAAAAAGTGGTGCCAACAAAATGGTGTTAAAGGCTTAAACGTAGCTGCGATTTTATCGGGTGCAAACTTAAACTTTGACCGCTTACGTTATGTTGCAGAGCGAACGGCACTTGGTGAAAAGAACGAAGCACTGCTTGCCGTGACCATAAAAGAAGAAAAGGGTAGCTTTAAGCAGTTTTGTAACTCATTAGGTGGCAGGGCTATCACCGAGTTTAATTACCGTTATGCAGGCCCTGGCGAAGCACAAATTTTTGTTGGTATTGCCTTAAGACAAGGGCAGCAAGAGCTCGATGAGTTAAAAGCAGCACTGACAGAAAATGACTACACGTTTTGCGATCTATCAGATAACGAGCTGGCTAAATTGCATATTCGTTATATGGTGGGTGGTAAAGCGCCAGCTCAACTTCATGAGCGTTTATTACGCTTTGAGTTTCCTGAATACCCAGGTGCACTGGCGCGATTCTTAGATACCCTTGGTAGTAATTGGAATATTACTTTATTCCATTACCGTAACCATGGTGGAGCTATTGGTAATGTGCTGGCGGCCTTTGCTATCGAACCGAGTGATTATGAAGTATTCAATGAGCATTTGAACCGTTTGGGATACAACGTTCAAGATGAAACAAACAACCCATGTTTCACCCAGTTCCTAACCAGCCAAGGTCAGGAGTTGAGCGCAGTGAAAGTGGCTAATTAGTTATAAAACCTGAATAAGGCTGCTAACTAGCAGCCTTGTTTTTTTCTCTATTTTTCCTATAGTTAATGCACGGTTTCAAGCAAGGATGATGCGTGCAAGGTATAAAAAGCCTATTAGGGGTAATCTGTTTAATACTAACTATGAGCGCGCAGTGCGCTGATAAAGTTAGCTTACAATTAAAATGGACTCACCAGTTTCAATTTGCAGGCTATTATATGGCAGCTGAAAAAGGCTTTTATAAGGAAGCTGGCCTTGATGTCTCTATTATTCCTGCTGATCCAAACCACCCAGATACCTTCCCTAAAGTACTAAGCGGTAAAGCCGATTTTGCCATTACTCACTCAGGCATATTACAAAAGCGTCAGCAAGGCGCTCCGGTTGTTGCCCTTGGAGCCATACTGCAGTTTTCACCTTACTGCTGGATGGTAAAAAATAACTCAGATATTTTTCAGCCAAGAGACTTTGCTGGTAAAAAGCTAAGTAAAATCGGTTCAATAGAACATGCTGAATTGCTGGTAATGTTACAGCGTGCTGGATTGAGCCTAGAAAGCTTGATGGCAGCTAGCCATGAAGGCGGTATTAAAGAGTGGCTTGCCGGTGATTTAGATGCGGTGCAAGTTTATGTCACTAATGAGCCTTACACGATGACATTACAAGGAGTCGGTCACCGACTTATTTGCCCGCAAAAGTTTGGTTTGAATGTGTATGGCGATATTTTATATACCTCTGAGCAATTTTTAGCGAAAAAGCCTGAGGTTGTTGAGCGCTTTTATCGTGCCAGCTTAAAAGGGTGGCGGTATGCCTTATTACACTTAGAAGAAAGCATAGATGTAACCAAGCAGCACTATGCCACCCATAAAAGCGTACAAGAGCTGGCCTATGAAGCCCATGTGTTAGCAAGCTACATTCAACCACCGGGCATTAATCTTGGCAATATGTCGATGGCAAAGTGGCGTTTGATTGCAGATTTATATGGCTTAGATCAGGATGAGTTTGATCAGGCCTTTGATGGCTTTATGTATGATCAACAGCAAACAGAAGGGTTTGAGCTATCTTGGATGCTGATCCTAGCCATCATTTTAAGTATTGCATGTGTGCCATTGTACATTCGTTTGATCAGTAGTAACCGACGTTAAATAAGATAAATCTGTTATACTGCTTTTTATTTCTTGTCGCTAAGTAGTTATGACACTTGCCGAGCACTTTGCTGCCTTAGATGCACTGCTATTTTCAACCCGCCAATACTGGCAATGTACCGCATTTGATTTTGATGATCTTCCTTGGCCTGAATTAGCCAACTTATTATGGGCGCTTGATGACCAACAAGTGAGTGAACTTGATGCCGATCAGCAGGCTTTATATCGTTATTTTACTGATGAAATCGAACACATTGAAAAGCTGGCTGAATTGTGTGAGTTGCCAGCGATAAGTGCTGCCCGTAATGAATTTCCGTTTTGGATAAGTAATGGCATTAAAGGCCGTAAATTTGAGCAACTACAAGACTTTGTCGCGGCGATCAGTCAGCAGCCATTAAACCAGCCCGTTCTAGAATGGTGCGCAGGTAAAGGGCATTTAGGTCGCATGTTGGCATTTAATGGTGCACCACGTGTACATAGCATTGAGCTACAACAACACTTGTGCGACCAAGGCCAACACAGTGCTAAGCAACAGCAATTGGCGATGCAGTTTTCACAAGCTGATGTATTAACCGATGACACAGATGACTTTTTTGAAAGCCAGCAGCATGCTGTTGCTTTACATGCCTGTGGTCGCCTGCATCAAACATTTATGCAGCAAGCAAGCAAAGCGAAAACCCAGCAAATCAGTTTTTCACCGTGCTGTTATCATTTATTCACAGATAACGCCTATCAAGCAATGAGCGAGCCTGCCAAGCAAAGCCAACTTGCACTTACTCATCGCGATTTAAAACTGGCGCTGCAAGAAACGGTAACAGCACCGAGCCGAGTTGATAAGGTAAGAAAAACAGAGGTTGAATGGCGTCTTGGATTTGATGCGCTACGTAAATCGCTGACCGGTGAAATGCACTATGTGAGTGTGCCATCAGTGAACAAAGCGATCTTCTCTGATTCGTTTAGCTCATTTTGTTTGTGGGCAGCTGAGAAAAAATCATTATTTTTACCAGAAGGCATTGATTATAATAAATTTTTAGAGATAGGTAAAAAGCGCAAAAGGGTTACTGAGCGAGTTGAACTCGTCCGACATGTGTTCAGAAGGGCAATTGAAGTTTGGCTCGTGCTCGATCGTGCTTTATATTTGCAACAACAAGGGTATCAAGTAACAGTTAGTACGTTTTGCGAAAAGCAGCTGACACCAAGGAATATCTTGATCCAAGCTAATTATTAAATACCGTAAAGAGGCGCAATGAGAAAGTTAAAAAATTTATTCGAGAATAATAAACGTTGGGCAGCGCGTACGAGTGAAAATGATCCTGAGTTTTTCAAAATTCTATCAATGCAGCAAAATCCAGAGTACCTGTGGATCGGTTGTTCTGACTCGCGTGTACCTGCAAACGAAATCGTAGACTTATTACCGGGTGAGCTATTTGTTCACCGTAACGTGGCAAATGTTGTTGTGCATACCGACCATAACTGTCTTTCGGTAATGCAATACGCTGTTGAAGTACTGAAAGTGAAGCACATCATGGTCGTTGGTCACTATGGCTGTGGTGGTGTTCAAGCAGTATTAAACGAAGCGCGTTTTGGCTTAATTGATAACTGGTTACGACACGTAGGTGATGTAAAAGAAAAACACATCGAACAACTCAATGCATTACCTGAGCAAGAGCGTTTAAATAGCTTAATCGAACTAAACGTTATCGAACAAGTACGTAACGTGTGCCGAACTAACATTGTGCAAGATGCTTGGGCGAAAGGCCAAGAGTTAACAATTCATGGTTGGGTGTATGGCTTAGCAAATGGTCACCTTAATGACTTAGAGTCGGTTGTGACCTGTGCTGAAGAAGCCAGTGATACCTACGGTATTGCCGTTAAGCGCGTATTTGAACGCGTGGCAGAAAAAAGCTAAAACTCAAAACTAGCTAGTTAGAAAAAAGGAGAGCTAATTCGCTCTCCTTTTTTTATTGTTCGTCTTGTTTGCTAGCAAGTTGCTGCTCGAGCAATGCAACCTTCTCTTCAAGCTCAGTGAGTTTTTCACGAGTACGAATAAGTACTTGGCTTTGAATATCAAACTCATCACGGCTTACAAAGTCCATCTCAGCAAGTTTGTTTTGAATAGCTTGCTTTGTTTTGCCTTCAACTGTTTCGGCAAGGTTTTTCACGCCTTGAGGCATGTTGTCAGTAATTTGCTTAGCGATTTCTTCAAGTTTTGCTGGGTTGATCATCTTCGTCCCTTGAGTCACGTAAAAAAACAATCTTACCTTATTGGCTAGGCGTAGTGTAGTGATTACGGTAAAATTGCCCGTCCTGTCTTTGGATAATTTCTTTAGGGGCTTATGAAACTCAACCCAAAACAAGATGAAGCGGTAAAGTATATCAGTGGACCGTGTCTGGTATTAGCTGGTGCGGGATCTGGTAAAACGCGTGTTATTACTAATAAAATCGCTTACTTGGTGCAAAAGTGTGAGTATCAAGCGCGCAATATTGCAGCGGTAACCTTTACCAATAAAGCGGCAAAAGAAATGCGCGAGCGTGTAACGCAAACACTGGGTAAACAAGAGTCGAAAGGCTTATGGGTTTCAACGTTTCACACCCTTGGGCTTGAGATCATCAAAAAAGAGTTAACGACGTTAGGTTTTAAACCTGGTTTTTCGTTGTTTGATGATCAAGATACCAACCAGTTATTAGCAGAGCTGACCGAAGAAGAACTTAAAAAAGACAAAGATCTACTCAACCTACTAAAAATGCAAATAGGTAGCTGGAAGAACGAATTGATTCTGCCAGAGCGTGCTGTTCGCGAAGCCCGTGAGCCGCAAAAAGCCTTGTTTGCTCAGCTGTATGCGCGTTATCAAAATCAATTACGTGCTTACAACGCCCTAGATTTTGATGATCTGATCATGATCCCTACTTTATTGCTAGGCCAAAATGCCACTGCGCGTGAGCGTTGGCAACAGCGTTTTCGTTACTTGCTGGTGGATGAGTATCAAGATACTAATACCAGTCAGTATCAGTTGGTTAAGTTATTGGTGGGTGAACGAGCTCGTTTTACCGTGGTAGGCGATGACGACCAATCAATTTATTCATGGCGCGGTGCTAAGCCTCAAAACCTTGTGCTATTGAGTAAAGATTTTCCGGGCTTACGTTTAATTAAGCTTGAACAAAACTACCGAAGCGCAGGGCGAATTCTAAAAGCGGCGAATATTTTGATTGCTAATAACCCTCACGAGTTTGATAAAAAGCTATTCAGTGAGCTTGGCTATGGTGAGCCTATCAAAGTGATTGGTTGTCGTGATGAAGAGCATGAATCAGAGCGAGTGGTGGCAGAGATCATTTCTCATAAATTCATGAAACGCACTAGCTACAAAGATTACGCAATTTTATATCGTGGTAATCACCAAGCACGCGTGTTTGAAAAAGCACTTATGAGCAACCGCATTCCCTATAAAATCAGCGGCGGCATGTCATTTTTCTCGCGTTCAGAGATCAAAGATATCATGGCGTATTTACGCCTATTGGTGAACCAAGATGATGACAATGCTTTTTTACGTATTGTAAATACGCCACGCCGTGAGATTGGTACGGTCACACTTGAAAAGCTCGGCACCCTTGCTAATGAAAAGCATATCAGCTTATTTGCTGCTTGTTTTGAGCCTGAGCTTGCGCACCGCTTAAAAGGCCGTGGTTTTAATGCCTTAGCTGGCTTTGCCCGTTGGGTGGTTGAGCTTTCTGATAATGCGGTTCGAGGCGATACTCTTGAAGCTGTGAAAGAGTTAGTTAGGCAAATTAACTACGAAGCATACCTTTATGAGTCATCACCGAGTGCAAAAGCCGCTGAAATGCGTATGAAAAACGTTTCAGAGCTTTATCGTTGGATCACCGACATGCTAACAGGGGACGCAGACAACCCACCGCTGAACCTTGCTGAAGTGGTTAGTAAACTGACCCTGCGCGATATGCTTGAGCGTAACGAAGAAGAAGACGAATCTGACGCGGTACAATTACTGACACTGCATGCTTCAAAAGGTTTGGAGTATCCGTATGTGTTCATGGTTGGTATGGAAGAGGGTTTGTTACCGCACCAAGTAAGTATCGATGAAGATAACGTTGAAGAAGAGCGTCGTCTTGCTTATGTAGGTATCACACGTGCTCAGCAAGAACTGGTAATGACTTATGCTAAGTTACGTCGTCAATTTGGTGAAACGTCAGATACTGAGCTCAGTCGCTTTGTACAGGAGTTACCACAAGATGATTTAGCCTTCGAAGCGAAAAAGCCACCGTCTTCGCAGGCTGAGCGCATGGAAAAAGGCCAAGCTCGTGTAGCTAATCTAAGAGCAATGCTTAAGAAGTAATAAATTGTGCGCTCGGTGCTTCGTGTTCGAAGGGCGCCAGCGCATGTTGCTTACCAATAAACAATGACAATCCGTGCTTATCGAGTAAGGTGCGGTAGTTAAAAATTGACGGGCCTTTCGCGATTACTTGGATATTTTGCAGCTTAGTAATCGCCAGCACACCTTGCAGTTGTAGGTGATAGTTTTCTTGCTGTAGTACACGCTTACTGAATGTTGAACTTAATAACAAGTAATCGAATTGGAACTCTGTTAGTAAGTTTAACTCACAGCGATCTTTAGCAAATTCATTTAAACCAATCGAAAATCCTTGTGCGACCAAGTTTTTTAAATTTTCAATTTGTACTGCTGATGCATAACGAATTTCTTGTTCATTGAATAATAAACACATTCTATTTGCATCGTGGGCTTTTAATAGCTTACACAGTGCTTGAAAATTAATACGTTCAAGAACTAAACCAGAGCAAGGGAACAGTACTTTTTCTAGATTACTGTCACTTACTAAGCTGAAGGCTTGTTTTAATAAATTAAGTTCAACCTCAAAGTGCTGTACTCTATCGGTCGCAAATTTCTTAAGTACTTCAAAGCTGGTGCTACCAAGTACTGGGTGTTCACCAAATGCTTCGAGTAAAGACTCTGCGCGAGATTGTTCATCCAAGGTAATGATTTCGGCACTTCTAAAGTGCATAGGCAAATCATCTAAGTGATGCATATTGTCAGCATCATGCTGTACATTGCTGGCATTAAGCAGCGGATGGAAACATTCAAAGCGATTACGGCCTGCATTTTTCGCGTAATACATGGCTGCATCCGCATCACGTATAATTTCATCGGTGTGCTTGTAGCTTGGTTTTGAGTAGGTAATACCAATACTGGCACCACTTTGAATGCACTGACCCTTCATACAGAAAGGTTTTCTCATAATTTCGATAATACGTTTGGCAACATCTTGGGCTTGCTGTTGCTCTGTTAAGTGAGTGAGCAATATCACAAACTCATCACCACCTAAACGTGCAAGCAAATCGTGCTCACGTATACAATGCGAGAAAGACTCGGCAACACCAATTAAAAATTGATCGCCTGCTTGGTGACCAAGGTGATCGTTGATGTCTTTAAATTTATCAAGGTCAATAAATAGCACTGCAAACTGCTGCTCTGGGTAGCGCTGGTAATGCTGCAATGTTTTTTCAAGTTGAGTTAAGAATAAACTGCGATTCGGTAAGCTCGTCAGTGAGTCATGGTGTGCATCGTGATACAGCTGTTGCTCTATTTTTTTACGCTCTTCAATTTGCATTTGCAGGTGCATATTGGCTTGGCGAAGTTCTTTGGTTTTTTCAGTGACCCGGTGCTCAAGCTTTTGGTGACTAAGCTTTAACTCTTGGTTTGCTAGGTGAGTTTGAATAACATTAGCAATTTGATGCGATACAAAGGTGATTAGCTCACAATCATCCTGACTAAATTCATGTTTATTGTTATAAGCTTGGCAAACAATGAGACCTATAACGCCTTGCGAGGTTTTCAGCGGAGCACCTAACCAACTCGTCGCGGTGCGCTCTGGTGGTACATTAACCGGTCTTTCTATAACGCCCAGCTTGATAAGCTCTTTTGCTCTTTCACTATCTATGACTTGGCATTTTTCAGTGCTGAGCACCAGTTCACTGTAGCCTTTAGCAAATGGCCTTGGTTTACCATTGTCGTTAAACTCATCGACGCAGTAAGGAAAACTCAACCAATGTGATTGTTGGTCGTACAATGCGATGTATAAGTTATCTGCATAGGTAATATTTTTTATAATGTTATGTACATGCAGATATACATCGTCGAGGTTTTTACTTTGTGTTGCCAGCTCTGATATTTTAAATAAGATCTGTTGACGTTCGAGGGCACTTTTACGTTGTTGAATTTCGTCGTTAAGTGCTTGGTTACTTTGTGTCAGTGCACGGGTGCGAATTTTTACTTCAGATTCGAGCAGTTCACGTTTTTTTACTCGTTCAATTGCTGTCGCTAAATATAATGACATAGCCTCTAGCAACTCAATTTGCTGCTCAGAATAGCCTTGTTTATTGTCATAGCTTTGCGCCACCATGACGCCAATAATGACTTTATCGCGATAGACGGGCACTCCAACCCAATGCTCAGCTGGCGTACCAAAGCACTTAAGTAAGCCTTGTTCAACCGCTTGCTCTGTTTGTTGTTTGGTAAAGTAACAGGTTTTACCTTGTTTAAATACGTAACCCGTGAGGCCTTCTTTAAAGTACTGCTCATATTTTAACGGTACTGAAAGACCATCTTTTTCATCGGCGAAATAAGATAGCTCAAGGTTATCGTAAACCGGGTTATGCAACACAACGAAGAAGTTTTTACTTGGGATATAGTCTTGCAGAATGTTGTGGATAGCAGGGTAGAGCAGAGTTAATTCGGCAACAGTACTTGCTTGCTCTGATAATTGTAAAAGAGCATGTTGCAAGTGATGTGATTGCTTATACTTTTGTAAAAGCGATTTTAAGCGAGCATTTTTTCGCTCTAGCTTATCAATGTGTGTTGCTGAATCTTCCAATGATTTAGAACCAGATCTTATTGTTGTTTAAATTTCGTCCTTTATAGTTCCACTTTTTTATTAGATCGTCAAGTAACAGGTGTTAACAAAATAGTAATTTATGATGGGGCGTATTTGGCTACAGCATTAGTCTAGCGGCTAAAAGCAGGCACAAAAAAGGGCTTAATAAAATTAAGCCCTTAGTATTAGTTTTTGAACTGTTACTTGCTAGTCATGAAATCGATAGCAGCGCTGATCTCTTCATCAGAACAGTCCATACACGTACCTTTAGGAGGCATCGCGTTGAAACCGTTAAGCGCGTGATCTAAAAGTGTATCTTTACCTTTAGCGATACGAGGAGCCCAATCATCAGCTGATTTAGGTGCACCTAGTGCGCCAGTACCATGACAAGCAAAACATGCTGCTTGGTAAACTTGTTCACCAGAACGAGGACCTGTAGGTTCAGCAGCGACCGCAGCTTTATCACCTTCTAGATATACAGAACCAATTGGCGCTAGACGCTTTTTAATTGCATCTTCAGTCAAAGAGTTGTCATACGCTTGTGCATATGCCGTTGTTGCTAGCAGTAATAATGCAGCTGATAGTTTTTTCATTTTGCCTTGCTCACTTCGATTTGAACGTGATCAATCACGATATCTGACGGAAATTAGAACGATTATAACGCTAAGCCACAATTTATAAAATGATCTAAAAGGCTTTTTCTTGAGAAAAACCGTCATTTTTTTGCGTTAGCGCAAGAAAAGCCAGCATTCAATACTGGCTCTTAGCTTGATGTTTAAGCAAGCTCTAATACTTTGTTAACCAATTTTTTGATACCTGAATCAGCATCTAAAATGCTTTGGGCCAACATATAGGCTGGGGTTGTGACCACTTTATGCTGAGGATCAACAACAATATCATTCACAGCACAGCTTTGGTGCGCTCCACCAAGTTGCTCGATAGCGGCAGCGGTGTCTGCATCATTACCAATGGTTGTTTTTACACCTTTACCATAAATAAGCGGCAGCATGGCAGGAGCAATACACATATAACCAGCTGCTTTGTTGGCATCGACAAAGGCCTTCGCAGTTGTCAGTACATCACCTTGAACTTGGGCATCTGCGCCTTTAACGGCAAAATCTGATAGGTTTTTCGCGGCCCCAAAGCCACCTGGTACAATCAAGGCATCGAATTCATCTACATTTAGCTCAGTCAGCGCTTTAATTTCACCACGGGCAATACGCGCAGCTTCAACTAACACATTACGGTTAGGAGTCATTTCTTCACCGGTTAGGTGATTAATGGTGTGCATTTGGTCGATATCGGGTGCGAAACATTGATAGCTCGCGCCTGCTTTTGCGATATGTAATAAGGTTAATACGGCTTCATTGATTTCTGCGCCGTCGTAAACACCGCAACCAGCTAAAATTACAGCAACTTTTTTCATTTTTGAACTCTCCTTAATGCGACTAGCTTTAGTTTAACAAGGATACGAGTATGGCGACAAAATAAAAAATTTTCGTCGCTTGATAACTCGCAAAGCGTGATGAATAGCTGTTTATGCCTTTTTATAAATTACTAACGAAAAAAAAAGTATAAAGGATCGCTATGATCTTTGATCCATTATGCTAGAATACTCCTCCGGTTATGAAAAGGGATGTTAATTCGGTATCGAATAAGCAAAAGGTTATCGCTACTAAAACCGTTTTCCACATCGGACAAAAATAATAAAAAAAGAACGCCGTAATATCTTTTTTAAATCAAAACATGAACTTATAAAATTTTCCTAAATGTTTTTTCATTTCGGGAGAATAGGCTCTGTCTGTTATCTACAAAGTTATCCACAGCTTGCTCTGTCATAAACCTTTATTGGTTAATAATTCACAGTCGTTTTCTTCATGGCCTTATGGCATGCTTACAAACAATTTAATGTTATTCAATTAGGATCCAATTTCACCATGGCTCAGATCCCTGAAAATCCACTTATTCTTGTAGATGGTTCTTCTTATTTATTCCGTGCATACCATTCGCCACCGCACCTTACTAACTCAAAAGGTGAAGCGACAGGCGCAATCTATGGCGTAGTTAATATGCTTAAGAGTTTGATCAAGCAATATGATCCGTCGCACATGGTGGTGGTATTTGATGCCAAGGGTAAAACCTTCAGAAATGACATGTACAGTGAATACAAAGCGAATCGTCCGCCAATGCCGGATGACTTACGAACACAGATCGCACCACTGCATAACATTATTAAAGCAATGGGTTTCCCACTGATTAGTATTGAAGGTGTTGAGGCTGACGATGTTATTGGTACCTTTGCGCGTATAGCGTCAGAGCAGCAGCGTCATGTACTGATCTCAACTGGCGATAAAGATATGGCGCAGCTTGTTAATGAGCATGTAACGCTGATCAATACCATGACAGATAGCATTTCAGATCCAGAGACTGTGGTTGAAAAGTTTGGCGTTGGTCCTGAGTTGATCATTGATTACCTTGCTTTAATGGGTGATAAGGTCGATAACATCCCAGGTGTTGATGGCTGTGGTCCAAAAACCGCAGTGAAATGGCTACAAAAATATGGATCATTGCAAGGTGTTATTGATCATGCAGGTGAAATTAAAGGCAAGATTGGTGAAAAACTTGCTGCTGCACTTGATCATCTGCCACTTAGCTATGAATTAGCAACAATTAAGTGTGATGTTGAGGTTGAGTCAGATCTTGAAACCTTTAAGCTGCAAGAGCCTAATCGTGACGAGCTGATTGCACTTTATGGTGAGTGTGAGTTCCGCCGTTGGTTAGCTGAGCTACTTGATAATCCTAAAGACGCTGACACGCATTTAGATGTGCCAACTGAAACTAACGAACTACCAAAAGTTGCTGATGCACACTACGAAACTATTTTAACTGAAGAGCAGCTAGATACCTTAGTGGCGCAGTTAAATGACGCTGAATTATTTGCTTTTGATACTGAAACAACCAGCCTTGATTATATGCAAGCGCAATTGGTTGGTATGAGCTTTGCTGTTAAGGCGGGTGAAGCGGCTTATCTTCCGGTTGCTCACGATTACCCAGATGCGCCAGAGCAATTAAGCTTAGAAACCGTAATGGCAAAAATTGGCCCAATCTTAGCTGACGAAAACAAAGCGAAAGTGGGGCAAAATCTTAAGTACGATAAAAGCGTGTTAGCGAATGCGGGCTTTGAGTTAAAGGGTATTAAATACGACACTATGTTGGAGTCGTATGTATTTAATAGTGTAGGTAGCCGCCATGATATGGACTCACTGGCACTGAAATACCTAGGTCATAAGAATATCAGCTTTGAAGATATTGCCGGTAAAGGTAAAAAGCAGTTAACGTTTAACCAAATTGAGCTAGAAAAAGCGGCGCCTTATGCTGCTGAAGATGCCGATATAACGCTACGTCTTCACCAAGTGTTATGGCCAAAAATTGATGCCGATAGCCAGTTGAAGTCAGTATTCGAAGATATTGAGTTACCACTTGTCACAGTGCTTTCTGATATTGAGCGTACTGGTGTTGCAATTGATAGCAACATGCTGGCAGCTCACAGCCAACGTTTAGGTGAACGCCTGTTAGAGCTTGAGCAAGAAGCTTATGATATTGCAGGTGAAAAATTTAACTTAGGCTCACCTAAACAATTGCAAGCTATTTTGTTTGAAAAACTTGAGCTGCCTGTTATCAAGAAAACACCTAAGGGTGCACCTTCGACAGCAGAAGAAGTATTGCAAGAACTTGCTCATGATTATCCATTACCAAAAGTGATTATTGAGCACCGTGGTTTATCTAAACTTAAATCAACCTACACAGATAAACTTCCGCTAATGGTTGATGAGCGCACTAAGCGAGTGCATACCTCTTATCATCAAGCTGTAACAGCAACAGGGCGTTTAAGCTCAACGGATCCTAACTTACAGAATATTCCAATTCGTTCAGAAGAAGGCCGTCGAATTCGTGAAGCCTTTATTGCTGCACCTGGCCATAAAATTGTGGCTGCCGATTACAGCCAAATTGAATTACGTATCATGGCGCATTTATCACAAGATAAAGGCCTACTAACTGCGTTTGCGAATGGTTTAGATGTACATAGTGCTACGGCGGCAGAAGTCTTCGGGGTTAGCCTTGAAGAAGTTACCAGCGATATGCGTCGTAAAGCGAAAGCGGTTAACTTCGGTTTAATTTATGGCATGTCGGCGTTTGGTTTATCACGTCAGTTAGATGTACCACGTCATGAAGCACAGCATTATATTGATAAATACTTCGAGCGTTTCCCAGGCGTACTTGAGTACATGGAAACAACCCGTGAAAAAGCAGCTGATAAAGGGTATGTAGAAACGATTTTTGGTCGCCGCTTACACTTACCGGAAATCAACGCTCGTAACGGCGCTCGTCGCAAAGCCGCTGAACGTGCTGCGATCAACGCACCAATGCAAGGTACTGCTGCTGATATCATCAAAAAAGCGATGCTAAAAGTTCATCAGTGGGTGAACGCGCAAGCTGAAGGTTCAGTGAAGCTGCTAATGCAAGTGCACGATGAATTAGTGTTCGAAATTAAAGAAGAGTCTGTGGACGACTATAAAGCTGAAATTTGTAAGCTAATGTCAGAAGCCGCGACTCTTGATGTGCCTCTGATTGTTGAAGCCGACAGCGGTGACAACTGGCAACAGGCTCACTAATAGTCGCAAAAAATGAAAGCTGTCAGCTATTAGGTTAAAAGTTAGCGAGTTACTAGGGGAAAGAGTAAAATTAGCGAGTTGCTTGACGCGTTAGCTAAGTCATTTAGGCTTGCTAACTTGCTAACTTGCTAACTTGCTAACTTGCTAACTTGCTAACTTGCTAACTTGTTTATAACCCCAACTCTTGCAGTCTCTTTACGTGTTGACGATAAAGCTCAATAGGGTCAACTTCCCGAAAATTGTGTAAACCAATAAACTGATTAATTTCATCTAAGTGGTTCATTTCATAATCATCTTTGATGACATGTCCTAAATGGCTGCTACAGCGCGATACTAGGCCGTCATCTTTGCCTAAAATAAGTAACGAACCAAGCAGCATGGGCAAGTCGGTTAGATCCAGTATATTGGTGAGTGCCGCTGTACCACTCCACGAAAAATAGTACACCCCATTTTCGGCAACTAGCTGACCTTGCTCGCATTCATTTAACGGTAATCCTTCCGGGTATTTTTGATTAAATGCATGAGCACCCTGTGTACTTAAACTATTTAATGCACCCAGTGTGTTTTGTGGTAAATCACTGTTACCTGATAGTAGTGAAATAACACCACCAAATGCATCAAATACTAATTGAGCAGCATGTTCAGCTTGAGAATTTGCAGGTAGTTTTTGACTAATTAGATCAATAATGCCACTGCCATAGTTTGCACCGCCAATACTAGTCACTGAGGCAATTAAATCTGGCCTGACTGAAGCAACATAGCGCACTGTTTGCGCACCTTGGCTATGGCCAATCAAGTTTACTTTTTTTGCGCCAGTCAGTGCTAAAATTGCTTTTACGCGAGTGAGTAATTGTTCGCCCCGTACTTCAGAGCTATTAATAGCCGAGACCGCTGGCGTGAATACCAAGGTACCCTCTTGGTTGAGACTTGTAGCAACATTATAAAAATAATCGAGGCCGAGTAGGTTATCGAATCCCATTAGCCCATGAACTAAAATTACCGGATATTGTGTCGTTGTTTTTTTTGCATGGCAGTAGGGGGACATTAAAAAAAGTAAGGTAGCAAATAAAATTAAGGGGATTTTTTTCATACCTTTTACTCTTCTACTGCAATTTTTATCACTAACAAGCCTTAAAAAAGCCTTGTTTTTGCGTGTCGTTAATTCACTTTACCCTAAATTACGGCTTGCTGTAATGTTAATTTCAAGTAAACAAGAAAAGATGGTTTTAGTGTTTCGTTATATGTTTATCAATTTGTATTGTTTCTGCGGTTATGCAATTTATTTTTAATCTGGTATTTGCTAAAGTCCGCGCCGTCCTCATCCTGTAGGACATCCTGTTGATGATGCATCTGAAAGGATGCAACGTATTGATAGCTTCTCCCCAGTTTGCTATACCGGCTCACTCCTTGTTGAGTGAGTCGCTTTTTCTTTTCTTATCATACAATTCATTGCACAAATTAACGCAAGTGATACCATCAAAGTGATTCTTATTTACTTTCGAAGGAATGCGTTATGTTTAAATCTTTGGCAATTGCTGCCTTTTCATTATCGAGTATTTTAGTTGCCCCTTTAGCCAGCGCAAACTGGCAAGTTAATAATGAGCAAAGCAATGTGAGCTTTGTGTCTATCAAAAAGAATTCAGTTGCAGAAGCGCATCATTTCAAAAAGGTGTCGGGTACACTTAACGAACAAGGTCAATTTAAGTTGATGATCGACCTGACATCGGTTGAAACTCTGATCCCTATCCGTAATGAGCGCATGACTAAGTTGTTATTTGAAACAGCTAAATTCCCTAATGCAGTGTTAACTGCTGATTTAAGCAAAGCGCTGTTGACGCTAAAACCAGGTCAACATGTGCTTAAAGGTTTGAAAGCTGAATTAGACTTCCATGGCAACAAGAAAGAGCTAACGATTGATGTGCTTGCCAATATGTCACCGAAAGGCGATGTTACTGTTTCATCGTTTACGCCGGTGATTATTAATGCAAGTGATTTCAAAGTAACAGAAGGTATTAGTGAGTTACAAAAACTTGCGGGTTTACCATCAATTGCGACAGCTGTACCTGTAACATTTTCTTTGACGCTAGATAAAGAAAAGTAATGCAATCACTTGCTGACTTAGAAGCCGCTCTTCAGGCACCCGATAAACCTTTTGATCAATGGCAGCCACAAAACTGTGGGCAAGTGCCTATATTGATTGATGCGCAAGGGCGGTGGTTTTATGCCGGCAGTGAAATAAAGCGCGAGGCAATGGTTAAACTCTTTGCCTCTGTGCTTTGCAAAGAAGCAGATAATTATTTTTTAAAAACACCCGTCGAGAAAATGGCCATCACAGTCGAAGATGTGCCTTTTATTATTGTTGATTGGCGTTTCGAAGAGACAGAGCAAGGCCTTGCGCTTTGTTGTGTCGATAATTTACAGCGCGCTTGGTTGGTATCAGCAAAGCAACCACTATTACTGAGAGAATTTGAAGGTGTCAGTGTGCCTTATCTTCAATTAGCACATGGCTTGGCTGCGAGGGTATCGAGAAATGTTTATTATCAGTGGGCCGAAATAGCCTGCTCAGATGAGCAGGGCTACTATATAGAATCATTAGCCAAGCGTTATTACTTGGCCTAAGCGATTAAGCTTCTGGTTGTTCGTCAGACTCAGGTGCTTGCGCTTCAATGGGTCCTAAGAACCACTCATCGAGCTTTTTAGCAACTTCAGGTAAGCCTGTGCCTTTTAGTGAAGAGAAGGCATGTACTGTAATATCACCATCTAAACTACTTAACTCACGACGAACTTGTAAAACTTGAGCTTTACGGGCGCCTTGTTTTAGCTTGTCGGCTTTAGTTAATAGTGCCAGCACTGGAATTTCGCTGCCCACCGCCCAGTCGATTAAGTCACGGTCTAAATCTTTTAACGGGTGGCGAATATCCATCAAAACAACGATACCTTTTAAGCTTTGACGTTTTTGTAAGTATTCACCTAGCGATTTTTGCCATTTCTTCTTCATTTCGATAGGAACTTTAGCAAAACCATAGCCCGGTAAGTCGATAAGGCGTTTATCGGCATCAAGTTCAAAGGTATTGATCAGCTGAGTACGGCCGGGTGTTTTAGAAGTACGTGCTAACTTTTGATCTGTTAACGTGTTTAAAGCACTTGATTTACCAGCATTAGAGCGACCAGCAAACGCGACTTCAATCCCCGTATCAGCAGGTAAGCGTGAGATATCAGGTGCGCTGGTAACAAAGGACGCAGTATTGTATTTGATACGAGATTTGAGCACAGGCTCTCCTAGTCTTTTATAAAAAATAACAAACAGTGGCTAATTTCCACTTAAGGCACGTATTTTATACTATTAAAGCAGCATTCAAAAGCGTATTTAAGCGTGCTAAATTGGCTTTAAATTAGGAAAATTACTAGGTATAAACTTAATCTAAGTCAAATCCCTATAAATTATGAGCTTAATGTGGGCAGAAAACGTGCCAGAGAATTTATTATCGTGTAGAATATAGAAATCACAACATCCATATTGTAGATGATACAGGGTCGGAAACAGAGAATTCACCATGAAAAAAATAGCACTATCTTTAACTATATTGCTTGGTACGTTGTCAGCAAGCAACGCAACAGCATTTGATGGCGATGTAAACGCAGGTAAAGAGAAATCGGCAACGTGTGCGGCTTGTCACGGCCCAGACGGTAATGCACCGGTTAATATCTACCCTAAAATTGCAGGCCAACACGCAGATTATATCTATAAACAATTACAAGAGTTTAAATTAGGTATGACATCTGGCGGCAAAGAAGGTCGTATGGATCCAGTAATGAGTGGTATGGCTATGCCGCTTAGCGATCAAGACATGAAAGACCTAGCAGCTTACTTCTCTTCTTTAAATATGTCTGAAGGTACAACACCTAAAGATGTAGTAGAAGTAGGTCAGCAGCTTTATAAAGCCGGTGATGCAGAGCGTGGTATTCCAGCATGTGCTGCGTGTCACGGTCCTCGTGGTAACGGTACATCACTAGCTAAATTCCCGAAAGTTTCGTTCCAACATCCAGAATACATCAAGTCACAACTTGAAAAATTCCGTGATGGTACGCGTAATAACGACTTAAACGGTATGATGCAAGACATCGCTAAAAAGCTAACAGACAAAGACATCGAAGTACTTTCAAAATACTTAGGTGGCTTACACTAAAGTCTGATTGCGGGTAGAAATACTCCGCAGTAATATGTGATTAGTGTGAAAAAAGCAGCGCAAGCTGCTTTTTTTGTATTTAAACCATGTCGAAATCTCCTACGTCTTTGTGAGACATTGTCCATATCGAGCTGTAAGCTAAATCTTATTTTTATTTCAATTTTATAC
>NZ_JAKEVM010000065.1 GCF_022398475.1 Pseudoalteromonas shioyasakiensis | reverse complement strand
GAATATACACTCTATACTAGAGTAGTTGCTCTTTAATCGAACACCCCCCTTTCGTAGTAGGCATTTATTTATGGGCGCTTTTGCAGCAAAATTATTTAATCAAGATATGACGATAGATCGCTATGCCTGTCAATTTAAGTCGCTGCAGGTAGAGCAAATATTTTTACAAAGTAAATTTGCACAAGATAAAAAAATAGCGCAATTTTTTTGCTGCATAATTGCTTTAGTTACCACGCTTGTAACCTTCTTCGATAAGATGATTATTCAAGCTTCATTTTGGCCTGATATTGCTCTAACTGGCCGAATTATTATGGTTTCAGTATGCGTACTTAGTGCTTTTGGTCTGAGTTATATCAAAACTATCCAGTTATTTCGTTTGGTGATATCTGTATTTATGCTGTTCTTATTTTTGAATATGCAGTTTATGGCTATTACTTATGAACGTTTTTACATTCTGCATATGTTTTTTGATTTAATCATTTTGATTACATTTTACTTTTCGACCTTAGTATCAATTAAGTTATCTGTATTTTTAAGTACTTTATATAGTGCACTTGCTATCTCTGTTATCTATTTTAATAAAGAAATTTCTAACCACTCTCTTTATATGGTCATTTTAGCGCATCTGGCGGCTAACTTAGCAGGCATGATCATGGCTGCTCACGAACATATTATCCGTAGGGAGCTATTTGTCAGAAATGCTCAGCTTGCGCAACTTGCTCACGAAATGAAAACCCAAGCACTTAGAGACTCACTCACTCAACTGCCAAACAGACGCGCTTTTGATAATGCTTACCCAGAGTACCAAAGGCTCACTCAGCAGCAACAGGGTGAGTCAAAACAGGTGTGCGTCATTTTGGCAGATATTGATTATTTTAAACGTGTTAACGATACCCACGGTCATGAGGTAGGTGATGTGGTATTACAATATTTTTCTGCATTTTTAACGCAGTCGTTGCGTACCTCAGATGATGTATATCGCTTCGGTGGTGAAGAGTTTGTTATTGTGTTGCCATTATGTTCAGTGCCAGATGCTACTGTCATTATTAATAGTATGATCTCACGGCTGAATGCTGAGATGTTCCAAGTTGAGGGGTTATCTCTACCGATCCGAGCAAGTTTTGGTTTGACTGTGATGCGAGAAGAAGAACAAAAGTTAGTAATTGCAAGGGCTGATGCTGCGCTATATCAGGCTAAAGATGCTGGGCGTAATCAATTAGTTATTAAACTTTAACAGCTTTAATATGAGTTAAAACATGTACCTTATAGTCATTTCGGTATAATCTTTAATCAGATTATTTTCTTAGATTAGCAAGCAAGGAGTCGCGAATGCTAACACGCCACGATAAAGGGTATAAAATTTCAATTAGGGCCAGTGTTCTGCTGGTATTTGTCCTTGCAAGCTTACTCACAGCCGTGGTGGCGATTAGTCTGCATTATTCCTTTAGTGAAAAGCTGATACTGCAAACTAAATCTGAGCAATTTAAACAAACTAGCCAACAAATAGCCGATCACATCACCCGAATCAATGAGCGTGCCGATAATACCTTGAGCGTGATGATCCACGACACGCGACTCTTTTCGAATAGCCAAGATAATAAAGAGATTTTACAGCATGTATTGCTCGAAATTTTAACGCGCCATCCAGACTTTTATTCGCTTTTTCTTGGTCATGCTAATGGCGACTTATTACAGGTTATTAATTTAAAAGGCTATGCCAAGCTTCCTTCATCGTTTCAACTTGATGAAGACGATCATTGGCTGGTGTATCAAATTACAGGGCAGGGCAGCGATCGTAAGCAAGTAACCACGTATTTAGACGAGTCGCTCAACGTTCGTAAAAGAGACACTAAAGCGACAGATTACGACCCGCGCACCCGTGTTTGGTTTCAGGATGCAATCAGTACTTCGGTGACGAAAACTGAGCAGTACGTGTTTAACGTATTTGATGTACCAGGTTATACCTATGCAATTAAATCAGCGCAAACAGGCGATGTATTAGCGATTGATATTGCCAGTGCAAGTTTGAATCACTTCTTAACCGCACAACAAACTAAAATGAAGCACTTAGTTGAAAGTGAAATGTATGTTTATCGGGGTGATGGCGAGATTATTGCGAGCAGTAAAAATCAAAGCCATCAGCATAGTTTTGCTGATTTATCCCAGTTAGTTAAATTAGATGAGCAGCAATCAGGGCTTGCCAATAAAGCGCATCAATTTGGTAAAATGCTGAGCGTCCATGAAAAGGGGATAGAAAAGTACATGTTTGTGCTGCCTCTGCCCCTCAGTAGCGATATGCAATCTGATGAAGTGGATTATTTTACAGTACTGGTATCTAAAGATGATGTATTAGCAGTAATTAAAGAAAAAATACGAATTTCAATTTTAGTCACGGGTTTATTTTTACTCTTGCTGCTGCCCGTTTCTTGGTTTTTTGCCTCTTCAATCGTTAACCCGATCCTTAAACTAGTGGGTGAGAATAAAAAAATTCAACAGCGCGATTACAATGAGGTATCAACGCTTTCGAGCCATATTTTAGAAATTCATTACTTAGCTAGTTCGATGGTCGATATGAGTCGCTCCATTGAGCAACATGAAGATTCTCAAAAAGCGTTGATGGAGTCCTTTGTTGAGCTTATTGCGCAAGCCATTGATGATAAATCTCCCTTTACGGCAGGGCATTGTGAGCGGGTGCCAGAGCTGGGTATTTGGCTTGCTGATGCAGCATCAGGTTCAACAGATGAGGCGTTTTCTGAGTTCAGCTTTAAAACCCCTGATGAGCGACGCGAGTTTCGTTTAGCAGCGTGGTTGCACGATTGCGGTAAAATCACCACACCAGAGCATATTGTTGATAAAGGCACTAAGCTCGAAACCATTTATAACCGTATTCATGAAGTACGCACCCGGTTTGAAGTGCTGCTGCGTGATGCAAAAATTGCTTACTATGAGCAACTATTAGCGCACCCAGAGCAGCAATCTGTGCTTGAGCAAAAGCTTGAGCAACAAACTGAAAAGTTACACGCAGACTTTAGCTTTATTGCTGCCTGTAATATTGGTGGTGAGTTTATGGATGAAGCGCAGCTGTCTCGTTTACATGAGGTTGCTAGCATTAAGTGGCAGCGCCATTTTGACGCTAGTTTAGGTTTATCGCCCCTTGAAGAAATGCGTATGGCTGATTTGAAGAATCAGCATTTACCTGTCGAAGAGTCACTGCTAAGCGATAAGCCAAGTGATTTAATTCCACACGAAAAAGCCGTTGAGTACCCAGAGAGTTTAGGCATTAATATGGTCATTCCTGAGTATAAATATAACCTTGGCGAAGTGTATAACTTGTCGGTTGCACGGGGCACGTTAACAGCGGAAGACCGATTTAAGATCAATGAGCATGTGATCAGCACAATTCGTATGCTTGGAAGTGTGCCATTCCCTAAAGAATTAGCGAAAGTTCCGCGTTATGCGTCAACCCACCACGAAACCTTAAAAGGCACCGGTTATCCACGAAAATTAACCGCTGAGCAGTTATCAATACCTGAACGTGTGTTAGTACTTGCTGACATCTTCGAAGCATTAACCGCAGCAGATAGACCTTATAAAAAAGCGAAACCTCTGAGTGTTGCTATTGATATTTTAGCGAAAATGGTCGATGACGATCACATTGACCGTGACGTATTTGAGCTCTTTTTAACTTCAGGCATATACCTAAAATATGCAAAACAGTTTTTACATGAGTCGCAAATCGATTCGGTCGATATTCAAAAATATCTAAGATAATTATTTGCTTATGCTTTAGGCTAATATTGCTGTGTTTTTGTTTGTAATACAAAGTTATTGGTGTATAAAGATTATACAAGCTAATATTATTTACGAACAAAGCATTGCAAGGAGATGCATAAGTGCTGGTATCTGCTTTTCAAAAACTTAAACAAAAAATTCGTTTCTCGATTCGTCTTACCGTTGTCGCGGTGTTCGTATTAGCCACCTCATTAACAGCCCTGATTGCAATTAGCCTGCAATATTATTTCAGTGAAAAAATGGCTTTAGAAGCCAGTGTTAAAAACTTTAATTTAGCCACCGGCTCCGTTGCTGATTACCTTACTGGGGTGAATGAAAAGTCAGAAAACACATTAAGTGTGATGGTACAAAACAGCAGCCTTATCAGCGCCGACAGCGAAGATAAAAGTGAACTGAGAGATGTCATGAGCGAAATCATGCAGCTCAATCCATTGTTTTATGCCTTATATGTCGGCTATGAAAATGGTGACTTTTATGAATTAATTAATTTAGAAAGTAGTGAAATTGTTCGCCAGCAGTTGCAAGCCATCGAAGCAGATCGCTGGGTCGTGATCCACATTACCGGCGAAGGGGCTGAGCGTGTTCAGCATACTCATTACTTTGATCAGCAATTTAATTTGCGTATCTCTCAAACAAAGAGTACCAGCTATGATCCGCGAGAGCGTTTGTGGTTTAAGCAAGCAAACTCGACCCGAGTCAATAAAACCAAGCCGTATTTTTTCACCCATCTACAAGCTCCCGGGCAAACCTATTCGATAAAGTCGGCAAGAGAAAACAGTGTATTGGCGTTAGACGTGAGCTTATCGAGCATCTCTGAGTATTTAAGTAAACAGCAAAGTAAAATGAGCAGTCAGTATTTAAGTGAGCTGTATATTTACAATAAAGAAGGTGAAATTGTTGCCTCTAACCAACAAAAAAATGGCTTACTATTGCCAAGGCTTGAAAAACTGCCTCTTACTGAAGATCAGCAAAGTGTATTGGCGAAGTACCCTTATTTAAGTGTTTCTAACGAAACCAATTGGCCACCAATGGACTTTAGTGTTGGCGGAAACCCAAAAGGCTATAGCATTGATTATATTAATGGTTTGGCTGAGTTACTTGGAATTAAGGTGACTTTTATTAATGGCTTTACCTGGGCTGAGTTTTTAAGCCAATTTGCAAAAGATGAAATAGACATTATTCAGCCTATTTTTAAAACGCCTGCCAATGAGCCGCTTGGTCTTATGAGCCAAACTATGGCGACCTTACCGTTCAGTATCATTACAGCAAAAGGGTCCACACCAATTGTTACTATGAAGCAGTTAGCAGGCAAACAGTTGGCTATAGGCGAGGGCTGGTCGGTGATTAAAGTGATCAAAGAGCACTTTCCCGACATCGATATTGTTGAGCTACCGAGTACTAAAGCGGTGCTTGATGCAGTAAGCCAAGGGCGCGTCTATGCTGGTTTAGATAACGAGGCGGTATTCAAGTACACCCAAAAGCAGTTTTTTATTGATGGTATTCAGTACAATCAGCTTGATAGTTATAGCCACGATCTACTACCCGATACCCTGCATTTATTGTTTCATCCAGAGGATGCAGCGCTTAAAGACTTAATTGATATGGCAATTACTCAGTTGCCAAATTCGTACATTGCGGCACTCGAGCGAAAATGGTTAGGGAGCGATGCCAGTCAGCAAACACAAGTTATTGGCACTGTGCCATATCCTGAGTTTTTAACTTTAATTACAGATGAAACAAACTTTGCCCATTTACGTTTGATGACCCTAAATGGCATTGAAAAGTACGTGTATATCACTCCGCTTTCAGAAGGGGGCATTAATAGCGATTACTTAGCGATAGTGGTGCCGAAAGAGGGGGTACTAAGCTCTACCCGTGAGAAAATTAAGCTCTCTATTTTTATCACTGCCGCATGCTTAATTATGGTATTGCCGGTGTCGTGGTTTTTTGCCTCACCCATTGTTGCACCTATTAAGACCTTAGAGGGCGAAAACTTAAAGATAAAGCGGCGTCAGTTTGACCAAGTTTCAACGTTAAAAAGCAGTATTAAAGAAATCAATAACCTGGCCAACTCCATGGTGCAAATGAGTCAATCTATTCAGCAACATGAGCAAAATCAAAAAGCCTTAATGGAATCATTTATTGAGCTTATTGCGCAGGCCATCGATGATAAATCGCCCTATACAGCAGGGCACTGCGAACGAGTACCAGAACTGGGCATTATGTTGGCCAAAGCGGCTTCAAGTTCCAATGAACACGCTTTTAAAGAGTTTGCCTTTAAAAATAAAGACGAGTTAAGAGAGTTTAGCCTCGCGGCTTGGCTACATGACTGTGGTAAAATCACCACCCCAGAGCATATCGTAGACAAAGGCACTAAATTAGAAACCATTTATAACCGTATTCATGAAGTGCGTACACGTTTTGAAGTGCTATGGCGAGATGCAGAAATCGCTTATTTAAAAGCGTTGCAAAGCTCACCAGAAAAGCAACCTGAGCTTGAGGCCGAGCTTGGCAAACGCCAAGCACAATTACGCAGTGATTTTTCGTTTATCGCTGCGTGCAATGTGGGTGGCGAGTTTATGGATGAAGCAAGCCTTAAGCGTTTAGAGGCGCTCAGTAACATAACGTGGCAACGACATTTTGACGATAAGGTAGGGCTTTCGCCAGTTGAAGAACTACGCGTTCATAGTAATGATGAGCAGTTGCCTGTTACTGAAAAGCTACTTTCAGATAAGCCTGAACATCTGATCACCCATGATAAACCTATTGAGTATGACGAGCGCTTAGGCATTAAAGTAAGCATTCCTGAATACAAGTATAATCTAGGTGAGCTGTATAACTTGAAAATTCAGCGCGGTACGTTAACAAATGAAGATCGCTTTAAAATTAATGAGCATATTATCAGTACCATTCGAATGCTCGATAATGTGCCGTTCCCTGAAGAGTTAGCACGGGTGCCACGTTATGCCTCGACCCATCACGAAACTCTAAAAGGCACGGGGTATCCGCGTAAGTTATCTGCAGATGATTTATCGATACCTGAGCGTGTGCTAGTGCTGGCTGATATCTTCGAAGCATTAACCGCAGCCGATAGACCTTATAAAAAAGCCAAGCCACTCAGTGTTGCCATTGATATTTTAGCCAAGATGGTAGCCGATCAGCATGTTGATCAAGATGTGTTCAAATTATTTTTAACATCAGGTATTTACCTTGAATATGCAAAACGCTATTTGAACCCAGAGCAAATCGATGATGTTGATATCGCAAAATACCTGTAACTGAGGGAGGTTACTTTTACTTTAGAGTGAAAAGTCCGTACAATTCGCCTCGTTTTTAGTGACGCTTTTAACGAGATGAATTCAAGCCGTATGCATCAGATTGCTGACTTAATCGCTATTTTTGAAAGCACCTTTTATCAAAGCCATAACACGCGTTTGATAAAGGGTGATGATGAACCTATTTACCTGCCTGCTGATGAGCAAACGCCTTATCACCAAATTGTGTTTGCCCACGGTTTTTATGCCAGTGCTTTACACGAAATTGCCCATTGGCTGGTGGCTGGTGAGGCACGTCGGTTAAAAGAAGATTATGGCTATTGGTATTGCCCAGATGGTCGTGATAAGCACCAGCAAGCTGAATTTGAAGCAGTTGAAGTAAAGCCCCAAGCTATAGAGTGGGCGCTCAGTACTGCAGCAGGTTTTGATTTTAATGTATCGGTTGATAATTTAAATGGCGAGCAAACCTGTCGATTCGATTTTCAAGCGCGAGTTCACCAGCAAGTGTTGAGCTTTTTAGCATCTGGCTTTAATCAGCGCACGACAGCACTTCTTAAAGCATTGAGTGATTTCTATAAAACCCCATGGCCACTATCGGCTGCTCAGTTTACGTGGCAGCGCGATTTTCATGGCAACCTAGGAGCTTTATCTGATGCAGTTTAAATTAGGTTTGATTGTAAATCCGGTTGCCGGCTTAGGTGGCAGTGTCGCACTAAAGGGCAGTGATGGCGCAGATACCGCCGCAAAAGCAATGCAACTTGGTGCTGAGCCAAAAGCAAACTTACGCACCCGAGCGGCACTTGAAGTGCTGCTTGCCCATCAAGATGACTTAATCATTTACACTGTAAACGGTGAAATGGGCGAGCAAACGGCAAAGCAACTAGGCTTTCAAAGCCAAGTTATTTACCAAACAAACGATATCACCACCCCAGATGACACAGAGCAGGCTGCCAAGCTATTAGTTGAGCAAGGTGTTGACCTTATTTTATTTGCGGGTGGCGATGGTACTGCCCGCAATATTTGCCATGCGGTTGGCGATAGCACTCCTGTATTAGGTATTCCTGCAGGCTGTAAAATTCATTCTGGGGTTTATGCTATTACCCCAAAAGCTGCTGGGCGTGTTGTTGAGATGCTAGTTAAGGGTGAACTTGTAAGCCTTGGTGATGCTGATGTAATGGATATCGACGAAGAAGCATTTCGCGAAGGCACGGTAAAAGCTAAGCGCTATGGTGAAATGCAAGTGCCGAGTGAAGTACGATATGTACAGGCGGTTAAAAATGGCGGTAAAGAAACCGATGAATTAGTGCTTGCCGATATAGCTGCCTATGTTGTTAGTGAAATGGATGAAGACTGCTTATATGTGATGGGCAGTGGTTCTACAGTCGCGGCAATTATGGAAGAAATGGGTCTTGAAAATACCTTGCTGGGTGTAGACTTAGTGGCAGACCAAGAGCTTATCGCGCAGGATTTAACTGCTCAGCAATTACTTGAGCTCACAGAAGGTAAAGAAACCAAATTGGTGATCACCTTAATTGGTGGCCAAGGCCATATCTTCGGCCGAGGTAATCAGCAATTAAGCCCTGCACTTATTCGTGCTATTGGCCGTGATAACATTATTGTTGTAGCCACTAAAACTAAATTACAGGCTTTAAATGGCCGACCACTGATTGCCGATACTGGTGACAGTGACTTAGACGATGAATTAAGTGGTTATATTCGCGTAACCACAGGTTTCAATGACCATATTATGTATGCAGTGGGTCATCAAGATGGGCTGCACCCAGAGGAGAAGTAACAATGAGTTTAGTAAGTTATATTGATGCAGCGCAGCAATATTTTGATGATTTAGTTGATAAAGCAACAGACGACGAGCTATTTGCTGGTGGTTATTTACGTGGTCACTTTGACTTAGCTGTAGGCTATGCACAAGTAGAAGAATTAAACTTATCGATTGATGAGTTAAACAATCAAGTTGAATCTAGCCTAGTTAAAGCTTATCGCAACGGTGAGCTAAACGAAGAAGATAAAGAGCTTGTTGTACGCTTATGGGATGAAGTTAAAGCACTTGCAGCCTAATCTAATTAAATAAAACTCTGTAAAGCGACCTGTGTCGCTTTTTTTACATAATCACTTTACCTTTATCAGGTAATCCCATTAACTTAAAATTTACCTTAGTAGTTAGATACGTTAAGGTTAATGAGATATTTTTCCAGGGAATTTGAAAATGAATAACAATAATGATGTGCAGGCACCAAGTGGTGCAATCGCACGTTTTCTAAATACCATAGAAAGGGTAGGTAACAAGCTACCTGATCCGGCGATTATATTCTTAGTCGCAATGCTACTTATTTGGTTTTTATCTTGGCTTTTCTCGGGCACTACATTTGATGCAATCGACCCGCGCACTGGCGAAGCCATCGTTGTAAATAACCTATTAGCAGGGGACTCCCTTGCCACCTTCTTATCTTCGATGGTTAAAACCTTCACTGGCTTTGCGCCGCTTGGTGTAGTGCTGGTTGCTATGTTAGGTGTTGGTGTTGCTGAGCATTCTGGCTTTATCAATACCGGCCTTAAATTAATGTTAAAAGTAACGCCTAAGCAGCTTTTAACACCATCTATTATTTTAGTGGCGATTGTCAGCCATACCGCAACTGATGCCGGTTACGTACTAGTTATCCCTCTTGCTGGGGTTATTTTCTATGCGATGGGGCGTCATCCGCTTGCAGGTATTGCAGCTGCGTTTGCTGGGGTAAGTGGTGGCTTTAGCGCAAACTTTATTCCGTCAGGGATTGACCCGTTACTGCAAAGCTTTACCCAAAGTGCGGCGCAAATTATTAACCCAGATATGGCGATTAACCCGCTTAATAACTGGTTTTTCACCTCAGCTTCGAGCTTATTTATTATCTTATTAGGTTGGTATATTACAGATAAAATCATCGAGCCACGTTTACAAAATACGCCACTTGATGGAGATACCGAAGACCTACCTGCCTTTGATGAAGCACGCAGTGATGAAAAACGTGCGTTCTATATTGCAAGCACAGTGATGATTGCAGGCCTTGCTTTACTTTGGTTTGTTTCGGCCCCAGCAGACTCAGCAATGCGCAGCAGTGATGGCTCGTTAACTAATTTCCGCTCACCGTTAATGCAATCAATTGTGCCACTTATCTTCTTACTGTTTTGGATCCCTGGTGCCGTCTACGGTTTTGCCGTGGGTACCTTTAAAAGCTCTAAAGATATGATCGATGCAATGAGTAAAGCGATGAGCGGCATGGCTTACTATATTGTTATGGCGTTCTTCTGTGCGTTATTTATTGCTGCATTTAGTAAGTCAAACCTAGGTGCATTACTTGCAATTGAAGGGGCGCAACTATTAAAAGCAATGGCTCTGCCAAGTTCAGTCACTGTGGTAGGTATTATCTTCTTAACGGCGTTCGTGAACCTATTTGTTGGCTCAAGCTCAGCAAAATGGGCGCTATTAGGGCCAATCTTTGTTCCCATGCTGATGCAACTGGGTATTTCACCTGATTTAACGCAAGCTGCGTACCGTGTAGGTGACTCTAGTTCGAATATCATCACGCCGCTGATGCCATACTTCCCACTGGTTGTTGTGTACTGCCAAAAGTATGTTAAAGGCACCGGTATCGGCACCTTAATCGCGATGATGTTACCGTATTCAATCGCCTTCTTAATCGGTTGGAGTATCTTCTTACTCGCGTACTGGGGCTTAGGTATTCCACTAGGTCTTCAATCAAGCTACGCATACCCAGCCATCGGCTCATAACGATTAGAGTAACAAAGCCTCAGTCATCCAACTGAGGTTTTAAAAAACTGAAGTCTGATAGCTGACGGCTGACAGCTTTACTACAGACACAAAAAAACCTTGTCACTCTCATGACAAGGTTTTTTATTGCTTACAGCTTACAGCTTACAGCTTACAGCTTACAGCTTACAGCTTACAGCTTCGATTAGTTCGCAGTGAAGCTCACTGGACGACGCTCTTTACGAGGGCCACCACGTTTTTCGCCACGGTCTTTGAAGTTACGCTTCTTATCACCACGATCACCGCTTGGGCGCTCAGAGCGAGGAGCCGCAGGACCTTGGTCTTGCGTTAGCGTCATATTCATCGGACGTTTACAGATAAATACCTTTTGGAAGTGATCAAGCACATCTTTTGGCATGTTCTGTGGTAACTGTACCGTACTGTGATTATCATGTAAGCGAATATCACCAATGAACTTGCTTGAGATATCAGCTTCGTTAGCAATCGCACCAACGATATTTTTAACTTGTACACCGTGCTCACGACCTACTTCGATACGGTAAGTATCCATAGGACCCATGTTACGGCTGTTGCGCTCACGCGGCTCACGAGGTTTACGCTCGCGTCCTTGGCGGTCGCCACGATCACCACGTTCATTGCGACGACGCTCATTGCGTTCGCCACGTGGTTGAACTTTAACTTCTTCAACCTTGATTGGTGATTGTTGCTGCGCTAAACAAAGTAATGCACCTGCTAAATCTTCAGTACTTAGCTCAAGTTTCTCTGCCATGTTAGCAGCAACTTGATTAAAGAAAGTGATGTCTTTGTTTTCAAGAGCAATTGTAAGCTTGTCTTGAAGCGCTTTAATACGCTTTTCTTCAACAACTTTAGCTGTTGGTAAATCAACTTGTGCGATATCAGATTTCGTATGACGAATGATATTTTTAAGTAAATAACGCTCGTTATGTTTTACGAAAAGAATCGCTTTACCTTGACGACCCGCACGACCAGTACGGCCAATACGGTGAACGTAGGCTTCTGAATCTTGTGGAATATCGTAGTTAATTACTAAGCTTAAACGGTCTACATCAAGACCACGTGCAGCAACGTCTGTTGCAATAACGATATCAACTAGGCCGTTTTTCAAACGATCTACTGTGCGTTCACGTGCTTGTTGGTTCATGTCACCATTAAGTGGTGCCGCAGAGAAACCTTCGCGCTCAAGTAATTCAGCTAACTGTACCGTGTCGTTACGTGTACGTACGAAAACAATTGCACCATCGTATTGCTCTGCTTCTAAGAAGCGAACGATAGCTTTGTTTTTGTGTACGTGTGCATTCCAAAATACTTGTTCAACCGTTGATACAGTTGAGTTACGCGCAGAAATATGAACTTGCTCAGGCTCATTCATGTACTTGCTGCTGATATTTTGAATTTGCTTAGGCATGGTCGCAGAGAAAAGACATGTTTGCTTTTCACGTGGCGTTTTCTCCATGATGCTTTCTACATCATCAATGAAGCCCATGCGTAACATTTCGTCTGCTTCATCAAGAACAAGGGCTTGTAAGCTCTCAAACTTGATTGTGCCACGGTTAATGTGGTCAATTAAGCGACCTGGCGTTGCAACAATGATTTGCGCGCCACGACGAAGTGCACTTAGTTGGATGCTATAGCTTTGGCCACCATAAAGGGCTAAAACTTCAACACCACGAGTATGCTTAGCATATTGTTCGAATGCCTCAGCTACTTGGATCGCAAGTTCACGCGTAGGCGTTAAAACAAGGATCTGTGGCTGCTTCACAGACGGGTCAATATTATTTAGTAACGGCAGTGCAAATGCTGCTGTTTTACCTGTACCCGTTTGCGCTAGTCCCAGTACGTCCTTTCTTTCTAGCAATAACGGTATACATTGAGCTTGGATTTCAGATGGAGTCTTGTAACCCAACTCTTCAACTGCTTTAAGGATTGCAGGAGAAAGATTTAGAGATTCAAACGTGACTGGTTCTGACATTAATACGCCTCAACGAATTTAAAGAGGCGCGCATTGTATAGGAAATACAATGCAATTGCTTGTATAAATTACAACTAATTTGTATGTGGTTGATGTTGGTCATAATTTAATCAGTTTAAAATTACCAAAATCAACCACGTTTACAATTTATTGATATAACCCTAAATTTTCTTTAGCGTATGCTTCGAATTCAGTGAAGCCACCAATGTGGGCTTGGTCAATAAAAATCTGTGGTACGGTTGGGCAAGGTTTGCCTGCAGACTGTTCTAAATCTGCTTTGCTGATGCCTTCTTTAATGATGTCGATATAACGGTATTTAAAATCGTCACGCTCATTTGCTAGTTTTTCAGCAACGTCTTTTGCACGAACACAGTATGGGCAGCCTTCACGGCCAAAAATTACAGTTAACATATCGCTCTCCTCGATTTGAATGTGTTTATCATCTTAACGGATTAAATGAATAAAAACAGCGCATAAAATCGATTGCACTATTCTGTTTTTTCTCACTAAAAGCGATTGAGCTAATCAAGTGTGCGCATCCTAAGGCCAAGTTCTGTTGAGTAACCCATAGAATGCGCAGTAATGGCCAATTGCTCATCAATAACATAATAAGTTGGGTAGGCACTGATTTTATAATCTTGACCTGTACTTTTACTGCCAAGTAACACCGGCATTGTTAATTCGAGTGAATCGGTAAACTGTTTAACTTCAGTAATGTTTTGGTAATCAAGGGCAATTGCTATGGCATTTAACTTACCTTGCTGATGAGCCTTTTCTAAATTTGGCATACTGTAACGACAAATTGAGCACCAAGGCGCAAAGAAATACACCACTGTTTGCTTTCCTTGTAATTGTGCAATGGTCATCCGCTCTGTCGGGTTTTTTAGCGTGGCTAAATTAAAATAGGGGGCAGGAGTTTTATCAGTTGAGAGTAAATTACGTTGCTGAAATGCGGTCACGGCATACACAACGACTGCCATTAACACGACATTTTTTAGCACATTGATAAATTTTTTTAAAAAAGTTGGATTTTTTTTCATTGTTATTTTGTACGTTGTTAGCCCTTTAAAATCAACTAATTCAGACCAGTTTGAGGGGGTTAAAATTTCAATTGATTTAAAAAAATTACAATTTTTTTTGCTAAAAATCTTGAAAAGATTTTACCCGCCCATAAATAGTTTAGTGAGGACGCCTGATGGGTCCCAAACAAACTAAAGTAATTGAAATATATAGTATTAATTTAACTTTGTTAGCACTGGTTCAATAGAAGAGTACTAACAAAATATCGCTTAAATATGAGGATATAATTATGCGTACAGTAGACTTATCACCACTTTATCGTTCATTCATCGGTTTCGATCATTTAGCATCATTAATGGATGCGGCAGCTCGCACAGACAAGCAGCCAAGTTTTCCTCCGTACAACATCGAAGCACTCGATAAAGACAAATATCGTATCACTATGGCTGTAGCAGGTTTTAGTGACAGTGAATTGACCATTGAGTCAGAAAACAACACATTGAAAGTCAGCGGTACTAAAGCTGATAAACAAGATAATGCTGAACGTAAGTTCATTCACCAAGGCATTGCAGAGCGTAACTTTGAGCGTAAGTTCCAATTAGGTGACCACGTTAAAGTGCTTGGCGCTGACCTTGAAAATGGTTTACTAAGTATCGATTTAGAGCGTGAAATTCCAGAAGCTTTAAAACCACGTAAAATCGAAATCGGTAATGGTAAATTACTCGAAAACAAGTAATTACCAACAGCATTGTTTCCCCTAGTTAGTTTTGCCGCCTCATTTGAGGCGGCTTTTTTGTAGTTAAAGCTTTTCTAAATTATCCAAGCACCAGTTAGCCCGTTTGAGAGTGGCTTGCTGTACAGATTCATCCTGTTTATACCAGTTGTTATAAATCATACCGATACGTGGGTTTTGTGATAGCTGTTGTTCGTGCTCTAACATAAAATGCCAATATAGGCTGTTGAATGGGCAAGCATCCTCAGTGGCTTTTTCTTTAATGTTGTAGCTACAATGTTTGCAGTAATCACTCATTTTGTTGATGTAATTTCCACTGGCTGCATAGGGCTTAGTGGCAATTAAGCCCCCGTCAGCAAATTGGCTCATTCCCCGAGTGTTGGGCATTTCTACCCATTCTATGGCGTCGATATAAATACCTAAATACCATTCATCTACTTCACTTGGCTCAATAGCGGTTAATAAGCAAAAGTTACCCGTGATCATCAAACGTTGTATGTGGTGTGCATAAGCTGTCTGCAGGCTTTGTGTAATGGCATGGTGCATACAATTCATGTTTGTTTTGCCATGCCAAAAATAGTCGGGTAGGGGGCGCTTTGCATTTAAGGCATTTTTGCTGGCGTAATCAGGCATATTTTGCCAATAAATACCACGTACATACTCGCGCCAACCGAGAATTTGCCTGATAAAACCTTCAACTTGCGCAATATCAATAGGTTGCTTATCAAAGCTAGTTAACACTTGCTCGATGACCTGCATCGGGTGCAGCATTTTAGTATTAAGGGCAAACGATAAACGGCTGTGATACAAAGACCATTGGTACTGGGACTGGCATGTCATAGCATCCTGAAACTGACCAAAATGAACCAGTAAATGATCGCAAAAAAAATCGAGTAACTGCTTTGCTTCAGCGCGTGTGGTTGGCCAAATTAACGTATCGCTGCACTCACCAAAGGTGTTTAGTTTGTGCATTTCTACTCGTTTAAGGATGTTGCTAACATCGTGACCGAAACATAAAGGTTCTGGGATTTCTTTAAGATCGCTGGGTTTTAACTTGTTTCTATTTTGCTGATCAAAATTCCATTTGCCACCACGAGGTTGATTATCATCGTCCATTAAAATATTAAAACGTTTGCGCATAGCACGATAAAAAAACTCCATTTTTACCGGCTTATTTGGCTTAAAGTGCTGGTCAATATCATTAAAAGGTAGTAGAAAGTGTTCCGAATCAACTGCATTGACATCAAATTCGCTCTGCTGTGAAAAGTCTGCAAGTTGCTTTTTAAGGCGATATTCGTCTGGGTATTGGTACTCAATGTTCTGGCATTGATAATGCTTAGCTAACCGGGTAAGTAGCTCTGGTAGTGAGTCATCATCTTGTGTGTCATCGAGTGTCAGATGCAGGCAGTTTAAATTCGCTTTTGTCAGTGCATTAGCAAAGTTTTCCATTGCAGCAAAGAAGGCGACCACTTTTTGCAGGTGGTGCTTTACGTAGTTGGTTTCTTGTTTTAATTCGGCGATGACATACAGCGTGTCTGGTTGTGATTTTTCTTTAAACCAGCTGTGGCTTGCATTAAGTTGATCGCCAAAAATAAATCTTAAGGTGGTGTATTGCACTTCTAATAGCCTTTGCCGCAAGTAATCTAGGTAACTACGAAGCAATCACAAAGATAGATCGATAAATATAGTCTATAAAAGGTACATTAGTGGCATTTTTAATGAGTCACTACTAAGGAAGGGTCGAGATGAAAATTAACTTACATTTACTATTTATAAGCCTGTTAGTTTGCCCTTTGGGCCACAGCACTGTTTATCACTGTGAGAAAAACGGTGTTGCTGAATTTAGCCAACAGCCCTGTGGCAAAGATGCAAAGTTGATTACCATTAAAGAACAAAATCCACACCTTTCGGGCGCGTCAGATAATGCTGCACAAGCATCAGCAGGTAAAGATACCGCAGAGGTCGACCGTTATATCCGCTTAAAGCAAATCGATGCGCAAATAGCAGAACATAACAATAAAATTGACACATTCAAGCTCAAAATGGACAGGGAGATAGTGGCTTTAACTGAGCAATCAGATGCTCAGCTACGTAACTTGGTGGGGGCTAAAAAACAAGCTGCAATCGCCAAACAAATGACAGCAGTATCTGAGCGTTACGGCGTGCTTATCGACAGTGAGCAGCGCAGTATTGATAGACTCACGGCTGAAAAATACACGTTAACTTCATCTGCAAATACGGTTGCTAATAATGAGGTTGCTAGTTTTATTCGCTCAAAACAAATTATGCGTAAAATTTCAGAGCATGAAAATAAAATAGATACTTATCAAAGTGAGTTAAACATGCAAATGTCAGAGCTTGAGCAACAACTAAGTAGCCGCCCTCGTAATTTAGCTGGTGCGAATAGCGATAACGCACTAGCTGACAAAATGACAGCTTTAACGAGTCGTTTTAACACCTTAATCGCCATTGAACAAAAACAAATAGATAGGCTCAACAGCGAATTGACCAAACTATGAGCTTAAGCGTGCTGGGCAATAGGCGCTAAACGACACCACATTTGAATAAGCAAACAAGTAACTTTTTACGATGTTGGCAAATATTCTCGTAGCTTGCAGCCAAGCTTGATGTAATTGCGTACTAATGTGGTGAATATACGATTTGCGCGTATCAATAAAGGCATCGCAAAGGGTATCGATATCTTCAAATGACACGTTTAAAAAGCTCAAATTATTCGCTAAATAATGAATAAACGGCGTGACTTGCTGTAAGTCATCGAGGTGGCTTACTACTTTGTTGAGCGCACAGTAAAGAATATAGCTGCGCTTAGTTATGCTTTCTTGCTCAGGCACTGTCATGGTTAATTGACGAGTACTAAGACTGCGATGATATGCGCTTGTAAACTGATGGAAATCCGGTTTTAGCAATTCAATATCTTGTAGTAACAGTCTTTTTTGAAATGAAGATAGACTCATAGTAAATCGCTTAATAGCCAAGGCTATAGGTTGTTCTTATTATATGACTAAATATAGACGAGAATTTTCAGTTATGGGAAATTTTATGACAAGGTTGTCATAAAATTTTTAGGCAAAAAATAGTCTAACTAATTCATGTAGGAAGGTTGCTAATTGAGCGCTACATGCTTATAATAGCCGCCATTGAATTGAGGTGTTTAACACTCGATTAAATGATATTAAGTTACTTTTAATATCTATTGGCGCGGGATGGAGCAGCCTGGTAGCTCGTCGGGCTCATAACCCGAAGGTCGTCGGTTCAAATCCGGCTCCCGCAACCAAATACATGCTAAGGCATTGTAAGTGTACTTAGTATGCACAGTAATTTTTACTGTATGAAGTCGCGCATTCTGGTAATGCGCGTTTTGCGTTTAGGCTATCTAGTTTAATTTAGTCAGGTGACTGACTCGCAACCAAGCTTGGCCCTAGGCCACACAGTTTTATGCTTTAGGTGTGACGCCCCGCTTGGTTCGGGGCGTTGTTGTATCTGCTTGGCGGTGATTTTAAATCATTATTAAACTCAGTATTTCAGGGCTATATGCCCTTTTTTTGTTTGTATGGAGGATTTTCGTGACAAAACTTGAGCAAGATTTAGTAGCCATGCTCTCACCGGCCGTTGAAATGTTAGGCTTTGAGTTACATGGTCTTGAGTTTGTGCAAGCTGGTCGCCACTCTACATTACGTGTTTATATCGATCACGATGCAGGGATTACGGTTGACAATTGTGCCGACGTTAGTCGTCAAGTTAGCGCAATTTTAGACGTCGAAGACCCAATTACAAATGAATATGATTTGGAAGTTTCGTCTCCTGGTGTTGATCGTCCATTATTCAAACAAGATCACTACGAGAAGGCGCAAGGAGAAGAAGTACGCGTGCGTACAAAGCTTCCGCAAGATGGTCGTCGTAACTTTAAAGGCGATTTAGTATCAGTTAGCAGTGATATGATCACACTTTCAGCAGATGGCGCTGAGCATATGATTATGCTTAGTAACATTGAACGTGCGAACATCATCGCAAAGTTTTAATTCGAGTGCGAAGGAATAGGGCAAGCGAGGCATAACCCATGGCAAAAGAAATATTATTGGTTGCTGAAGCCGTCTCCAATGAGAAAGCGGTTCCAAAAGAAAAGATTTTTGAAGCGTTAGAGTTCGCATTAGCGACTGCAACAAAGAAAAAACACGATGGCGAAATCGAAGTTCGCGTATCAATCGACCGTAAAACAGGTGATTACGACACATTCCGTCGTTGGAAGATTGCTGAAGTTCTTGAAGATGGTTCTTTAGAAAACCCTTACAGCGAAATCACACTTGAAGCGGCTCAGGTTGAAGACGAAAGCCTACAATTAGGTGATTACGTTGAAGAACAAATTGAGTCAATCAAGTTTGACCGTATTACAACACAAATGGCTAAGCAAGTTATCGTACAAAAAGTACGTGAAGCTGAGCGTGCATTAGTGGTTGAAGAATACAAAGATCAACAAGGCGAATTAGTAACAGGTGTTGTTAAAAAAGCAACCCGTGATGCAATCGTACTTGACCTTGGTAACAATGCTGAAGCGGTTATCTACCGTGATGATATGTTACCGCGTGAAAACTTCCGTCCAGGTGACCGTATCCGTGGTCTTCTTTACGAAGTTAAGCCAGAAGCACGTGGCGCGCAGTTATTTGTAACGCGTTCTAAGCCAGAAATGCTAATGGAACTTTTCCGCATTGAGGTGCCAGAGATTGGCGAAGAGATGATTGAACTACGTGCAGCTGCACGTGATCCAGGTTCTCGTGCAAAAATCGCGGTAAAATCTAACGACAAACGTATCGACCCAGTAGGTGCGTGTGTTGGTATGCGTGGTGCACGTGTACAAGCAGTTTCAACTGAGCTTGGTGGTGAGCGTGTTGATATCGTTCTTTACGATGACAACCCAGCGCAATTCGTTATCAATGCAATGGCACCAGCAGAAGTTGCGTCAATCGTAATGGACGAAGATACACATTCAATGGATATCGCTGTTGAAGCCGATAACCTAGCACAAGCAATCGGTCGTAATGGTCAAAACGTTCGTCTTGCTAGCCAGTTAACTGGTTGGGAATTAAACGTAATGACAGTTGATGACATGCGTGCGAAGAACGAAGCTGAATCAGATAAGCTAATCAACTTATTCACTGAATACTTAGATATCGATGATGAGTTTGCAACTTTACTTATCAACGAAGGTTTCTCAACACTTGAAGAAGTGGCTTACGTACCTGCATCAGAATTCTTAGAAATTGACGGTTTAGATGAAGAAACAGTTGATATCTTACGTTCACGTGCAAAAGACGCATTAACAACGAAAGCGCTTAAAACTGAAGAAAGCCTAGAAGGTGCAGAACCTGCAGAAGACCTACTAGCGCTTGAAGGCTTAGAGCGTCACCTTGCATTTGTTATGGCAAGTAAAGGTGTAGTAACACTTGAAGACTTAGCTGAGCAAGGCATTGATGAGTTAGTAGACATCACTGAACTTTCAGAAGAAGAAGCTGGCAAGCTGATTATGGCTGCGCGTAACATTTGTTGGTTCGCAGACGAGTAATTTATTAACGGAGGTATTACACACTATGGCAGAAGTAAATGTTGAAAAACTAGCCGGAGATATTGGTACAACTGTTGATAAATTACTACAGCAGCTAGAACAAGCCGGTATTTCTAAAAAAGCAGGTGATATGGTAACTGAGTCTGAAAAGTCGACGTTATTAGATCACTTGAGCAAGCAGCACGGCGGCACGGGCTCAGAAGGCCCAGCTCGCATGACTTTGCAACGTAAAAGCAAAAGTACGCTAAGCGTAACTGGCTCTACAGGTAAAGCGAAGTCTGTGCAAGTTGAAGTACGTAAAACACGTACTTACGTTAAGAAAAGCGCCATTGAGCAACAGCAAGAAGAAGAGCGTTTAGCTGCAGAAGAAGCTGCACGTAAAGCAGCAGAGCTTAAAGCCCAGCAAGAAGCTGAGGAGCTTAAAGCGAAACAAGAGGCAGAGCGCAAAGCGAAAGAAGAAGCTGAGCGTAAAGCCAAAGAAGAGGCTAAACGTAAAGCTGAAGCTGAGCGTAAAGCGAAACAGAAGCAGATGACCCCAGAGCAAAGTGCTAAGTCTGAACAAGATCGCGCCGAAGCTGAGCGTCTGCAAAAAGAAGCAGAAGAGGCCGCATTGAGAAAAGCTGAAGAAGAAGCGAAACGTCAAGCAGAAGAGGCAAGAAAGCTAGCTGAAGAAAATGAAGCTCGCTGGAAAAAGGAAGAAGAAGAGCGTAAGCAGCGTGAAGAAAACGCTGATCACCACCTTACGACTTCAACTTACGCACGTGAAGCAGAAGATGAATCTGATGCACGTGAAGAGAATAGCGCTCGTCGTAAGAAAAAGAAAAAAGGACCTCAAAAAGATAAACAGGCTGCCGGTCCTAAAGGTAAGAAAGGCAAGCTTAAAGCACCAACGTCTTTACAACATGGTTTCCAAAAACCAACAGCTGACGTGAAAAACGAAGTTCGTATCAGTGAAACAATCACTGTTGCTGAGCTTGCATCACGCATGGCAGTTAAAGGTGCTGAAGTTGTTAAAACGATGATGAAGATGGGTGACATGGTTACCATCAACCAAGTGATTGACCAAGAAACAGCGCAGCTTGTTGCTGAAGAAATGGGTCACAAGGTTATTATCGTTAAAGAAAACGAATTAGAAGAGAAAGTTCTAAACGACCGTAGCGAAGAAGGTAAAGCGATTCCTCGTGCACCGGTTGTAACAGTAATGGGTCACGTTGACCACGGTAAAACGTCAACACTTGACTACATTCGTTCAGCAAAAGTTGCCTCTGGTGAGGCCGGTGGTATTACTCAGCACATTGGTGCATACCACGTTGAAACGAATGGCAACATGATTACTTTCTTAGATACTCCAGGCCACGCCGCGTTTACATCAATGCGTGCACGTGGTGCTAAAGCAACGGATATCGTAATCCTAGTAGTTGCTGCGGATGATGGTGTAATGCCACAGACTAAAGAAGCGGTTCAGCACGCGCGTGCTGCAGGCGTTCCTTTAATCATCGCAGTAAACAAAATGGATAAAGAAGGCATCGACCCAGATCGCGTTAAGAACGAGCTAGCACAACTAGACGTTATCCCAGAAGAGTGGGGTGGTGAAACACAGTTTGTACACATCTCTGCGAAAACTGGTTTAGGTATTGATGACCTACTTGAAGCGGTATTAATGCAAGCTGAGCTACTTGAGCTAACTGCGCCAGCTGAAGGTATGGCTGCAGGTGTTGTAATTGAATCGCGTCTAGATAAAGGTCGTGGTCCAGTTGCGTCAATCCTAGTTCAGTCTGGTACGCTTAACCAAGGTGATATCGTACTTTGTGGTCTTGAATATGGCCGTGTACGTGCGATGAAAGATGAGAACGGTAAAGACATCAAGTCTGCGGGTCCATCTATCCCAGTTGAGATTTTAGGTCTATCTGGTATCCCTGCTGCTGGTGATGAAGCAACAGTAGTTAAAGATGAGCGTAAAGCGCGTGAAGTAGCACTTTACCGTCAAGGTAAGTTCCGTGAAGTGAAGCTTGCTCGTCAACAAAAAGCGAAGCTTGAAAACATGTTTACGAACATGGCTGAAGGCGATGTATCAGAAGTTAACATCGTTCTTAAAGCTGACGTACAAGGTTCAATTGAAGCAATCGCTGATTCATTAACTAAGCTTTCTACTGATGAAGTTAAAGTGAAGATTGTTGGTTCAGGTGTAGGTGGTATCACTGAAACTGATGCAACGCTTGCAGCGGCGTCAAACGCAATCGTTGTTGGCTTTAACGTACGTGCTGATGCATCAGCTCGTAAAGTAATTGAGTCAGAAAACCTAGACTTACGTTACTACAGCGTAATCTACAGCCTGATTGAAGAAGTTAAACAAGCGATGTCAGGTATGCTTGCACCAGAATTCAAGCAAGAGATCATTGGTCTTGCTGAAGTTCGTGACGTGTTCAAGTCACCTAAGATTGGTGCAATCGCAGGTTGTATGGTTACTGAAGGTATCGTTAAGCGTAGCGCGCCTATCCGTGTACTTCGTGATAACGTGGTTATCTATGAAGGTGAACTTGAGTCACTACGTCGCTTTAAAGATGACGTTCAAGAAGTACGTAACGGTATGGAATGTGGTATCGGCGTTAAGAACTACAACGATGTTAAAGTTGGCGACCAAATCGAGGTATTCGAGACGGTTGAAGTACAACGTTCACTTTAATTTCGTTTAAGTTATTGCTTTAAATGGGGGCCTAGCCCCCATTTGTGTATTCGTAATTAAATTAACTTATTCTTTAAC
>NZ_JAKEVM010000064.1 GCF_022398475.1 Pseudoalteromonas shioyasakiensis | reverse complement strand
CTTTAGATTAGCACTCTAACGGGACATACTGTTCAATAACATTCTCTAAGAAAATGGTTTAGCTTGTGTAATTAGAAAACTTAAATTAAATCTTCCGTAAGGTTTGTGGAGGAAGGTTTTATTAGTAGTTTCCTTGTTTTTAACACTTCGCTTTGCTACCTTTTGTTTGTTCATAATTTAACCAAAGGAAATGGCTGTGCCTAGAACTGACGGGTATAGAAGCTACATAGATGTAGATAGAATAGTCACTGAAAACGATAAACTTGTAAGTACCGGTTCCTGTGCGGCTCTTGTTCAGTATTACACTAAAGTAGGTGTGACTAGTGGTTGGGTTGCAGGCGAAGAAGTACTTGGTAGTAAAATTATAAAAAGAGGCACTGCAATAGCTACTTTTGTAAATGGTGATTACCCCAACCTTCCTTCAGGAAATCACGCAGCTCTGTTTGTCGAGCAAAATGACACTAGTATCACTGTTGTGGACCAGTGGGAAGCACTACAAAAACCTCATAAACGCGTAATCTACAAAAAGGGAAAGAATTCCGATGGGACTTTTAAAGACCCTAGCAACAATGCAGAAGCGTTTTCTATCATAAAATTAAAGTCTAACTAAAAACTATATATTTGATATCAAATATATAGCGCCTGTCTGTAAATGAATGTGGTTGATAATATCAACACTGATACTTGAGTAGTATATATAGAGGTCTGGAAAAATATATCTTGTGGTTTTTAAGATGAGTAAAATATTGGAGAAGTGGAATGCGACTTTTTATTTTTTATTTCGTACTTTTAAATCTAGTGGGTTGCGATTTAGCTCAATCTGAACGATTTGTAGTTAAAGATACTAGTTCAGGATTGCTGATATTTCCGCCTGGACCCTTACCAGAAGGGAATGCAGAAGTAATTATCCCAGGTGTTATTGATTTAACTAACTCAAGGAGTTGCGAAAAAGTTGAACTTCAAGTTGGAGCAGGAAAAATTGGTACTCGGCTTTTTCCCTCATTTGGACTGAGGTCGTCACAACAATTTGTGGTTACCATTGACCAGTCAATACGAAAAGACAAGCAAGCGGTAACTGCGGCAATAGACGCATACATCAATTCTTATGATTTATCTGCAAATATAGGACCCTTTGCTTGCCTTAAAAATGGGTCGATTCCCTTGATAAAATCTTTCATTAGTGATGCTATTCCTTCGAGTTATGAAGACACTTTGAAAAAAACATTTGGTCTTGATACAGAAACCAAAAGTGTTGAAGTGCTACCTGGGCAATCTTTCTGTGTTGAATATGCCGATGGTCGATTTAGACAAGATAGAGGTGGTGCCGCTGAGGGCCGCCAGTTTTTCTCTGGAGGCACAAAAAATTGCTATCGTTTAGAACTAGGGGCAGGAGGTAGACCAACAAACAGCTCTCTCACTTTTTCAACGTTCTTCAGGGCTATAGGAGGCATAAACGTTGCGGATACAGATTCAAATAGAAGCAGCCGCTCTGCATACTCGCGTAGGGTTGCAGGTACCGTCGATCTTCTAAATACTCAAAGTGTTCGTGATAAAATACGATACCGTTTGTTTTACAACGATACTATCCCTTCTTTCAATGATGTATCACCACCTTCATATGAATTTAACCAGACTCCATTACTAATTTCGACCAGTTGCCCAGGTTCTATGGAGTATCTTTCTTGGCTGGAAGTTAACGATCGCGCAAAAATCTGTATGGAATTGGTATCAGAACGCGATCTAAATCAGCTATTTGTTCCCAAACTTAATGAGTTTGAGAAAATTAACCCCTTGAGTGCAGTTGCATTAAAAAAGTGTGTGAATTATACCAAGGATGGTTTAAGCGAATGGAAGCCTGTTTGTTACCTCTTTAATGAGAGGGGGATACCTTTTCCACAAGTAGATATTTTGATTAACGGTGAACCTAGTCAGGTAGAAATTTATCAAACTCTATGGAATATATTGGAGCAATCAGGAACGCTTCGTTATGAAAGACTTCTGCATGAGGGAGTCAGTGCAACAGCTGTTTCTGAAGTAATGCAGAACGAACTTTCGAAGTTACATCTTTTGCGTCGTCACAATGGCCGAATTTATCCTGTGTTTTTTGAAACGATTAACATTCAAGCTCTTCAATTACCGCTTCTACCCGGAGATGAGGTATTCAAATGAAATTTATAAGAGTCGCAAACAGTATTATTTTTATTCCTGAGTTTAATGTTGTTGAGCCTATGAGTGCGCGAATAGGTTTCGTAATGTGGAATGATGATGGTCGTACAGAAATAGAATTAGCTAATTCATGGGGAGAGGGAGGGTATGCATTTTGGCCGCCGTTGTATCACGATAGTCATAACTGGGGTCGATTTGGGAATAATATATTGGATGCTTTTAAGGCACAGAATAATGTTCTGTTAGAAGGCCGAGAAGTCAGATTCGGATTTTTCTCCGAACGAGGATTCACAGCTAATGATGATTGGATTGAGGTACAAAGCAATCCCACTGCAGGTTCTTCGGATACTGTTGCAAAATCGGTTGAACTGAAGGTAGGTAATGAATCATTTAAACTCAATATTCAAAATAATGCACCAATAACATTAACTCAAGATGGTTTTTTATTCGGAACGGCTATCGTACCTCACTCATTAAGAGTCAAGAGAGAAGATGGTGGATCTCCTGCCGGAATTCCATGGCCAGTAGTTGGAGATCTTTTACTATCTCTAGCTAATTCTGAGACTGCTGGCTGCTTCGAATTTATAAGTACTCTTGATCAAAACTCTCTGGATAACTTGGGAGTGCAGCTCCGATTCTCGGTTGCAGGTGAATACGATGAGTTTTGGAATTCTGCACCTATTAATTCATCTAGATTTACCCTTTTCACCTATGATGGGCCTTTTGCTAATAGGCACAAATTAAAAGTACGGATTGATTTACAGCAGGCGTACAATAAATCTCGCACTTTCATGACTTTTGTAGGAGCAGGAGCTTATGGAACATCTAGTGAATCTCTAGCTATTCAAAGTTACTTTGAAACAGCCGATGGTCATCGAGTTGGAATGATCCCTCTAGAGGATTCTCGATTAGTATTAGAACGGTTTGTAGATGAATATATTGACGGGGAGTTGCCAAACCAGAGAGCTCAAAACTATTTGACGCCTGACGGACAATTTGAGTTGTTAGTTCATGGTGATGATGGAAGTTCATTATGGCCTGAAAGACATAAACTTTTAACAGGGCTTTCCAGAACGGAGTACTTGGAGTTTACTCCCAGAAGAGCTGATAATCTACCCGGTAACGTAATTCGATTCACATCACAACAGGCGGCAGCTGACTTTCGGACTATCCCAGATGGGTTAGGCATTAATGAGGATTTGACTGGTGATCTTTTATCGAATCAATTAACTACCTCTTGGATAGACTTACCAAGCAATATTGGCCCTGAGCTTGTAGCATCACGCCAGCCAGAGAGAATGGCGTTACATGGTAGAAAAGTCGAAAAAGGTTTAGATGAAGATGTTGGTCTTCTGTCTTTTGAACCAAACTACGTTGAGCATAATACTCCTATCCCCATTGTGCCTTTATTGGGGTTGAGTAATACTCAAGATTTAAGCGACACCGCCATTGACTTGGAAAAAACAGTTCTCTCCTCTCAAAGGAGTAAATTATTAAGAAAGCAAGTAACTGGATTGGGAAGTGATAGTGTAGATAAAACCTTATATACGCCTCAAGGATTTAGGATCAAATTAAGAGAGGATGGCACCTGGAGTGAGTTATTGATTGCTCATATCCCTATTGAAAAGAATTTACACTCAAATATCTCTCTTGAAAATATAAATGGAGACTTTGTGGACCTGCTAATGCATAACAGAGTCTTTATGGTTACCAGCTCTAGTCAAGATATAACTGGAACAAAAATGTTCAACTTGAAGGGGACATTTAATGTAGCTGGTTGGGGCTTTTCGGCAGATCTTGGTAACAATGCTAGTGTATCCGCAAACTCTTCAACTTCTTCTTTATCGATGCCGACAGCTTTAATTGTTAAAAGCCATGATAAAAGTATCGCAGATTTGGTGAAAGACCCACAGCTTTGGACCAATCGAAATCAGTTAGGATCTGAATCCCTTCTCAATTTGCAAGCAGCACTCATCAACTATATTAAAGCTGCTAGAGAGCATGCAGTCAAAGAAAAGGTGACTAATCCGGGTGTGAAAAGTCGCTATGGTTCATTTTTGAATGCGATTGATAATCCCGACTGGAATGGTTTTTTATTGGTAAATGTGAATATTGATACTTCAAATTTACCATTACAAATCAAAGGTTTGATGGGTGGAGTTAACAAAAAACTATTGGCTGCTCATCACTTTGGTATTGAGCTGACAAGAAATGAAAAGGGCGTAAAAGGCCTTACACCTAAAAAAAGTTCTATTTTTGGTCTTGTGGATTATCCTGCTCTAGGGTCAGAGCCAGCCCCTCAACCAAAGGATCCGTATCCCAACCAACCCTCGTTGAATGATTCCCGCTATGATTTCAAACTACAGAAAATGTCAGTGCTATTTGAAAATGCTGAAGTTACTCGATTTGATTGCCGTATTGCATTATTTATTGGAGCATTATTCACAGACTCAGTGAAATCTGAGCAAAATAAAGCAGAGCATACTGGGCGTATTTTGAGTTTTGATGGTCAGTATGAAGGCCGCTTTGTTGATGGAATTAGACGTGATACCTATACCTTTATTCACAAGAAAAGCTATGAATTTAAACTCGATACATTTATTTTTGAAAAGTTGATAATAAATAAGTTGCAGTTCATTACTGAAAGTTCTACTCCTATTGGTCAGGGGAGAGAAAAAATTAAAACCCGAGTGGCACTTTGGGGGAATATGAATTTTCAGGAAGTTAGTGAAGATATAAATTTCCCAGGTATCGAAAAATTGGACTTTTATGATCTAGGTATCACTTTTCAATTCCAATTGGGTAAAAGGATAGAATTACCTGATCTCATACCTAATTTCGATATTGGGCCAGTAAGATTTGAACTTCCGGAAAAAGGCTTTGGATCTGGTTTTCTTCCTAGCCTGCCTTTTAAACTAAAGTTCTTCCAAACAGCTCCTCGCAACGACCCTATCAGTTTAGGCGAAGAAGGATATTTCGGTATGTCATTTGGTGACTCTTCCCCAAAAATACCAAAATTTCGTTTTGGTTTGGGTTTTGATGCGGATTTAGGGGCATTTGGGTCGCTAGCTTCATCTCTGAAAGGCATCAGAATGACACTTCTTTTTGGCTGGATACCAAAAGTGGAGAACGAAGGTGAAAGAAGCTTTTCAGTTGGTCTTCGATTTGAAGGAGGGGGAGGTCGAAACCTAGATATTGGCTTACAGGGAATCATGCGCCTTACAGCCGAAGACTATGATTTTGGTAAGGTGGAAACAGATAACGGAAAAAGTTATTTCATGGTGTCTATTAAAAAGGCGCACTTAAATCTATTAGGCAAAAAATTGCCCAAAGATGATGGTTTTACACTCTTTTTGTTCGTAGACCCTGAAAATCCCGATGTGGACAAAATTGGTTGGTTTATGGGACTTGATAATCTTAGCTCACCTGATGGTTTTGACGTAAAGTATCTAGGGCTAGGGCAGCGAGTAAATGCATATAATAAACCAGGTGTTCCTTCCACAGTTGAGGTTGTAGAACATCTAAAAACTCACGGTGCTATTCGCGAAGTTAAGCATCTAAAACAAAAACTTGCTGCAAGGCAGGTAGTTTATGATGCAGACAGGGGTTGGACTATTGGACTTCAGACGCTGATCTACGATGCATTTGACCTTGATATTGTGTTTATGGATCCAGAGATGTATGGCGCCAGATTGAGAGTGCCTTCCAGCAACAGCCCAGCGCCGTTATTGTTTGACGTCGATATTTTGTATCGAAAAATTACCGATGATCTCGGTGTATACTCAACCGAAATTGTATTACCAGACCATATCCGTCAAATAGAATTTGGTGCAGCATCAGTAACAGTACCTGCTATATGTTTAGATATATGGACTGATGGTGGCGTAACTGTTGACCTAGGATACCCATCAGAAAATCTTGATTTCTCGCGCTCCTTCACTGTGCAAATGCTACCTTTCCTGGGATCCGGTGGTATGATTTACAGTCGAATTAGTGGCCTTGGAGCAACTACATTTCCTCAACCTATAGATTCGAATTGGCGTTACAGTCCAGTAATGCGTGTGGCTTTTGCTGCTCGAGTTGGATTAGGTAAAGAAATCCGCAAGGGTATTCTCCGAGCTGGTTTATCACTTTCTGTATTCGGCATGATTGATGGAGTTTGGGGCAAGCTTCGTTATGTGGGTTCACAAAAGCCAGTACCTGCCACTCAAGCACCGAAAAGTTACGTTATTGTCTCTGGACGCTATGGGTTAGTCGGTGAAATATTTGGCTATGTTGATTTTCGCATTGTTCGTGCCGGTGTGAGTATTCGGGTATGGTCGAGTGTTGGAGTTGTTTTAGAAACATGGAATCCAACTACTCTGTATTTTGAAGCAGGTGTCAGTGTTCGTGTCAGAGTGGTTATTGCTCGAATCAAGGTTTTTGGCAAGAGAATAGAGATAAAAGCGAGCTTTAGTTTTCGTTCCACCATTCGTTACGATTGGAAAATTGGGAGTCGTGACAGTCGATATGAGAGCGTCTTTGGAGCAGGTTTGGGTCTGGAAGAGGTACGTCCAGTATTTGGTAGCAACTATTTAACCGCGCCTCCTATATCGTGGGATTATTCTTTCAAGGTTTGGCAAAAAAAGGAAGACTTAACCGTCTGGTTTACTCCTGATGTAAGCCTTAACGATGATGGTGTCCCTCAAGTTGTTTTATTAATGATATGCGAAGGGGGACCTGAGGCTAAGGGGATAATAGGAGAGCGACCATTTGACAAAGTCATATGGTCATTGCTTGTATGGGCTATACGAGAGAAGTTCAAAGATCTCGGTGAGTTTAGAGGTTCGGTATTAGACTGGGAACTATCTATTGAACATGTGGACAATTTAGAGCAAGCACTAGCGCAGCCAATTGCATTATCTAGTCATGGAAGTGAAGCAAATATAGCTCTAGATTATAATACGTTACGAAAATTCCTTAAAGAGAATTTTAATCTGACAATTCGCGAACACCCTGAAGGAGGTGCTGGTGAATCAAAAGGTGGAGCACAGTTTCCGGTGCCATCGGAGCTGATTCTACAAATTGAAGATAATGGTATTCCATATGAGGTTAAGTTGTCAGATTTGCGCAAAGTTTCTGAAAACTACCAGACTGAGCTAGATGAGTATTTCGAGAAAATGCTGGTTCTGATGGATGAGCGAAAGATCGATACAGGTCTGGGCTCCGATTCTGAAAGGTTAGCGATAGAAATACTGTTTGAAGATTATTTTGCTCTGCTTATTAAAACTGCAGTAGAAGAAGTGAAGCAGGCTCATCTGACATTTAGCGAGAGTCATATTGCTGTGTCACGGTTGCTACAAAAGATGACACTTAACCCAGAAACCGACCCAAATAAGCCGAAACAAGATGCGTTCAGCAGAATTGCCGCCTCCGCAGGAAGATATCAATTTTATGGACTGCGGGTAAAAAAACCTGATGATCCGCAAGATACCATGGCCTTTTTTGATTTGGCGCAGCTACAAATACCATTGCGAACCACAGTGAAAGAATGGTCATCTGCATTTGCGAATCAACTAGACTATAGATTAAGTTTGTCAGCAGCTCCAGAAGCTTGGTTTAGTGTTAACGCAGCCGAAAGTAAGCTTGATATCGATGCCTTAGAAGCAATGCGTTTAGTCGATATTCATCCTGACTGGGTTGATGCCAAAGTTCTCAATATTTTGCGTGGACAAAACCGACGCTATGGTTTCTCTGATCCTGTTAGAATCTCATCAGAACAAAACTACAATGGTGCTCTGTATGGAACATTGTGGCCAATTACTGAAATGTTGCGAGCAGACTTGCATAATCGTTTAGGGGAAAATGGTAAAGGTTCATTACCTTTGACCTTAAAAGTCGGTAATGCAAACAATAATGAAGATGAGGATAAACATATTAATCATTGGCAATGGACCTCGAAAATTCAGCTTCATATAACAAGGGTGGAACGAGTTGATGGAGATAGTCAATTTGTACCTAATACTTATATGATCGGCGGCGTTAGTGAAGCCAATCGGTACGTATTGGATCGCCTCTTAACTGATAAAGATAGCAGATGGTACGAACAACCTGACAAGTTGGATGTTTTCCTGCTTCATGAGGATTTGCAAAGTGAAGGTGCCCTTAAGCACCTGCCGTTGAATCGCAGTGACTCTTTTGCTTTCAAAACCAACCTTTCTCGCATCTCTCGTCCCCATGGATTTGTGGAAGATGGTTTTGGCTATGATGAAGAAATAGAAGATAACTTTGCAGCGAATTTTACGGCAGCGGAAAAGCTCAAACTGTTGGAAATTATCCGCCAAGGCAGTGTTGTCAATTCTGGTGGATACTTTCTTCACATTGAGACAAAAGATGGTAGCGGGCTACCTTCCGCTATTTTTGATTCCAATAATGATCGTACTTACTTGACCCTGATGATTGTATTCAAAGGTGAGAATCTGCCTGCGAGAGAGTATTTCACCAACCTGTATATCCCTAATGAAATAACCGACAGTGCGATTACTGATGCGTCAGATAGCGCTTCTAAGAGCTTTTTGTATGCTGAATCTGAAGACAAAGTGTATGAACCTGTTATAGAGCCTGGACATATTCCATTAAACGTCGTAAGGGCGGCACCCTTTAGGCGCTACATTAAATCAGATGGTACTCGCGGAACTCTTGCACAGGCTGTGGCTGATGTAGACGTTGATATGTTGTCTGAAACAGAAAGAGTGGCAGCGCTCTTCGCGGCAGGTAACATCGAAGTTGAATTGGAGGAGCGGTTCAATTTATTGGAATGGGAAATAAAAGGCGATGCAGACTTTGTAGCTCAGTCTGGGGACAGTGTGCTACCAATTGGTCCGGCTGACTTCGAAGAGAGTGACGAGATTCCAGAAACATTTAATAGAGAAGACTGGCTGTATGAGCAGCTAGTACCCGCGTACAAGTTTGCTCAACAAAACGTTGGCCTTTCTCCAGAAGAAAGGAACTTATATGCTTGTGTTGGAAAGACAATGACATTTCGGATTGGTTTCAGAGATATTTACGGAAATCGCTTAAATAGAAGCCCATCTCGCCCCATTAACATAAGATTGGAGTATTTTGATCATCTCTTAAACCCATTGAAACTCCCTGCTGTAGCATCGTCCTATGCCTGGGGGAGAAGTGGTTCTCTAGAAATTATGTTGTGTGCATCGTTCGACCCCAATACCTTTGCGCGTGAAATGGCTGACGGAACTCTGGTTTTCTTTGACCCGGGCGTAGAAAATGATCCCGAAAATGATGCTTTGGGTGAAAGACTAATTGAATCACAAAGACTGTACCGCAGGATGCAACAGCAGCTCGCCGATCCAAATATCACTGCTGGTATCGAAACCAGTTTGAGTACAGACTGTATTAGTTTATGTCGAGATAAAATCAATAAACTAAGAAAATTCTGTGTTGAAGGGTACGCTGTTATCGAATCACTTTTGCAAGGGGATTCACCAGTGAACCGACCATCTTGGAGCCAGACTGTAAAAGTACTGAAAATGCCAGAAGAGGACTTTGTCGAAATCAAGGTTGCTCTTTGCATTGCCCGCAGTCAGTCTAATGTTATCCGCATGCCTGATGCAACTGAAAAACCTTACTTGCCAGCTTGGAAGAATACCACAGCGATTGCTCCTAAAACAGCTGCAGCTTTAAAAGAGGGAAGCGAAAAGCTGCTGAACTATGCGATTGCTTTCAAAACAGCATTTGAAGGTTTTGAACTTACTACAGGTGTAGGAAGACAGGGCACTCAATCCTTCTGGGCAGTCTCTTCTAAAGTCATTCAACTTCAAATTGATTGGCAAGTCGTCAGTGAAGGTCCCGCTATTTTTGCACCTCCTCCGCTCTCAACAAGCTTGCTCTCCGCCGAATTTGAGTATGACGAACCTCTCAATACAGCGACAATGTCTAAGCTCAAAGCCTCTATACGCGATGCAGATATTGATGATTACATGCGCTTGTTTCTAAGAGATATTGCGAGATTTTTATCGCCTGAAATTGCAGTACCAGCCAGAAAAATATCAGGAAGTGTGTTAGATGAAGTACTGAGATATAAGCGGGAACTTGCTGGCAAATTGGCTGCAAAAATCACTACGGTTCTAATTGATGAACGACCATTTATTAATGAGGCTTCGTTACCGGCAAAGTCTGTGTTTAAAGATAGACTTATTACTGATCTACCCAGTGCTTACGATGTTGATTCAGTGCTCAGTTATCCACTGAAAATCAATAGTGCTTTTAAAGACCAAGACGCACCTAGTGTTTACGGTCGCATCGTTCTTGCCAGTGAGGATATTACAAGTTTGCCAATAATGTTCCGACCTGTGAAAGTTCAGTTAGATAGCAATAGTCCATGGTTGGTGGCACTATTTGATTCAAAACGTGAAAAGCGTAGAGCCGAAGAAAAACTTAATCCAAATTTTCTAATCACTCATGTGGAACAGACATTTGATAGTAAAGACTATCGTCCATCAGCCTGGTTGAAGCTTATTGAGGAAAAAGAGATTCCGCTTACACCGCCAGCATCAGGTCAACAAAAACCTGTCAGTATACCTGTACCACTGAGGCGGTTTCCGGTAACGCCAACATTAATGGCGCAGAGCTTCACGCCTCAAAAAATAAAGGAATCAGATTCACTTATAGATTGGTTTGAACAAGCCCGGGGCTGGCATTTTAAAACGGATTATGGCAGACCCGATGTCGACCAAGATACAGTGTACTTTGATGTACGCTATAACAATCAATACATCGTTATTCCGCAAGGAGGAGCGGCTACAGAAAACGAACCTAAAAATTGGGTTTCACTCTTGTTTAAGAGTCTCGTTATTTACAGGACCCACCGAGATGAAATTTGGACTTCTCTTAATAAATTACCTACAGGACAATTTTCTCAACAGATACAAAATGCGGTAACAGCATTCGCGAATCTTGCTAAAGCCGTTACCGAATCATTTCAGCAGGATTTGGGTCTCGAAGAGGGAGGAATGCTAGGTCTGGTTGACAAGTTCAAAATTGATGAAGATCCCATTGAAAATGGTAGTAAACGTCGAATTGACTTAATTTGGAAAACTCCTACACAGGAAAGACGAGCTAAAGAGTTAAGTATTGTGCCATTGAGTAATACAAGTCAGTTAATCCCCACAGAATCGCCAGTGTACACAGCTGATAGTGTGCAAGTGATTTATCAGCGTAGGCCAGATCACCTGCAATTTGGGGAAGGCGAATGGATACGTCGTAGAGTAGGATTGAATGGACTAGATATTCTCTCTACAGAGAATGCTTGGAGTGGCCTGGAGTTGAAGCGCAATGAGGATTTAATTGATGGACGCACAACCAATCCAAAATTTGTTTACTCCACCTCGGCAGTTCGATTTGGTCAACATTTGACTCCAACCTTAAAACGTTTTGAATCTATTGATATAAGTGATGGAATAGATCGCACGTTACAAGAGCACCTTATTCAAATGTTCAACTCAATGTTGAATGTTGCAAAAGCGCCAAGCGATATGAGAAATATGGCACGATGTGATATTGGCTGGGGTTATGACAATGAACTACTCGCAGAACTTGTTCCTGAAGTGGACTCTAATACGTTAATTACTCGTACTCCAATACCGAGTCAGAGATTAGTAGCTCGAAACATAAATCTACTTGGAACAGTAGCAGGATCAGAAGAAACCATTGAATCAGTTGCAGCTTCAGTTCAAATCGCAGCTCAAAATACGGTGCTCAATAAGGTGTATCCTACAATTGAATCTGGCACTGACAAAGGCAAGCCAAGGGGAGCTTTGGTTTTTGATGTGACAATTTATGCGCATATCGAGGAAGAAAATAAACCTACTCTTCAGTTGTTCAATTTAACCCTGCCTCTAGCGCGCATTTTGAGGAGAACATAGTATGCCAGGTCAGATTATGATCTCTAGAAAACAGGACCCTAGCATGTCTGAGTTAGGTACTTCTAGGGTATTTATTCCTGAAACTGTCTCTGAGGGACCTAATAGCAAGTTAATACGAATTATAGGTTTACCAGTAGTGCAGCCAGACCAGTTTGGTAATTTTATCAGTGAAATAAATAATGATGCATTCGATGCTGTGCATACGTTTGCCGCTGTTTGGAGAGTTGATAATATGTTACGACGCGCATTCAGAGCGGCAGACGAGAATGTACCTTCCGGTTGGCAGTGGGGAGATTCGCCGTTAAAGGTCCATCCTCATTTCAGTCATCGGTCAGGAGCTTGGTATCGTCGACGTTCAAAACGCATTGAATTTAATTACTTTAGTTATAAGACGGAAGTAATTTATACCTGTCGTTCTTACGATATTGTTGCTCACGAAACAGCCCATGCAGTATTGGATGCAATGAAACCAGACTGGTATCCAGGCAGTAGCTCACTGAAACAAACATTGGCAATCCATGAGTCTTTTGCTGATTTAACAGCCGTATTCGCGCTTTTAGATCAGCCTACTGTATGCACTGATATCATTGCCTCTAGCCAGGGAGATCTACATGCCAAAACATTTCTCTCCTTGTTTGCAGAGCAATATGGTGCAACAAAGAGGCATTTAAATGGGTACATGAGAAATGCAGATAACGATTTACGTCTTGAAGATGTGGATAGGAGTATGCGATATGAACTTTCGAAAGTTTTGACTGGTGCAATTTACGACATATTTGTCGACGTATTTGAAATACATATATCAGATCCTTACTGCAATTTTGCAGCTACTCTCAACAGAGTTGGAGAGCTCGTCCTACACAGGCTGGTCGATGCTATTATCAAAGCTCCTGAATCAAATGCCACGTTTAAGGATATTGCTGAAATAATGATTAGCAATGAGCAAGATGAGTATTATCGCCAAATAATGATACGCCACTTTGGTTACAGAGGTATTTTATTAGATTCGACGGGAGATATAGACTACATACCTGATACTGAGCTAGGTTTAGATGAATTTTGTAGTTGTCCTAATTCTAACATCACAGAATAAAAATTACTTCTTGGCGTGAGACAATTTGAATAATCTTCGAACATTGGCTGATAAATTTAACATTATCCAGTGATAGGTTCTATTTCAGTCTCGGGACTAAGTTTGAGTTAGCCTCTATTGTTATAGATTAAATTCAATTGCTTCATAAAATAACTTAAATCAATGGTTTATGTAATTATAGAACAGTTGGGTTAATTAAAAACAGTTTTTGATTCATATAATCTTCTTAGTCGTAATGAAACATCTTACTCATCTCATCACATAACTTAGTTCGGTAGATAACTGATGATTGCAATAGCTCGACATCGTCAGGTGATAGGAGAGGGCGGCGGGTTTTCTTATCGAACCGTGTTGTCATTTCTTCGAATAGTTGTCTATGCAGTCGCTTTATGTCGTCAAAAATTTGCTGCGACTGGGAGAATAAAAACACTTTGTCGTAGTCGCCATTTTTAAGTGAGGCTAGGTATTTTAAAAGAATGGCTTGCCGTGCTGCTTTGTTTTTGAAGGAGTGTTCGACTTCTATGGCTGCAATTGAGCCATCTAATAAGCGAACTGCGCCATCGACTGTTCGGGTCTCTGTGCTTGTATTGGCGCGTTTGAATTCGGGTTCAGTTATAAAGCTTTGCCACATGGGGGCGTAGGTGCCATCACTATGATAATTGTGAATGCCTCTTAGCATCACGAAGGCGTTAATTAAGTTATGCATTACGTTGTTGTGGTTAAACTGTAAAGCGGGGTTGGTATTGGCTCTGAAGTACACATCAATATTCATTATTTCTTCAGCGTACTTTGCAGCACTGTAGGTTGGAACATAGACTCGCCCATCAGGGCTACGATGTGTTTTAACGAGCTTTAAAAAGCCATCGTTGGTGAGCCTATTTAAATGCTCTAAGGCTAATCGGTGTGAGATGCCGTAAAGCCAACTCGCAAGGCCTGGTGTGATGATTGTAAATCGAATGGCAATGAGAGTTGAGAGCCTCAGGCGATTGCTAAACTTTTGATGATTGTTTGCACCTTCATAGTAGTGCATATCAATATCAAAATAGCGAGGGTAGGCGAGCTGAAGTTGGTTACTGGTATTGTTGTTTTGGATGTTTGTCATGTTTAAAGACCCAGGTTGTTAGTTTGAATCTTTAATTAACAACCCACCTTGCAAATTATCGCTTTTTAGCGATTGTTTGCCGGTTTTCCTACCGGGATGCTTTGTACGCATGCCCGGCAGAGTTGTCGCGATGATTATCGCAACAACAGGCAGCTTTCAGCTGATGTCTTCACAACGTTGTTGTTCAAACATATGGCTTAAAACGCCCGTCATCTCTGATGTTGCTCCGCAACGAGCTGACTCAACGAGCTACCGCTCTAGCGTATTAAGCCATAGCGCGAATGTACCGAGCTACGCTCTGTACTCACCGCCACAATGCCGCTTTATGAACAGGCGATGGGTGCCCCATTATCCGCCTTCATCATATCGCTTACTTTTCTATCGAAAAGGTGGTTCGCTTTTCAATTTGTACCAAATTTCAATCGAATTTCGCTAGGGCGAAACATCATCGCGGTGAGTACAGACCAGCTGTACATTCGCGCTGCTCCATGTTTCTTCGGCTTCGCCTACGGCACATTACGCGACTTATTGGTCTCATTCTGAGACGCTTTTTATTGCCTAATTTCGTTCCGAATTAGGCTGGATTTGATGTCTTTCAGACGAAAAAGTAAGCCTACTTCGTAACAAAACAAAGTAATATTTTCTGTGAATAGTGAGATAAATAGAAAAGAAGAAAGTGATAATCCAAACTGTTTGTTGCTGAGCTTCGCAGTCAAACGAGTTTGTTTTTTATCACAAAATCATTAACTTTTAAAGAGAACTCACCCACTCTAAGAGGTTAAAAATGACGACTACATCAATTAATCCTGCAACCGGTTTACCTATCAATGATGCTGATAATGGCAATTGTGTTGATATAGGTGGCAACGTATTTGGCACAGATAACAGTGACTTTTCTGATACAACTAGCTGTGATTCTTTCTCTGTATTTGATGATACTGATTGGGGTATAGATATTTCTTGCGGTGGAATAGATGAGTTTTAAACACTCATATATCTATTGCAATCGTATAGAGATTGTTATCGCACTGATTCTATTCAGTGGTGTTGGATTTACGTTTTATCAGCTTAAGACCACAGAAAATCTCGTTTGGCTAATCGTAATGAGCCTGTTTTGCACCAAATTTGTAATGGGTGCAACGGGCTACTATATCTATGCAGAAAAGCACACACCCAGCATGAAAAAGATGCTTGAGTATGTGTTACTAAGGTTTTACTAACCTCCTATGTTTGTCCACCAAAGCGCCTTTAAGGCGCTTTTTTTGGTTTATAAGAGAGTAAAATCGTAGTTGTATCAGAATTTAAAAAAGCGCCCACAGGGCGCTTAGAATTAAAGGTATTTGTCTCGTAATTTTGATTCTATGAAACTTAAAATGTCAGCACATATGTATGCCAAAATAATCTGCTCATAGCCTTCGAGTAAGTTAGCAGACGCCAGTCTAGAAGTTGCGGGGTAATCAAGAACCCACAAAAATATCGCAAGTGAAATAAACAAATAAATACTATTCACACCGACTCGTACTAACCCAAGTACGAGCTCTAAACAAAATGTCTTCACACAGATTCTCCTCATTTGTACTGTGCAAATACGTATGTTTGTTAGGTGATCATTTATAGTCATTGAATATTGACAAGTCATGTCTTTCTCAAGCTCGCTTTTTAGTGCAAAAGGGCTATTTGATCTATGAAAACTAAACTTTTAAGCCTGGCAATCATAAGCTTGTTATAAACACAGGGTGGAATTAAGCAAACGTTTTAAGAGTTAATTTCAGTGCTTTTTTTTGCCCAGCAATAGCATGAAAAAGGTGGTTGAGAGTATGTTAATTGGGTTTTATTGATCACTTGTGTTTTTTATAGCAAAGCATCTTTATGGCACTTTCCTTTGATAAAAATAGACAGTATCAGAGTAGCTATGGGTTGAGTAACATCGATTAAATAGATGAGTCTATGCCAGGTACCTCTGTATTTTCGAGTGTTTTTTAGGCAGTAAAAGTGCTTGTCAATAGAGGAGGGAAAGACGAAGGTTGAATATTAACGATTTTTAACAATAAGTGTATATATTTAAACATTTTATTGTTTTTGTTTCTTTTGAATATTAGGTTTAATGGTTGGCTTACTTCAGCGTGCTGCCAAAATTCGATAAGGCTAATGTGTTATCAATAAACTCTATAAGGTTTTTAAGGTTAAAAGGTTCAGAAGGTTGTCTCGGCGTAACTGGCCTGCCATAAGGACTTTTTTAATTAAATATGGATAAGTTTGAGGTTGAATAAGGAAAAAATAGAAATTGTTTATGGATATTAATGAGGTTGTTGGTGGAAATATATGAGGTTGTCTAGTTTTCACTCAAAATAGCTGGTAAGAAATGTGATGTAAAATTGATTCAGAAATGGACTTTAGAATTAAAATAAAATAGGTCCTAGATTTGATAAGTAATAAAAAAAGAAAAGCAGTCATTAGTAACGATTTAATAGGCTCCAATTGGGAATTGGATATAAATGAAATGCGGGTACTTTTGTATGCTCTATCGCAGGTAGACTCTGTATACCATAACCCTGGGGAGGTTGTTATTTATCCGAAAGAGTTTGCGTTTCACATGAATGTTCAAGAAAAAAATGTCCATAGAACGCTAGCTTCAGCCGTGAAAAAAGTTAGTGAGAAAGAATTAAAAATACTGCAGCAAGATTTAAAAGTTCCAATTTTTGAATATATTAGATATGAAAAAATTGATGGTGAAGCACAAGTTAGTCTTAAATTTTCAAAAGATATTGAAGTATACCTATTTAATCTATCTGCTAACTACACCAGAATATATATAGCGGATTTATGTCGTTTAAATACAGTCGTTCAGATCAGGATGTATCTACTACTGAAAAAACATGAATTTAATCTCGCATTTAAAAGAACTGTAGATGTTATATTTACTTTAGAAGAATTAAAGGCACTTCTTAATATAAATGGCACATATAAGTTATGGTCAGATTTTAAAAAGGGAGTTATTTCTCCAGTAATAGATAAAATTAATAATGTGACCAATCTAGAAGTAGAATTTTGCTCCTTTAGTAACTCAAGGAAGGTTAGCGGTGTACACTTTAAGTTAAAGAAAGTATTGGGTAAAAGCATCAGAAAGCCGAGACTTCAAAAGCGGCCTCATTGCTTTTCAGGAAGTCAATTAGAATTTGATTGGGCAAAAAACAATCTTGGACTTCTTCAAAAATATCATTTGGAGATTTTAGATTTAGGACCTGAAAGAAAAATTGACTCAGAGGAAATAAAAAAATGTATTCGATATGCAAAAATCACAAATAATCTAGAAAGTAAAAAGTTATATGAAGAATTATTACAGCATGGTAAACCCCTAAAGGAAAGTGTTTATGCTGACTCTTAAAGCAAAAATCCTTCAATTGACTCATTAGAGACATAAAGTTGTAGTGGCTTATGTCCTGTCTTATAGTTTAAAAGAACGGGTTTAGATTTCGCCTTACAGGCGGCTTTGAGAGATTAGCAGACGGCCGCTTTAACTCATTTTTGGATAGAAATGAGTTAGAGTATTTATTCGGTATCGCTAAATTAACAGGCACAAATGCACCGCGATAATGGCGAAGCCGCGCTGCGTTTGTGTCCCAAGTGACTGAAGGGAACGAGTTTAGCGCCTTGTTGTATCGTTTCAACTATGAAAAACAACGGCTGTTACGATCCCAAGTCCAATAAAGATTCCCGACACCTGAGAAAGGTACCAAGCTGACACGTTGGTTTTTGTAGAGATATTTTTTATAAACTTTGTATACCAATTATTACTAGGAGGAAGCGAATTCAAATGATTCGAAATGGCCTCAAAAGCGCCTAACGCGAAAACAACAGCAAGTGCGAATAGTCCAAGTGAGATTTGAAGTAAAAACAAATAACTGCTGGTTTCAAGGAATGTATTCATGCAAGCTACTTCACCTGCAATTATTGCTATATTTGTTGTTGTCCATGTTTTAAGTAAATCAACTTAGATCTTAAATTTTTCTAGTTCTTCTATTTCCATTCCTTGGAGATATAACGCCTCAATAAGAGGTGAATGCAGTTTGGAACAAACTGTAATGAATCCTACTTAATTGACTTGTTAGCTTTCCTTACCACCGAATAAGCCCTTAAGAATATAACCCACTAACCCAACTACTACTGAGGTTGCTGTAAACATACCTAGTATTACTTCTTTAGGTATTTCTTTATTCAGAGTAACCTGAGAAGTAAAGTAAATAATAACAGCTAGAAACATCATCGCGCACCACAGCCACATAAAGAATAACACGTTGTAGGCTAAAGATTCTTTTAACTCTGTTAGTTTTTCTTTATCTGCTGCATCAGCATGAGTAAGCCTAGTTCTTGCAGTCTGTTCATCTAATGAGAGTTGCGCCTTAATCTCTTGCTCGGATGGGTCCACATTCGAAGGCTCTTTTACTGGGGTTTTGAAGGGATCGGTCATAACCCAGAGACACTCTCTGGGTTAGTCACTACTTTACGGTAATGGTTTTTGATTAACTCATTAGGTATCTTAGCAAAGTAACATGATTTCCCGTTATTCTTATTCCACACCTCATCCCAAGGAGTATTTTCTTGGTGTGTTGTTGTTATAAGAGACTCCGGTGTCCTGTTTGCATATAAATCTAAAACACCATTCAAACAAGTAAGCTCGTCCGCTGTAAAATCGGCATCAATAGTTACATTATCAATACCTTCTGTAGGTACTTTATTTGCACCATTTTCCTTGAATTGGTTGTAAATACTGTGGATAACAGGACCATATTTCCACGCCTGTATCTCGTCCTTAACAAGAGGTGTACTTTTCCAACCAAGCATATAACCATGTGCTATATAGACCAATTTCTGTAACTGTAAGTTACTTAACTGTATGTCTTTTTCTTTAGCTAATTGTAGTAACTTATAAGCCACATCTACTGCATCGTACATATTTGACCACCCCTCAGCTAACACCCATTTATTACCTTCATTGTCGTACTTTACTGTTTGTTTGTCCAGTGACATATTAATCTCCTTTCGTTTATTTGTATTGAAACAAAAGCTAGTAGATTAACTGATAATCTAGGGAAAGCTAACGCCCTGTTAAGGTGTGAGCAACGTAATACCAATGCCACCGCATCCCACCTTAATCACTTAAACCAACGTGTGGTAAAAATGCCACGCGTTGCAAATCACTCTTAAACAGTTTGTTAGGCTTTACTTTCAAAAGCTCAGTGAATAGTTATTAATCGACTAAGTACTTTCTTGCTGAGCCATAAATTTTATGAAGATCTTTAAAAGTATGACGTAATGCTCGACCTGCTAATTTGCTTTCGTAAGCTGCACGGTTCTTAGGTTGTGGCCTTGTGCTTTCTAGTGTTAATTTCCAGCACCAATCTTGAAAAAGTGGAATTTTAGAGTCTAGTTCCACCGCAACTGCCCATCGGTGATGCACAACATTTCTGGCATAGCGAAAGCCTAGAATCACCTGCTCATAATCAGATTTTGAGTTTGGTAACTTTAGCATCCAATCTTTACCAAAGCGTTCATCAAAAAATTCTTCTATAACATCCGCCCAACCCAAAGTTTCAACTAAAGGGATATATAAAGACTTTGAATCACCACTAATTTTAGCGTCATCACGCTGAGTTCTCAGACGCAAAAATGCCTCATCATAACCTTTTAGGATGAGATCAATATTAACCATAATTACTTCCAACTCACTAAATTTTCCGAATACAACCTAACAATTTTATAGTGCGCTCATCCCACATATTTTCTGCCGACGCCACGCACACCTTAATACATTATAGAGTTTTAACAAATAACCCTAGGTATTGCCACCACTAAGATTTATAAATTATTGTATCTATAATAACTTATATGACGGAAAGGCGAATTAAATTTATAAACCGTCGATGGATAAATGTGCTTTAAACCAGTAGTAAAGATTCTCCAAACGGAGGTCTCTAATTACTTAAAAAACAACTGACTAAATTTGTTCCTTAAACTGCATGTGATTTAATTTCCATTCTTGTTGAAAAAATGCATTATTGAATCAATAAAATAAAAAGTTTTATATGTAAGGATATCTAGTGACTATAGCAAATCAAATAAGAAGCAAGTTACTTGAGTTGGAAGGTGGTATTTTTCAAAGGTTGTGTGATGATTGGCTGCATCGCAAAGGTTATGAAAACATCAATTCTATAGGGATGATGGATACAACAGATCGAGTAACCAAAGGTACTCCTGACTGTTTATTTATTCAGCCTGATGGGTATTACCTGTTTTCAGAATATACAGTCCAACAAAATCGCCTTGCAGAAAAGCTTGAAGATGACATAAATAAGTGTTTCGACGAACAGAAAACAGGTATTAAAAGTGAGCATATAAGCGAAATTATAATTTGTTATTTAGGAAATTTAACAACCAAAGAGATCAATCATTTAAAAAGTTTATGTCAGAAAAGACACGTAAGGCTTGGCCTAAATGGACTCGATTCAATATCTTTAAGCATACAAAATTGCTACCCCGTTTTATCAGAACAATATTTAGGATTAGCGCTTGATACAGGGCAACTGCTTTCCGTAAATGACTTCGTAACTAGGTATGGAAAAAACAATCTCACAACGCCTATAGACAATAAGATACTGTTCCAAAGTGACGCTATTGACAAAGGTTTAGAACAGTTACGTCGTTGGAAATTATTACTTGTTTCAGGTGCAGCTGGTGTTGGTAAAACATTATTTTCAGTCAATCTTGCAACTGCAATGCAAAAAAATAATCCAGATTTAAAAGTGTATTGCTTGTTTGACAAAGGTGCTGATTTAATAAGAGATATTACGGCTTATTTTAGTGAGCCTGGTGACTACTTAATATTTGTCGATGATGCTAACCGTTTGGATAGGCGGCTTGACTACATATTGCATTATTTAAACGAGAATGACGAAAACAGAACTTTTCGAATTGTTGCAACTGTTAGAGATTATGCTCGTGACTCAGTGCTTTCCCAAGCTAGTAAATTCACAGAGGTTCAAGAACAAACAATTCAACCTTTGACAGACGAACAAATCAAAGAATTAGTAGTTGAATTATTCGACATTAAAAACGGGGAATACCAACAAAGAGTTCAAGAAATATCAGGCGGAAATGCTAGATTGGCAATGATGGCCGCTAAAATTGCTGTAGAGACGAATCAAATTGAATCTATACAGAATGTTGCATCACTATATGACGACTACTTTAGTCAAAATGAAAACATCAGAGAAGTAGTTGAAGATGAAAAACTAATGACTACTGCCTGTGCAATTTCATTCTTTAGAAAAATAGACAAGTTAAATAATTCGCATATGGAGTGGCTGCAAAATTCATTTGGAATTTCATCAGAAGAATTTTGGGGGTATGTAGAAGTTCTGCATAAAAAAGAATTGGTAGACTTATATGAAGATGAAGTAGTTAAAATTTCAGACCAAGTACTATCTACCTACCTTTTTTACTTATCTGTATTTGAGAAGAAAGTCATATCATTTTCGATGATAGTCCATCATTTTTATCCTGATTTTAAAAGAACCATAGTTGATGCCTTAAACCCTATTATTAGTGCTTTTGATCATAAAAAAATTGTTACTGAAATTAGAACGGAAATCAAAGGAATATTTAAAGGCATAGAAAACTCTGGTGATTTAAATAGTTCAATTGAGTTTTTAAACTCATTTTGGTTTGCCCTCCCTACTGAGACATTAATTTTTGCCAATACACTGATATCTAAGATGCCAATAGTTGTTGAGTCTTGGCAAGATGAAGCCTTTGAAGAGGCTAAAATCGATGATAACGAATACTCTCTAGTATCCTTACTAAGCCGCTTCAGGAATTATAGTGATGATGAGTTTAAAATGTCTTTTGACTTGCTGCTGCAATACCTTTTAAAGAGCAAAGGGTCTCTTGGTTTTGTTATCAAAACACTTACAGATAGTTATAACTTTAAGCCTGATGATATGCGCTATGGATACTATGTTCAGGCTCATGTTGTTGATAGGTTAGTTGAACGAAGTGAACATGGTGCTAATTATCTATTTTCAAGAATATTTATTTTGTTAGCTAAATCTTTTTTGAAGGTAGAACATACCGAAAATAAGTGGGGACGCGGTGACACAATCACTGTGATTACATATAGACTTACACCCGACGAATATCTGACTCAAATTAGGGAAAAGATATTTAAAAACTTAGCTACACTAATGTGTTTACCCGATTATGAACAATTAATCCAAGATATTTTTCAACTATTAATCAGTCGTCTAAGGTTTGAAGGGAAGGAAATGGCAGAAGCCGACTTGCCATTTATTGCTGAATTCTTTATTTCCAATTTAGACCCCAAAAACACGTCACATTGCCTGATCATGCAAGATCTTTTTGAGCATTTAGATGCTCTTGAAATTAAGTACCCTTCCAAATGGCAAGCTGAGTTCAATAATTCAACGGTTGAGTTGTCGAATCTGCTTCGACAGGATAGGCATGAAATGCGTTTGCTAGATATGAGTTACGAAGAATATGACCAATATCGACACCAATGTTTTGTTGATTACTTTACAGTCACAACAATTGAAGGATTTCGTAAATTTATGAGTCAGTGTGTTTCCTTACAGAACTCACTTTTTGGCAGAGAGCTGGATTATTCACTCAAAGTTGGCATTGAAAAGAGCTTGGAAGTAATAGCCGAAAATCATCAGGATAAAATTAAGGAGATAGCATCTATATACATTGACTATGACGATACATTCAACATACAGCCTGGCTCATTAATATGTAACCTATTCAAAGCATTAAGTTGTTCTGAAGTATGGGAATTAATAAATAGTAAATCATACCGTTGGAAGAAATATTGGCGCTCTTTCTATTTTTCAATGTTACCTGAAAATGAAATTAATGGAGATGAAACGTATTCGCTACTAATTCACCTAAACGATACACCTAGCAATGAACTTCCAACCTGGCTTGATTATTTATCTAAGTACCAATCTATAGAT